>NZ_JAHLYV010000009.1:0-138178 GCF_025128115.1 Synechococcus sp. CS-1326 | reverse complement strand
TGGCGACGTGCTCGTGTGTCGCCATCGCTGACTGGATTCAGGATTCACTGGCGATTGGATGTGAGGTGATCTCTGACGGGCTGGCCTGCTTCCGCGCTGTGGCAGAAGTCGGTTGCCTCCATCAACCTGTGGTCGTGAAGGGTCGCCATCCCAATGAACTTCCGGAATTTCGCTGGATCAACACGGTGCTCAGCAACCTGAAAATCAGCTTCAGCGGCACCTTCCATGCCCTGAAATTCGATAAGTACGCTGATCGCTACCTGGGTGCCTTCAATTACCGCTTCAATCGGCGCTTCAACTTGGCGACGATGACTGAGCGAGTGGTTCATGCCATCTGCAGCTGCGGCCCTCGGCCGGAACGCTTCATGAGGAGTGCGGAGCTAGCTACCTAATCAAGTACCCCTTTGGCATGCTTTGCCGCTCCTGCCAACTATTTTAGACTCTTCCGCCTTTCCAAACGCCACAGCAAGGCCCTCTTGTCAGTGCGAGCTAGCCCACAGTTTGCTGTTCGACGCTGCCGACTTAATCAATCATACAGAGCAAGTCTTATGATTTATGAGAATGAAGATAAGCAAGGAAAAAGACCGGCTCATTCCATGAGCCGGTCTCAGAGACAAAGAACTTGATTGCACCACTCGGTGCTTACAAAGCTATCAAGTAAAAGTACAGGTCAATGCCCCGGTGGTGGCAATGTTGACGGTGACTGTTGCACTAGAAGTTGTGCTGACAGATGTGAGGCAACGTATTCCAGCTGCACCGGCAGTGAATGTAGCCGCCACCGAACCAGTGGCACCTGCAGCGCAGTTAACAGTTGAGTTACCAGCGTTGGTGGGTGGTACACCAATACCACCAGATGCGACAAAGGTCGCGCATTCTTTGCCGAGGCCCAATGCTTCACCCACACGGGCTCCGGCGGCGGCAGCGTTGCGGGCCTGAAGGTAAAGGGGCAGAGCAACGGCGGAAAGAATACCGACGATCGCCACAACGATCATCAGTTCAACCAAAGTGAATCCCTTGGCGAGGCCGGTGGAATTTCCGTGGCGTTGGTTGAGCTGGTTGAGAACCAGGAGTTTGGTTTTCGCTTGCATTGGGGGAATCCTTTTAACTTCCTCAACTTACAGCGAATCTTCGGCTCCCGCAATCGGGCCATGCTGTTGTCTCAGTCCTAAGCACACCCTGTGAGAGGGCTCAGAACCCAGTGTTTCCAACTATTCTGACCGTTCCTGCCTTGTCAGGGAGTTTCTGGCTCTAACCCTATTCCATTCGGTTTTGTGGAATCGAAGACGACCAATTTTCTGTTCTCTAGCTCGGCTCTCATCAAACTCTCATAATTTAATTGGTTTGCTCTCAGGCTTGACCCGATTTCCGCGTTTGCCGAGTGGCCTCCGATCGAATGGTTCTGGCTGAACACACCTGCGGGCGTTCGTCGCCGATGATTGAAGGCTGGATGTTCCGCTGTCGTTGCTCCCCCATGCCCTTCTGGCTCGCCATGGTGTTGCTTTCCGCCTCGGTGCTGCTCTGGGTCCTTGGCTCCGCCAACGGCGATGACGTGATCGGCCTGCTGGAGCACATCCTCTCCGTGGCCTTCATGGCCATTGCCTTGCTGGCCGGTCATTTCGCTCTGCTGGAGCTGGCCGGCATCGGCTTGGCCTGCTGGCTGCCTTCGGCTCGCCAGCGGCAGACGTTGGAATCACTGCCGCAGCGTGGCGATGGGTTGATGCCCTATTGATCTGGGTATTGGGAAAACTCCCAATAAGGGACCACTATTGGGAGGTGGTCTGCTCCCGGCGATAGCTCTGCGATGCCTCTCCCGAATCTGTGGAGGCTCTACAACCTCGGCTCCTCCCCCTTCTTTCAGGCCACCCTCCGCCCCGACTCGGTGGCAACCCCGCTCAGCCTGTTCGTGGGGCGCCAGAACGAGCGGCTACTGGACCTCAGCCGAGATCATTCCGATCACCGCCGATCTGGCCAGTGAAGATCTGATCGGCCTTCTGCTCGCTGGCACCTACGACGCCGTTCTGGCCTCCAAGCCCCAGGCGAGTGGAGCCGCCTTGTCGGCGGCGCAGCAGCTGGTGCGCACCATCCGTCTGCGTGGTGGTGGCTTCACGGTTTCGGCCGCCGGGTTTGGGGCGGGTGGCACCAACACCCAGGCCGTTTCCTCGCCCCCTGGCGCCCTGGTGCTGGATGGACCAAGGGTGCTGCACCTCAACAGTCTCGAGAACCTCAGTGAGGCCGATGCAGCCCGTGCCGCCGATCTCCTGCGCAGCATTCGGGACCAGGTCCTGCTGCTTGATGGCCTGCACACGATCGTGGTGGGGGACCACCGATGCCGTCCGCACCGTCGTGCAGGGTCACACCCAGGTGCGTTCCGTGTTCAGTGATCCGGTGGTGCTCGAACCCCTTGACCTGAATGAAGTTCACCTGCTGTTGCAGGCCCGCTACCAATCGCTGCAACTGGACCCCAGCCAGCCCGTGCGCTCGCCCCGTGCAAGACGAGGTGATCGACGCTCTGCATGAGCTGTTCCGGGGTGATCTGCGCGGCCTGCTTGGAAGCACCCTTTGGCAACGGTTGGAAGCCTGGGCTGCCCGTGGTGCCCAGGCCCTGCAACAGCTGATCGTTGCCGGCACCGTGGACGTGTTGCCGCGCCGGGGAGGGGATCCACTCCAGTACTTCCTCGCGGGTATGACCCGGCTGGCCCTGAGCTGAATGGTGCCTTATTGGCTGAAGCGACGAGCCAGCCAATGGCCAATCAGGCCGTCTCGTCCTGCTCCAGCCGTTGTTGAGCGGCCAGTTGTTGGCCCACCTGCGCCTGGAAGGCCTCGATCTCCCGGCGCAGGGCCTCCCGGCTGGTCGGCAGGGGGAAAGGCCCCGGCCGGTAGCGTGCTTCCACCGCATACACCTGCAAGTTCAGCAGGTCATCGCTGAGCAGCTGCCGGGCCATCGCCGCCAGCGGCCTCAGCTCGTGGGTCAGAGGAGGACGCTCATCGCCCAGCACGATCAGGGCCTTGAGCAGCTTCTCCACCGCCTGTTGGGCTGAGAATCCCCAGTCTTCATCAGGGTAGTCGGGGTGCATCGTGAGCGCCATCCCTTTCAGGTGACGCTCCACGCTCTGCATCAGCAGGGCCGCATCCTCACTCGGTGGCATGGAGCACCACCCCTCCCGTGCCGCCAGGCTCACCACATGCCAGCGCGATCCGGCCATCCGGTCGGCCTCTTCCCAGCCCATCACCACCAGATCCACCGGCAGCGGCAGATCCCGAAGCTGCTGGTAGTACTGCCGCCAGGCCTGCTGCAAAGCCTGGCCTTCCAGCTGCGCCTCCCGCGTGATCAGCAGCAGATCCAGATCCGATCCGGCTGCCGCCGTGCCGCGGGCGCGGGAGCCAAACAGCACCAGCGCCTTCACGCCAGGCCCCGCCGCCAGCCGTTTCAGAATGGCTGCCGTGGCCGCCTGCCGCTCCCCGTCCACGCCCGCACCCAGAACCGGCAGCTCAAAAGGCCGCGGCTGGTGCCAGGGGCAGAGGCTGGTGGTGGGCATGGGGGGATCGTAGGAGTGGGCGGGGTCACCACAGCACCCTGCAGGGAAACTGCTGGAAGGTGGGATCACAGCTCACCAGCGTCAGCTGATTGAGTTCCGCCTGGGCTGCCAGCAGGCGATCGAAGGGATCCCGGTGGTCAGCGACGTAGCTGCCTGCCCGCCCAGGAGCGTCTCGTAGTCAGCCAGCAGCACCTCCACGTCCACCCGTTGGCCCGGTTTGACGCCCAGATGGCCGAGCAGCTCTTTGCGCAGGGTGACCTGCCCCTTGCTGGTCACGGTCAGGGTTGACATCGTCCCGCCACGCAAGAAGTTCAGTGTAAGGCGGTTCTGCCTTGTGAAGGGGCCTTTGCTCAGCAGCGCAGCCGCAGCGTGCGCGGCAGCTCCTCAGCCAGTGCCCCCTCCGCCGTGAGCTCGGGGTAGGGGCGGCCTTCGCGGCGGCACCACTCCGCCACCTGGGGGTAGGCCCACTCCAGCAGCAACCGCTGGCGCCGCTCCGCCGGCACCCCCTCCCCGGCCAGTGGCAGCAGCCCCGCCGCCTGCCGCTGGCGTAGCGCTTCGAACAGCAGCACCGCCGCCGCCACCGACACGTTCAGCGACTGCACCATGCCGCCCATCGGCACGAACAGCCCCTGATCCACGCCGGCCGCCGCCGCCGCGCTCAGGCCCCATTTCTCCGCCCCCAGCACGAAGGCGGTGGGGCCGGTGAAATCACACTGCCGGTAGTCCACCGCCGCGCTGCCCAGCTGGGTGCCGTAGATCCGGAAGCCCTCCTGCCGCAGCCGTTGCAGTGCGTCCTCCACCGTGGCGTGCGGGTGCACCTTCACCCACTTCTCGCTGCCCAGCGACGTGTGGTTGTAGCGGCGGCTGCGGCCCGCCAGGCTCACCGCGTGGGCTTCCAGCACCCCCACCGCATCGCAGCTGCGCAGGATCGCCGAGAGGTTGTGGGGTTTGTCCACCGCCTCCAGTAGCACCGTGAGATCCGCCATCCGCCGGTTCAGCACGGCCTTCAGCCGCTCGAAGCGGCGCGGCAGCAGGGGCATGGATCGAGGCGCGGCGAGGGCCTCTCAGTTCAGCATTGCGCCTACGTTCAGCACCGGATCCAGGCCGGGGATCACGGCGACTGAATCGCCGCTGCTGCGCACCGCCACGCCGGCCTCGCTCACCTGGAAGCTGCCCTGGTCGGTCCTGCTGCCGCCGGCTCCATCGTCGGCCCGGATCGCCACCCGGCCGCCCTGGAAGAAGGCGTAGGCGTTGCGCGAACCGTCGGCCCAGGCGAGCTGATAGATCGTCTGCCCGCCGGCGGTCCGGGTGCCGCTCAGCCGGCAGGGAATCGACTCGGCCGTTTCGCTCTCCGGTCGCTTGAACAGGCAGACCGTTTCGCCGGCTCCGGCTCCAGCTTCGGATTCGGCGGCGCGATCGGGCTGCTCAGCTTGGCTGGCCCGATCAGCCGCCACGCCCGCCGCCGGCAGGTTGGCCAGGAAGTTGCGCACCACCGAGCTGGAAATCGCGAAATTGAGCCCCTCGCTGTCGTTGAGCTTGAAGGTGGCCACGCCTGCCACGCAGTTGCCCGCATCCAGCACCGGACCGCCCGAGTTGCCCGGGTTGATCGCCGCATCGATCTGCAGGATGTCGTTCTGCTGCCGCAGGCTGCTCACCACACCCCGGCTCAGGCTGAACTCCAGCCCCTTCGGCGCGCCGATCACGAACACCTCCTGGCCCACCGCCGCCGCCTTGTCGCCCAGCGCCAGCGGCACGCCCCGCTGGCCATCCACCGCCAGCAGGGCCAGGTCGGTGCTGGGGCTGTCGCCACCGCCACGGGCCACCACCCGGGCGCTGTCGCCGGCGCCGTCCACCCACTTCAGCCGCACAGTTTCGCTGCCCCGCACCACGTGGGCATTGGTGACCAGAAAGGTCTGCCCGTCCTGCTGCGCCACCACGAAGGCGCTGCCCATGCCGCTCCCCGTCGAGACGACCGCCACCCCCTTGCTGGCCCGGCTGAACACCTGCTCGGCGCTGAGCTTCCCGGCGCCGCAGCTGCCGGCCGGGGCCGCGGCCAGCCTCGGGGTCCGCACGGTTTCCTGGCTGCGGACCATGGCGCAGCTGGAGAGCAGCAGGGCCAGGCCGGTGGCCCCCACGGCGGGCATCCAGGCCATCGGGCGTCTTCCCGGGCGGCTGGGCGAATGGGCTGCGGGGTTGGGGGCCGTCATCGAACGAAACAGAACAGGAATTCGTTCTACGGTTGATCCCTGCCCGCAGCTCAACCGGATCGGTCGCCGCTGGTGACAGGATCTTCCCGCCTGAGCCTGCGGTTGGATCTGGTCATGGCTGTTGCCGAGCCGGCTTCGCCCCGTGGCTTCGATCAGCGGGTCTACGCCGCTGTGGCCCTGATTCCCTGCGGCCAGCTGGCCACCTACGGCCAGATCGCTGATCGGATCGGTGCCTTCGGCTGCGCCCGTCAGGTGGGCTGGGCCCTGCGTCGCCTCAGCCTGCCGTCCGAGATCCCCTGGCACCGGGTCGTCAATGCCCGCGGCCAGATCAGCATGAGCCTCAGCCGTGAAGGCAGCGACTGGATCCAGCGCGAGCTGCTGATCGCCGAAGGCATCCCCGTCGACGACGAGGGCCGCCTCCCCCTGCGGCGCTATCTGTGGAGGCCGCCCTGGCCCGCCCCAGCACCGCTGCCATCGCCTGAGCACCCCCACCCCATGAGCACGCCCCCCTTATGAGCACTGCGCCGGAGGCCGTCGGGCTTGATTCGCGCCGGGTGGCCTGGCGGGCGCTGCAGGCGGTGGCGGCCGGCGCCTATGCCGATCTGGCCCTGGAGCGGGAGCTGCAGCGCCTGCCGCTGTCGCCGCCGGATCGGGCCCTGGCCACCGAGCTCTGCTTCGGGGCGATCCGCCAGCGCCGCCGGCTCGATGCCTGGCTCGATCAGCTTGGCCGGGTGCCGGCCGACCGCCAGCCGCCCCGGTTGCGCTGGCTGCTGCACCTCGGCCTCTACCAGCTGCTCGCCACCGAGCGGGTGCCCGCTTCGGCGGCGGTGAGCACCACGGTGGAGCTGGCCAAGCTCGATGGCCTGGCCCGCCTGGCGCCGGTGGTGAACGGCCTGCTGCGGGCCTTCCTGCGCCGTCCCCAGGCTGATCTTCCCCTGCCCTTGCCAGCCGGTGTTGATCCCGCCGCCGCCGCCTTCGGTCTGCGTCACTCCCTGCCCGACTGGCTGGCGGCCGAGCTGCTGGGCTGGCTGCCGCCGGATCAGGTCGAGGCCTTCGCTCTCGCCGCCAACCAGCCACCTCCCCTCGATCTGCGCGTCAACCCCCTGCGGGCCAGCCGGGACGCGGTGCTCGCCGCCTTCAGCGCCGCCGGCCAGCTGGCCGAACCGCTGGAGGAAACACCCTGGGGGCTCACCCTGCTGGGCCGCTGCGGCGACCTGCGCAGCCTGCCCGGCTACAGCGAGGGGCACTGGTGCGTGCAGGATCGTGCCGCCCAGACCATCGCCCCCCTGCTGGATCCCCGCCCCGGTGAGCGGCTGCTCGATGCCTGCGCCGCCCCCGGCGGCAAGAGCACCCACCTCGCTGAGCTGATCGGCGATCAGGGCACGGTGGTGGCGGTCGATCGTTCGGCCGGCCGGCTGCGGCGGGTGCGGGCCAACGCTGATCGGCTCGGCCTCTCCTCCATCCAGCTGCGCCAGGCCGATGCGGCCGAGCTGACGGCGGACCCGGTGGCAGGCGCAGCGGCGGAGGAGCGCTTTGATCGGATCCTGCTCGATGCCCCCTGCTCCGGCCTGGGCACCCTGGCCCGCCACGCCGATGCCCGCTGGCGGATCGAACCCGCCACGATCGATGAGCTGGTGGTGTTGCAACGACGCCTGCTGGAGGGGATGGTGCCCCTGCTCAAGCCGGCCGGTCGCCTGGTCTATGCCACCTGCACCGTCCATCCCGCCGAGAACGGGGAGCTGATCCGGGCCTTCCTGGCCGGCCGGCCAGGCTGGAGCCAGCTCGCCGAGCGGCAGCTCTGGCCGCGGCCCGGCGGTGGCGACGGCTTCTACGCCGCTGTGCTGCAGGCTCCGGGTTGAAGGTTCAGGGTGCCGGCTCAGGGAGGCGGCTCAGGGAGGAGGCTCAGGGAGGAGGCGGTGCCACCGGCGGCGGTGGAGCGCTCGGTGGCGCCGGGGCGGCGGGTGCCGGTGGGGGAGCGGCGGCCGGTGCGGGCGCCGGCATCGCTTCCGGCCTGGGGGCGGGAGCCGCCGCCGGCGCCGGGTCGTTGCGGGGCTGAACGGGGGCCGGTTCCTCGGGGCTCAACCGTGGCCGCCACTCCTCGATGGCCGGGCTGCTGGTCGTCGGCTCCGATCGATCCGGTTCCCAGGGCCGGGTCTCGTCCCGGGTGACAGGCTCCTGGCGCGCCCAGGGCTTCTCGGCCTTCGGCTTGCCGGCCCGGAACGAGCCGGTGAGCACCGGCTTGGGCGGGAACTCGCGCACCGGCAGATCTTTCACCACCAGGCGCATGTAGCGCCCCCAGGCGGCGGCGGCGGCGCCGCTGTCGCTGCCGGTTTTGCGGTTGTTGTCGTAGCCCAGCCAGATGCCGGTGGTGAGCTGGGGAATCGAGCCGACGAACCAGAGATCGCGGGCGCCTTCCGAGGTGCCGGTCTTGCCCGCCACCGGCCGGTCCGCCAGGGAGGCGCCACCGCCGGTGCCCGCCCGCACCACCTTCTGCAGCATCCACACCATCGCGTCGGCGATGTCGCTGTCCACCGCCCGCCTGCCCCGCTCACCCTGCAGGCGGCGGCTCCAGAGCAGCTCGCCGTTCGGGCCGCTGATCTCCTCGAACGGGGTGGGTGGCACGAACACGCCCCTGTTCACCACACCGGCGTAGGCCGCCGTCATGTCGAGCACCGTCTGCTCGTAGGCGCCGATCACCATCGGATAGAACCGCCCCAGCTCGCGGGTGATGCCCAGGCTCTGGGCTGTGGCGATCACCTTGTCGAGGCCCACCATCTGGCCGAGGGCCACCGCCACGATGTTCAGCGAGTTCTGCAGGGCCGTGGCCATCGACACCCGGCCGATGTAGCGGTCGCCGAAGTTCTTGGGGCAGTAGCCGGCAAAGCAGCGCTTCGAATCGAGAATGACCGTTTCCGGCCGCATGCCCTCCTTCAGGGCGGTGAGGTACACGAACAGCTTGAAGGTGGAGCCGGGGGAGCGCAGCGCCTGGGTGGCCCGGTTGAACTGGCTGGCTTCATAGTCCTTGCCGCCCACCATCGCCCGCACAAGGCCCGTGCCCGGTTCGATCGTGACCAGCGCCCCCTCCAGCCCCCCGTAGGCGCTGCTGTTGATCACCCGCTGCGCTTCTTGCTGCCAGGTCAGGTTGAGGCTGCTGCGGATCGTCAGACCACCCACCTCCAATTGCTCCGGGGTGAGCACCTTCGGCAGCTCCTGGGCCACCCAGCTGGTGAAGTAGGGAGCCTGGCTGTTCCAGTACTTCGGCAGGGCCGGCTTGAGCGTCAGCGGCGTGGCGTTGGCTTCGGCCCGCTGGGCCCCGTCGATGAAGCCCGCCTCCTGCATCCGCTCCAGCACCACCGCCCGTCGTTTCAGGGCCAGATCCGGATTCACCAGCGGTGAATACACCGACGGGGCCGGCGGCAGGCCGGCGATCAGGGCCGCCTCCGGCAGGGTGAGCTGGGCGGGGGTTTTCGAGAAGTAGATCCAGGCGGCATCGGCGACGCCGTAGGCGCTGGAGCCCAGATACACGTAGTTCAGGTATTGGTCGAGGATCTGCTGCTTGCTGAACTCGCGCTCGAGCTTGCCGGCCAGGGCCGCCTCCTTGAGCTTGCGCACCAGGGTGCGGTCCTGGCTGAGATACACCGTGCGGGCCAGTTGCTGGGTGATCGTGCTGGCCCCCTCCTCCACAGCGCCGCTGCGGATGTTGCGCAGCATCGCCCGTCCGATCCCCACCGGATCGATGCCGCCGTGCTCATAGAAACGCCGGTCTTCGGCGGCCACGAAGGCCTGGCGGAGCAGCTTGGGCATCTCGCCGCTCGACACCTTCTCCCGGGTGGCGGGGCCGAGCTTCTGCAGCACCTGCCCGTCAGCCGAGAGCACCGTCACCGTGCCGGGCCGGTTGAAGGTGTTGATCCGCTGCGTTTCCGGTAACAGGCCATCGATGCCCCGCACCAGGGCCCACTGGCCATAGGCCAGCAGGCTGCCGGCGCCGGCAGCCAGCACGGCTGCGATCAGCAGCTGGCGGCGCCGGCTCCGGCGCAGCTGGCTCCGCTCCGTCCGGCGGGCCGTGGCGCTCACAGGCCCACCGTCAGCCGGCTGTGGCCGATCGCCAGAGCCGTGACCAGCATGCCGAGCACCAGAAAAGGCTGGGCGCTGGCCTGATACTTCACATCAAAGCTCACCGGATCGCGCAGCAGCCAGAGATCCTGAAAGGTGATCTGGGGAATGATCAGCAGCACGAGCAGCACCGCCGCGAAGTGCTGGTCGATCGCGATCAGCACCCCCACCATGGCCAGCTGGAACAGGTCGATCATCACGGCGCTGATCCAGCTGGCCCGCTCGATGCCGAACACCACCGGCAACGACTGCAGCCCCAGGGCCCGGTCGCCTTCGACGCTCTTGAAATCATTGACCACGGCAATGCCCAGGCCCGCCAGGCTGTAGGCCAGGGTGAGCGCCGCGGTGGTCCAGGTGAGCCGGCCGAACAGCGCCTGGCCCGCCCACCAGGGCAGGGCGATGTAACTGGCGCCGAGCGCGTAGTTGCCGAGCCAGCCGTTCTGCTTGAGCTTCAGCGGCGGGGCCGAGTAGATGTAACTCACGAAGGAGCCGCCCAGGGCGAGCAGCAGCAGCACCGGCGTGCTGTGGCCGGCCCAGAGGTCGAGGCCCCAGGCCACCGCCAGCCCGGCCACCAGCAGCACCCAGATCTGGGCCTGCACCTGGCCCAGACCGATCGCCCCCGACGGGATCGGCCGGTAGGGCTCATTGATCGCGTCGATCTCGCGGTCGTAATAGTCGTTGAGGGTCTGGGTGTAGCCGGCTAGCAGGGGCCCGCTCATCACCATGCAGGCGATCGCCGCCACCAGATCCCTGCCGTTCCAGTGGAACTGCCCTGAGGCCGCGGCACCGCAGATCACCCCCCAGATCAGCGGAATCCAGGTGACGGGCTTCATCAGCTGCAGCCGCAGCTTCCAGAGGCTGCTGGTGCCGCTGGCACCTTTCATGCCCAGCAACTGGCGGGCGCCGCCGCTGCTGGAGGGGGAGTCGGGTGCGTCGCTCAACAGACCGAAGCGGGGGTCACCAGCATGATCGACACCCTCAGGCTGGCGCGATCTCGTCGTCAAAGAACCAGCCGCTGCTGCCGTCGCTCAGTTCCACCACAACGCCGATGCCGCTGCCGTCGGTCATCTTGTAGCCGCTCACGGTGCCGGAGGCATCCTTCTTGAGCACCTCGACAAGATCAGCGGGGATGCGGTCGCGCACCCGGGTGATCTTCACCCTGGAGCCCACAGTGATCGAGCCTGGGGTGAGAGCCTGAGTCATGGCCTGCGCGGCTGGACAAGTGGCGCAACCTTAACAGCGCCGTTCTCTTCCTTCCTCTGCCCAGCTGCCATGGTCGCCAAGCGCCTGATCCCCTGCCTCGACGTGGCCGACGGTCGGGTGGTCAAGGGGGTGAACTTCGTCGGGCTGCGCGATGCCGGTGATCCGGTCGAGCTGGCCTGCCGCTACGACGCCGCCGGCGCCGATGAACTCGTTTTCCTCGACATCGCCGCCAGCCATCAGGGGCGCACCACCCTGGTGGAACTGGTGCGCCACACCGCCGAGGCGCTGACCATCCCGTTCACGGTGGGGGGCGGCATCGGCAGCGTCGAGGGGATCACCGAGCTGCTGCGCGCCGGCGCCGACAAGGTCAGCCTCAACTCCGCGGCGGTGCGCCAGCCGGAGCTGGTGGCGGAGGGGGCCCGCCTGTTTGGCTGTCAGTGCATCGTTGTGGCGATCGATGCCCGCCGCCGCACCGACGGCTCCGGCTGGGATGTCTACGTGAAGGGCGGCCGCGAGAACACCGGTCTCGATGCGGTGGCCTGGGCCCGCCGGGTCGTGGCGCTCGGTGCCGGTGAGATCCTGCTCACCTCGATGGATGGCGATGGCACCCAGGCCGGCTACGACCTGGCACTCACCCGTGCCGTGGCCAGCGCCGTGGCGGTGCCGGTGATCGCCTCCGGTGGCGCCGGCAGCATCGACCACATCGCCGCCGCCCTCGAGCAGGGCCAGGCGGCGGCGGCTTTGCTCGCCTCCCTGCTGCACGATGGCGTGCTCAGCATCCAGCAGATCAAGACGGGTCTGCTGGAGCGGGGGCTGCTGATCCGGCCCCTGGAGGAGTCGCAAGGGTCGGTGGCGGAGATTACAATTGCTTAAGGGAGTTGGACGTTGGTTTCACTGCTCTCGCTTCTCCGTGCCGGCTGCCGTTTCCCCCGCCTCAACCGCCGTCGCCCTCTTGACGATGGTGTTGGTTGTCGCGTTGGTGGCGTGGGCTCTCTCGCTGATGCAGGCCGCCAACGATCGCCAGGAATTTTCGCTGATGCTGGCCGGCTGCATGGTCTGCTCCGCGGCCGTCGGCCTCACCACGGTGATGGTTCTCACCTTCGCCAGCCCCAACCGGTTGCTGGCTGTCGGCCTCGGCCAGGGCTTTCTGAGTGGTGATGGGGTGCTCAGCACCGATTCGGCTCTCCTTCCCTGGGATCGCTCCCTCGATTGTCTGGTGGAGCCTGAGCGCTGCGCCGCTCTGCCATCCTCCTGAGCAGCCATCGGCGGCGGCCCCTTGACGACCGGAGATCCCGAAGCGGTCCGTGAGCTCTTCGAAGCGATCGCACCCCGCTACGACCAGCTCAATGACCTGCTCAGCCTGGGTCTGCATCGCCTCTGGAAACGGCAGGCAGTCCACTGGCTGCGCCCCAGGCCCGGCCAGCGGCTGCTGGATCTCTGCTGCGGCACCGGCGATCTCGCCCTGCTGCTGGCGGAGAGGCTCCGGCCCGGGGGGGATGTGCTGGGGCTGGATGCCGCCGCCGCTCCCCTGGCCGTGGCCCGTCGGCGCAGCCGGCTGCAGCCCTGGCTGCCCGTGCGCTGGCAGCAGGGGGATGCCCTGGCCACGGGCCTGGCCACCGGAGCCGCCGACGGTGCGGTGATGGCCTACGGCCTGCGCAACCTGGCCGACCCGGCGGCGGGGCTGAAGGAACTGCGGCGGCTGTTGCGCCCAGGCGGCCGTGCGGCGGTGCTGGATTTCAACCGCCCGGATTCCTCCACCCAGGCCGGCTCCCTGACCGCCGGCTTCCAGCGCTTCTACCTCCGCCGCCTGGTGGTGCCGGCCGCCCGCTGGTTCGAGCTGCCGGAGCAGTACGCCTATCTGGAGACGAGCCTGGAGCGCTTCCCGATCGCGTCCGAACAGGAGCAGCTGGCGCGCGATGCCGGCTTCACGGCCGTCCGGCATCGGCCGATCGCCGCAGGGCTGATGGGTCTGCTCCAGCTGGTGGCCTGAACCCACTCTGAGAGGATCGGCCGATGCTTTTCCAGGACATCATCTCCACCCTGAACCGGTTCTGGGCAGCGCAGGGATGCCTGTTGCTGCAGCCCTACGACACCGAAAAGGGCGCCGGCACGATGAGCCCCCACACGGTGCTGCGGGCGATCGGCCCGGAGCCCTGGGCCGTGGCCTACCCCGAACCCTGCCGCCGCCCCACCGACGGCCGCTACGGCGACAACCCCAACCGCGCCCAGCACTATTTCCAGTACCAGGTGCTGATCAAGCCGTCGCCGGATGGCATCCAGGAAACCTATCTGGCTTCGCTCGAAGCGCTCGGCATCCGCGCCGCCGATCACGACATCCGCTTCGTGGAAGACAACTGGGAATCGCCCACCCTGGGCGCCTGGGGTGTGGGCTGGGAGGTGTGGCTCGATGGCATGGAGGTCACCCAGTTCACCTATTTCCAGCAGTGCGGCGGCCTCGACTGCCGGCCGGTGTCGATCGAGATCACCTATGGCCTCGAGCGCCTCGCCATGTATCTCCAGGATGTGGAGAGCATCTGGGAGCTGCGCTGGAACGAGCAGCGCTCCTACGGCGAGATCTGGCTGCCCTTCGAGAAGGCCCAGTGCACCTACAACTTCGAGGCCTCCAACCCCCAGCGGCTGCAGCAGCTGTTCGCGCTCTACGAGGCCGAGGCCACTGATCTGGTGGAGCGCCGCCTGCCAGCGCCCGCCCTCGATTACGTGCTCAAGTGCAGCCACACCTTCAACCTGCTCGAGGCCCGCGGCGTGATTTCGGTCACCGAGCGCACCGCCACGATCGCCCGCATCCGCCATCTGGCCCGCCAGGTGGCGGAAGGCTGGCTGCAGGAACGGGAGGCCCTGGGCTTTCCGCTGCTGGCGGCCACCTCCGCGGGTGAGCAGCCCGCCCCTTGAAGCGCACCCTGCTGGTGGTGGTGCTGCTGGCAGGGTCCTTCCAGGCCGGCCGCCTCACCGAACGGGCGATCTGGCCCTGCCGGCTGCGGCCGATCGCTGCACTGGTGGCGCTCCTGCTGGGCCAGGAGCTGCCCAGCCCCCAGCTCTGTGAGCTGATGCTCAAGCTGCCGAGTTTCTGAGCGCCGGGTTCAAGCGGGCCCGGCCGGGGAACCCTCAGGGGTGCGGTCCCGAGCCGGAGCTCGATGTCAGTGCTGTCGCGGCCATGTCTTTCCATGCCCTTGCTCACGGTGGCCCTGGCGCTGCTGGGGCTGAGCCTCGGGGTGCTGGGCCTCGATGCGCCGCTCCGCGCTGTTGGTCTGGTGCTGCTGAGCGCTCTCGCCTGGTGGCAGGCGGGCCGGCATGGCCTGGCGCCGGGGCCGCGGCTGCTGTTGTTGCTGCTGGCGCCGGCCCTGCTGCTCTGGGGCCTGGCGCAGCAGCCGGTGCCCGGCCCCGCTGATCCGGTGCAGCTGCTGCCGGCCGCGCCCCTGGCTCGGCTGCCGGTGCAGCTGCGGGGCCGGCTCGGCGGTGATCCCCAGCCCCGTGGGGAGCAGGGCGGTTGCCGCGCCGTGCTGGAGCAGGCCGGCGGCCGCACCGAGCTTCTCTTCCGCCACTGTCCGGCGCTGCAGCAGGGCTGGACAGTGGCGGTGGCCGGTGAGCTGCGCCGACCTGCCACCGGCCCCCATCCGCTCCTGAGCGGTCCGGCCGAGCGGCTGGCCCGCCAGGGGATCTGGAGCCAGTTGCAGGTGGAAGGCGAAGCCGAGCTGCTGGAGCGCCCGGCCACGCCGATCGCCGGGCTCAGGCGGCGGATGGCGGCTGCCCTGCTGCGGTCCTGCGGGCCGGAGCGGGGCGGGGTGCTGGCCGCCCTGGTGCTCGGCAGCGCCGTGGTGCCGGTGCCCGGCGATGTCCGCGACGCCTTCCGGGTGGCCGGACTGTCCCATGCGCTGGCCGCCTCCGGCTTCCACCTCACCGTGCTGCTGGGGGCGGTGATGGCCCTGGGGCGTCACCTGAGCCGGCCCCCCCGGGCGGCCCTGGCGGTCGGCGCCATGTTGCTGTTTCTGCTGCTGGCTGGGCCCCAGCCCTCGGTGGTGCGGGCGGTGCTGATGGGGGGAGTGGCCTTCGCAGTGCTTGAGAGCGGCGGCCGCAGCAGGCCCCTGGGGGTGTTGCTGCTCAGCGTGCTGCTGATGCTGCTGGTGCGCCCCAGCTGGTTGCTGGATGTGGGGTTTCAGCTCTCGGTGGCGGCCACCGCCGGCCTGATCCTCACCGCCACGGATCTGGAGGGCGCCCTGGTGCGGCGCCTGCCGGCCTGGCTGGGGGCCCGCTGGATCGGGGCGGGCCTGGCCGTGCCGCTGGCGGCCTCGCTCTGGACCCTGCCGCTGCAGCTGCTCCATTTCGGGGTGGTGCCGCTCTATGCGGTGCCGGCCAACCTGGTGGTGGCGCCCCTGCTCACCCCGCTCACCCTCGGGGCGATGGCGATGGCCCTGGCGGCCGTGACCCTGCCGCTGCTGCTGCCCCTGCTGGCCTGGCCGCTGGGGCTGCTCACCGGGCTGCTGCTGCTGGTGGTGCGGGGTTTTGCGGCCCTGCCGATGGCCCAGTGGCAGATCGGGCGGCCCCAGTCCTGGCTGGTGCTGCTGTTCGCTCTGTCCCTGCTGCCCTGGCTGGTGGCCAGCCTGCGCTGGCGGCGTCTGGGGGCGGCCGGGGTCGGGCTCACCCTTGCCCTGCACCTGGCCCTGCTGGGGGGCGACCAGCTGCTGCTGATCCACCAGTGGGGCGGTGATCTGCTGCTGGCCCGCCACCAGGGTCGCGGCGCCCTGGTCAGCAGCCGCGCCGATGCGCTCAGCTGTGCCAGTGCCGCGAGGCTCGCCACCGGACTGGGCCTGGCCCGCTTCGACTGGATTGCCCTGCTCGATCCGGTGGCGGCGGCGGAACCCGCCTGCTGGCGCGCCCAGGCGTCGCTGGTGCTGGCTGCCACGGATGGCAGCACGCCGCTGGCTCCAGGTCAGCGCCTGGAGAGCCCTGGCCTGGCCCTCTCCCCCCTGAGTGCTGACAGCCGCGCCTATGGCCTGGCGCTGGGGGGAAACCGCTGGCTGCTGCTGCCGGATCGGCAGTCGATGACGGCCTGGCAGCGGGCCGGTGCCGCCGGGGAAACGGTTCTGCCCAGCGGTGCCTGGAGTGGTACCTGGCTGGGCTTCCGGCCCCGTCGCCACGAGCAGCAGGCTGTGGCGGCGGCCGCTCCCCGGCGGATCTGGGTGAGTGGCGCCTGGCTGGCCGCACCCAAGGGCTGGCAAGCCAGCGGCGGCAGTGGATCGCTGCAGAGCCCGGCCGGCTGACGGCTCCGTAAAGTTCCACTTCGTGCGCGCCACTCCGGTGGCGCCGGACGAAGCTGGAGAGGTGGCTGAGTGGTCGAAAGCGAACGACTCGAAATCGTTTGAAGGGAAACCTTCCGTGGGTTCGAATCCCACCCTCTCCGTTTTGAGGCTTTTTGCTCTGCTGCGGCTAGCTTCCGGCTGGCTCAGAGCTCGATCGTGAGCCTGGCGGCATTGTTCGCCTGCGATTCCAGGGGCTCCAGCACATGGCGCTCGGGGTCGGCCATCACCAGCAGCTGATGGGGTCCGGGCGGCAGCGGCAGGGGCAGGCTGAATGGCTGGGTTTCGCCGGCTGCCAGCCAGGGAAGCCTCAGATAGTGGTGGCTGGAGTAGCGATCGTCGATCACCACCGCCACCCCCAGATCGCTCACATCCAGCTCGCCGCGATTGCTGACCTGGAAACCCAACCGGCCATCGCTGTAGCCGAGCTGCTCCACGGCGAGGTCGGAGCCCAGCATGCGGATCTGCTGGAGTGGGTAGATCGCCAGCCACTCCAGCCGCCGCAACCGGCTGCCCGGATGTTCATGGTGCAGGTGGCCGCCATGGCGCAGATCGCGGCTGCAGCCATGCAGATGCAGCGGGGCTGTGGCCACCGGCACGGTCACCCGCCCTGATTCCGGCTGCGTGTCCCAGAAGCCGCAGCAGTCCCAGTGGAGGCTGCGGCCCAGGAAGCGGATCGGATCATTGGCGTCGCCGGGGTCGTCGGCAGCCAGGCGGTAGTGCTGGAGGCTGCCATAGAGCCCCTGGGCGGCCGCCCCCGGATCTTCCGGCGCCTGGTTCCGCCGCTTCTGTCCCATGCAGAGCTTGGAGGCCACGGTGATCACCAGGCTGTGCCACTCCAGCCCCAGCCGCAGGCCGTAGATCGGTGCCTCGGCCAGCTGCCCCTGCTCGCTCAGGGAGGAGATCGCCGCTCCGATGCGCTGCTGCAGCGGCAGTCCTTCGCTGGCTGCCAGGCAGGCGGGGTCCACCGGATGGCGCAGGGCCGTGGCATCGCCACTGAAGCAGACGTAGGGGAAATGGGCACTGCCATCTCCCGGGTGCAACTGGCGGATGCTGCCGTCCCCGGCCGCGCACTTGTAGAGGCGGGTGCGGGGCTCGCTCCCGTCGTGGAGGAAGGTCAGCTCGCCATTGTCGAGGCTGGTGGTGGTTCCGAGCCCCAGCACATCGCCTTCGAGGGGAATGCTGGCCAGGGGCAGATGCTCGCGCACATCGCCCTGGATCAGATCCGTCACGGTGTTGGCGATCGAGAAGTTCAGCATCGGGATGCGGCGTCGTGCCGGATCAAGATGGGAGCCGGGCGAGATCGGATGCCATGCCGTGGTTCGTGAAACTGGAGCAAGGGGTTGTCGACCGGGCCGGTTTCGATGCCCATCTTCATGCCCATCTGGCCTGGATCGGCCAGCTGGAGCGGCTGGGTCACCAGCCCAGCACCGGCTACTGGCGTGAATGCAAGGGGCTCAATGGCGCCGGAGCCGGCGGCATGCTGCTGTTTGAGGCCCGGGATCGGGCCGAGGCCGAAGCGATCCTGGCTGGCGACCCGCTGATCCAGGCCGGCTGCGTCAGCTGGGTGCTGCATGAATGGCAGGTGGTGGCTGGAGCGCTGCGGCGTGAATCGCCGCTCACATGCGGGCCAGAGCCGAAATTTTGACGAGCTTTTCCTGGTCAAGCCCGTCGAGTTCATGCACCGACAGCAGACCATCTTTCACCAGGGTGGCAAAAACGAAAACCAGCGAGGAATCGCGGAGATCGAACTTTCCATCCATCTCGTGCCGCTTGGCGCTCAGGTAATCGTGCAGGCTCCAGACATCACCCGAGCAATGGACTGAACTCACTCGGCTGTGCAGATCGGTGATCAACGAGGCCACTTCCCGCTCATAGGCGAGGTCAACGGCTTGCTTGGCAATGTGACGCTCCTCTGAGCTCCAGCCCTTCTGGCCTGCTTCCACGGTCCTGTCAACAGTTTTCAGTGTCTTTGGACCCTAACACCCAGCTGAGGTTGAACGCGAGCGCAGGGATGGCGCTCCACGAGCTCTTTCTTGAGCCGTGATCTTCGCAGGGAAGGAAGCGTGTACCAGGGCGAATCAGGGTGATGATGGTGTTCCCAGTGGTAGTCGAAGTGATAACAGGCAAGCAGGGAGATCGCTGGCGGAAGCGAGCTGCTGCCTACCTGATGGCAGCTGCCCGGCGAGGCGGATTGAGCCCGGTGTGGCAGATAGGTTCCAAACAGAAAAAGCTGCATCGAGCTCAGGATCAGGGGTAGCACCCAGAACAGCACCAGCACGGCAACTGGATGGCTGCTGGTGAAGGTGAGGCCGGCAAGGGCGCAGGCCCAGATCGCCAGCAGCCAGCCAATCTGAGCGGTGGACAAGTAGCCACCCATGAATGTGATGTACCAGCTCAGTGGGTGGTTATGCCGGCCATCATGAAAATCCGGATCGTCGCCACCCCCTGGATTGCGGTGATGGCGAAGGTGATTGGAGTGGCAGAGGCGATAGGGGATGGCGGCATAGAGCCCCAGGCAAATCTGGCCCAGAAGGGTGTTCAGACCTGGACGCCGTGGAACCAGGCTGCCATGCATGGCGTCGTGGGCCACGATGAACAAGCCAGTCTGCAGAAAGGTGCGGACCAGGATGATCGCTGCCACTGCAATCCAGGTCTGAAGCGAACGTTGCCCAAAAATGGTGAAGGGATCAAACCAGCCGAGTGGCACAAGGCTGGATAACCACAACCCGATGATCAGCAGGGCCAGGCTGCACCCAGGCCCGACCATGACAGCACCCCCCGGTCTGATCAGCGGATGAAGTTGACCAGTTCCTTGGGAGAGGCGAGCAGATCGATCGCCACAAAGAAGATCTTGTTCTGGGGATTGAGCAGAAAGCGCCAGGCCACGTTCATGCCGACGCCGGCACCGAACCAGGGGGTTTGCACTTTTCCTGTCACCTTGATCTGGGTGAAGCCATCGTCCGCAGGCTCGGTGACGCCCTGCTCGGGAATCAGTTTGAGATTCTGGCAATCTTCCTTGAAGAACCGCAGAACCGCCTCCTTGCCGATGATCGGCCGCTGGAAGGGAGGCTGCAGGCCCCCATCCGGCAGAAACAGCTCGATGAGCGCATCAAAGTCGTTGGCATTGAGCAGGTTCATATAAGACAGCACCGTGGTGTTGCTCACATTGTTGATCGATACCTCGCTGCGCTGGGCAATGTCCGTTGGTGGCACCAC
Source organism: Synechococcus sp. CS-1326 (assembly GCF_025128115.1). NCBI lineage: Bacteria > Bacillati > Cyanobacteriota > Cyanophyceae > Synechococcales > Synechococcaceae > Synechococcus > Synechococcus sp. CS-1326. The sequence goes on along the minus strand of NZ_JAHLYV010000009.1, from coordinate 118,588 downwards.
CGGTTCGGCCACGCGCTTGTTGCCCTCGATCTTGTTGGCATCGAATCCCATGTCCACCACAGCGTTGCGCAGCACCGTGATCTGCTGGCCACCCTCCAGGCGCTTGATGGCATCGAGAATCGCCGCCGCATTGGCGGAGAGCTGATAACCCTGAGGGATCGGGGCAACGATTCCCTCCTCCATCCATTCGCCGAGCTTGTACCAGAAACCCAGCTTGATGTTGGGGGACCAGACCGTGTAAGTGCGTGAAACCGGAGTATCGACCCGGTTGGCCAGATCGCACATCACCTGGGACTGATCCGCGAAACTCATCTGGCGGATCTGGTTCAGCGTGGGTTCAGCGAACTGCATGCGGGCGGCGCCGGGAGCCGCGATCGTGATCGTTTTGCCCATCTCCAGGTACGCATACCAGATCAGTGCCAGCTGATCTTCCGCACTGAGCTGATCGAACCTGGCGATCGTGGCCGGGACGACGTCGGCTGCCAGGGTGGAGGGAAAAATGCCGCGGGCTTCTTCGATCGTGATCGGCATGGCTGGGACCCCGGGGAGAGCATTGAGCGTGTGTCGATCGTAACGGAGTCAGCCCCGAACAGCCTGGGCCTCCAGCTCATTCCGGTGGCATCCCTTGGCATCCCTTAACCAACGGCAGCGCCAGGATGGGTCCCTTCCTGGGTTGCACCGCTGATTTCACCCATTCGTGAGATTCCTGGCCTGGTTTGGCCCTGTCCCATCACGGATCCACTGCAACCACCATTGCTTTGGCAGCTTGCCAGCCGCCACGGTTTCCCTTAACACCCCGGCGGCACTGTCATCAGACCGGCCGGACGGGCGTGGCCTCGTCTGACCTGGATCCAGCCATGGGCCGGGCAGAACTCACCTTCACTCCCGTGACACCAGGCAGCAGCTTGACCAGCTGATAACCATCGTTCTCGGCAGGGCCGTGGATGCCGCCGCCGATGCGGACAGGCTTTACCATGCTTGCGGCTTGCCTGGGTTCGCCCCAGGTGGCAGCTGCCGTCAGGGTGTTTGATCAGACCCCTAACAGGGAGCTCTCGATCGGCCCGGTGAATCCCGACAGGACCGGATTCCCCCAACACATTGGCGAGAATGGACTCCTCTTCTCCCCGCGATCCCGTGGCCAGCAAGTACATCGGCCGGCTGGCTTTGCTCGCGTGAAGCCGGCAGCGCTGAAGGCCGCAACGCCAGGCAACCCCCGTTTAGCGCTGCCCCTTCCGATGGCTGCGTCTCAGGTTGGGATGGCTGCTTTCTGAGTGGTCTGGGGCTGCTTGTGGGATCGGCCTTCTTGGTGGGGGGACCGGCCGGCTGGTTCGTGGGCCTGGCGGCCATCGCCGTGCTGATGGTGCTCGGTGCGGCCAAGACCAAGCTACGGACAGTGTCGATGCGCCGCCCAAGCCTTCCACCTCTCCAGCCGGAGCCCATGGCGTTGGCCGGATCGAACCCCTGCCCACTGCGCTGCTCAGCTCCGGCCTGGATCAGGAGCCGGATCAGGAGTTGGATCAGGAGTTGGATCAATTGCTGTTGGAATCGCGCCGGGCGGTTGACGAGGCGGTTTAGCGGGTTGGGGGAGATCCGATTCCTGCCGATAAGATTCCGGGGGGAGGTTTGACAGATGGGATTGGCTCCAACACAGATGACAGCAAGATTTCTGTCAGCGGCAAGATTGCTTTTGCTTGCCCCTGGACTGCTGGTTGCTGAGGTTGCTGCCCAGCCAGTTCCCTTTCACTCGCCCCAACCGGAGACAGTTCTCACGTCTGCCTTGCCATGGCGCGTCGAACCTGCTGAGTCCGGAGCTAGTCCATGGGTTGTGGTTCCCGCTGATCAACCTGTACGGTCTGGATTCTCTGACGTGGTGCCGACAAGCGAGCCACTCGCTACTCCAACCACGCTCCCTGCCACAAGAGTTCGAGGCCTCAGCCGTGGCATCACGGTCAACGACAACCTCTATACCGACACAGCTTTACAGGTTCCGAACGGGTTCGCAATGGACAAGCGTTTCACCGTATCAACATCTTTCAAAGGAGTCAATCGCACCCGCACTTGTGAATCCTTCAGTGGCGACAGCAGCACGAAATGTGCCGATGGGGAGCTGAACGTCGAAATTACCCCGATCAAGGGCGAAGATGCCAGCCTGGGTTTTAGCTGGAACATTCAAAGCCTGAGCTCCCGTAGTGAAGGAACAGACTCTTTTTCTGGACAGAGCCTTGGTTTTCGAGCAGCCTGGAATCTCAGTCCCACCCTGGGTGTTTCCTTCGGAGGTGAGCAGATAATCCAGTTTGATGACACTATCGATTTGGGGCGTAACTTCTATTTGGTGGTTTCCAAGGCGATTCCGTTCAGTTCTGGATCGGAGCCGGTTGTGGCCGTGGCGACAGTTGGCATTGGCTCTGATCTGTTTGGCTATGGGGGCAACGGGATTCTTGGCTCGACCGACTGCCTATCCGGAAGAAATATCAGCAGCAATAATTTTCCAAGTGGGACAGATTGCTTTTGGGGGCCGATTGGCTCACTGAGTCTTCATTTGGGCAGTCGTGTGTCCTTGGGTGCCGAATGGTTTGGCTATGGGATAGGAGCGGGGATTTCAGCCCGTCCTTTCGACGAAATTCCATTCACTGTTTCGATCTATGCTACTGATTTTCTTGGTAATACACCCAGTTACATCGAAGGGTTATGCACAACCAACCCTTGTGGTGCCCGCTATTACGGCAGGATGACCCTCTCATTCTGATGAAAAATGGGATTCTTTTCACTGTTTTGCGAATCTGCTCTGAATTGCCAGCGGACTGGATGGTGCTGTGATTTCAGCCCAATCCCCACGATGGACAAATTATGGATAGAATCGGAAAGAACCAACAAGATAGTTTGATGGCAAGCAATCTTCATCGTTTACGGCGGACGGGCCCAGGCTACCTCTCCGTAGCACTGATCACCGCGTCGGCTTTGTTATGCGCAGGCATGCCAGCGCGGGCTTTCCCGAACGCTCGGGTCAATCTGATCAGGATCTCTAGCGAGGGCGTTACCGCGATGCCCGGCCTGCAACAGGCCAAGCTGCTGGGCCCGCCCCCTGAGGCTGCTCAAATTCCACTCCTGAGCCAGTCCCAACTCGCCTCGGGCGAGTCGCCGACACTCCTTACCAAGGCCAGCGACCCCTTGGTCATGTCTTTCGCTGATTCCCTACCAAGCTTCGAAGTCGATGACTATATCTCTATCCGCATCAAATCCAACGATTCTAGCAACGGTGTTGAAGTTGAACAAATTCGCTTTGATTCTTCTGCAGTTGTGATTTCGCCTGATCGCCGTACGATCACAATCACACCTCGCCAACCACTTCAAGCAGGTCAAACCCTTGCGGCTCTTTTGCCCACAGGCAATTACGTGTTGCCCGTAGGCACAAGCTCTTGCTTTTTTGAGTTGGCCCCTCCTGTCGCAGTAACGCCTCCTGGGCTTCCGCCCGCGGCAGCGGCGGCGGCGGTGGCGTTCCCCATTGTCCCGGTGATTCTTGGCATCGGTGCTGCGGCCTTGATTGGCTGTGCAATAGGCGGTTGTTTCAACGGAGAAGGTGGCCGAAACCAGTCTTCCAACTAGTTTCGCTAATCTTTTGAACCAGTTTTCCACTGATTTGCTTCACCCCATGTTCAAACCCCTGGTTTTCGCTGCTGCCTCTGCGCTCTCCTTCGCCCATCCGGCCATGGCGGCACAGCCCACGGATCTGCCGGCCTGCCTGAAGCCAGCCAAGACCTTGGCAACCGTTCCCGTCAGAACAGTCCAAACCACCCTGGTGGCTCAGGCGAGCCCCCTGGGCCCCGTCTGCACGTTCACCCCGGATCGCAAGCCCGCTCCCGTGATCCGCGGCCTCTGGTGATCAGATCCCCAGCCGTTCCCAGATCACCTTCAACTGGGCCTGGTGCAGGTCGCTGCTGAAGCAGCCCTCCAGCAACTCTTCGCCCAGCTGGCTGGTCACCTCCGGATCGGCCCTGAGGCTGGCCCTGAAATCGCCACCCTCGGTGTTCCAGGCAGCATGGGCATGGTGTTGCACGAGGGCGTAGGCCTTCTCGCGCGCCATGCCCGCTTCCACCAGGGCAAGGAGCACCCTCTGGCTGAACACCACACCGCCATAGATGTGCAGATTGCGGAGCATGTTGTCGGGGTAGACCCCGAGGCCTCTCACCACCTCCGCCATCTCGCGCACCATGAACTGCAGGGTGGCAGAGCAGTCCGGCAGCATCATCCGCTCCACGGAGCTGTGACTGATGTCCCGTTCATGCCAGAGCGCCACGTTCTCCAGAGCCGCCACGGTGTAGCTCCGCAACACCCGGGCCAGCCCGCTGATCCGCTCGCTGCGGATCGGGTTGCGTTTGTGGGGCATGGCTGAGCTGCCCTTCTGACCTTTGGCGAAGTTCTCTTCCACTTCCAGCACATCCGTGCGCTGCAGGTTGCGGATCTCGGTGGAAAAGCGCTCCAGGGAGGCGCCCACCAGGGCGAGGGTCTGCACGTAGTCGGCGTGCCGATCACGGCCGATCACCTGGGTGCTGGCGGTGTCGGGCACCAGGCCCAGCCGCGCACAGGTCAGGGCTTCCACCTGGGGATCGGTGTTGGCGTAGGTGCCCATGGCGCCACTGATCTGGCCGACGGCCACCGCAGTTTCGAGTCGTTCCAGCCGCTCCTGGTTGCGCAGGGTTTCGGCCAGCCAGCCGGCCACCTTGAAGCCGAAGGTGATCGGCTCGCCATGGATGGCGTGGGAGCGACCGATCATCACCGTGTCCTTGTGGGCACGGGCCAGCTGCCGCAGCGCCTGGGCGAGGGCATCGAGTTCGGTGCGCAGCACCACAACCGAGGCCCTGAGCTGCAGGGCCAGGCCTGTGTCGAGCACATCCGAGCTGGTCATGCCCACATGGATGTGGCGACCGGCATCGCCGACATGCTCGTTGACATTGGTGAGAAAGGCGATCACGTCGTGGCGGACCTCCGCCTCGATCGCCTCAATGCGCTCCAGCTCGAAGCTGGCCCTGGCCCGGATTTCGGCCATCGCTTCCACCGGCACCCGGCCCAGTTGGCAGCGAGCCTCGCAAACGGCCAGCTCCACCTCCAGCCAGGTCTGGAACTTGGCCTGCTCGCTCCAGATCTCGCCCATTTCGGGGAGGGTGTAACGCTCGATCAAGGGCCGGCGCCGCGCGTGGATCGGGTCAATCTATGGCTCCACCACAACGCCACTCCGCCTGGATCCTGCGCCGCTGCCGTGGTTCGATGGCCTCAGGATGTCCACGGCTGGCCCGATCCGAGCGCCCATGGCCCGTAAGCAACGCCTCGACCTTCACCTGGTGAGCCTGGGTCTGGCGGCCAGCCGCGGTCAGGCCCAGCAGCTGATCAGGGCCGGCCGGGTCCGCAGCCACGGGCAGATCCTCGACAAGCCGGGCCTTGAGGTGAGCCTGGAGCTGATCCCCGAGGTGGAGCAGGGAGCTCGTTTTGTTTCCAGGGGCGGTGAGAAGTTGCTGGCGGCCCTGGAGGCGTTCCCGATCGATCCCACCGGCAGGGTCTGCCTTGATGGCGGCATTTCCACCGGTGGCTTCACCGACTGCCTGCTCCAGCGCGGTGCCGGCCGGGTGTATGGCATCGATGTGGGGTATGGCCAGACCGCCTGGAGCCTGCGCACCGATCCAAGGGTGGTGCTCAAGGAGCGCACCAACCTCCGGCATCTCCACGCGGAACAGCTCTATGGACCCGATGATCCCTGGCCGGATCTGGCCGTGGCCGATCTGTCGTTCATTGGCCTGCCGCTGGTGCTGCCGGCGCTGCGGCGGCTGCTTCACCCTGCTGGCCCAGCCGAGGCGGTGGTGCTGATCAAGCCCCAGTTCGAGGTGGGCAGAGAGCGGGTGGGCAAAGGTGGGGTGGTGCGGGACCCCCGCGCCCATGCCGATGCGATCGAAGCGGTGATCGCTGCCTGCTCAAAGCTGGCCTGGCCTGCCGCTGGCCTGGTGGCTTCACCGATCACCGGTCCGGCCGGGAACCACGAATACCTGCTCTGGCTGATCGAGGCCCGGCCGGATCAGCCGGCTCGCCTGGATCGAGCCGGAATCGAGCAGCTGGTGGCCCACACCCTGGGCTTGGGTTGAGCAACACCAGGATCGAGCAGACCGAGATGGCCGTCCTAGATGGCCGTGCTGTCGAGATCGCCGGTGCGGATGCGGATCACGGTTTCGATCGGGCTGATGAAAATCTTTCCATCCCCGATCTCTCCTGTGCGGGCGGCGTCCTGAATCGCGTTGACAACGGTTTCGACCCGGTCATCGTCGACGACCACATCCAGCTTGAGCTTCTGGAGGAATTCAACGGTGAACTCGGAACCCCTGTAACGCTCAACCTGGCCCTTCTGCCTGCCGAAGCCTCGCACCTCACTCACGGTCATGCCGATGATTCCGGCTTTTACCAGGGCCACCTTGACATCTTCAAGCTTGAAGGGACGGATGATGGCTTCGACTTTTTTCATGGAGGTGGTGAGGAGATGCGGTGTGCGGGGAGATCAGGGTCTTCACCGGATGGGAACGCCATCGATCTGGCCGTGGATTCCGAGACGGCTGACACCGAGGCCAGCGGCCTGGGCGTCCTGACGGATCAGGGCGGCTGAGGCCTCTTCCACGCTGACATGGCCGGAGGCCAGCTGGGCCCAGTGCTTGTCGTCGAAGTGGGTTTGCAGCCACAGCATGCCGTTGGCCGTCAGGGCCAGCAGGCGGTAGCCCCCGGTTGTGGCGACCAGTGCGAGATCCAAGAACAAGCCCTGCGACCCAGCCATTAGGCCTGAGTGCGCAGGGCTCCGATGTCATTGTTGCTACAGCCGGTTCGCCTGGTCGGCGATCAGCGATCCCGAACCTGGCGGGCCGCCGCCTGCTGGCGCTGGTGGTAGGGGTTGCCACGGTATTGGAGAACGATGGATTCGTTCACCACACCAGGTTCGTGTTGGAGGGGCTCTTGGAACGTGATGCCCCGGTAGATGTGCTGAACCGGATCGTGGTCGGACGTTGGCGCCGGTTGGTCACCGTCGTGGCGAACACCCCGATAGACGAGAGAGGCTGGGGTCATGGTTGAGAGGCTCGATGGGAAGGGATCGCAGGTCTTGGAGCTGATACCGCTTCATGCAAAGGAGCGTTGCTTCGCCTCGCGGTGGGGCTACTTCCAACAGGCGCACCGGGTTTGGCCCAGGGCATGCCCAACGTTTTGTCCTTTATGCATTGTTAGCGCACTAATGATGTTCATGGCGAACGAACTGCCCGATTGCCGCGGGATCCGTCACAATCTGTTGGGTTCATAGCATCGGCAAGGTCGACCACGCCCATTGAGCACCCAGCCCTGATGACCATCACCCAGACCCCCTCCTATGGCGAACGGCTGATTGCCGATGCCCAGTTGATCTGCTTCGACAACCCCAGGATCGGTCGCGCCTACGAGGTGGCGATCGAGCTGCCTGAGTTCACCTGCAAATGCCCCTTCTCGGGCTATCCCGATTTCGCGGTGCTGCGCCTGATCTATCAGCCTGGCCCGCGGGTCCTGGAGCTCAAGGCGCTCAAGCTCTACGTGAACAGCTGGCGGGATCGCAGCATTTCCCATGAGGAAGTGGCCAATCGCATCCTCGACGACCTCGCCGCGGCCTGCGAGCCGGTCTGGATGCAGCTGGAAGCTGATTTCAATCCCCGCGGCAATGTCCACACCGTGATCAGGGTGAGCCAGGGGAACCGTCAGGCCTGCTGAGCCAGCTGGCTGGCCAGGCTGCGGCTCCGCTCCACTGTGGCCAGGAGCTCGGGAAGTTCCTGGGCCAGGGCGGTGAGGTTGCGGTTGCAGAGGCCCGCCAGGTGAAGCCGGCCCCGCTCAGGTTCAGCGATCGCCCAGAGCTGGCGGGTGGCGATCAGGCTGAGGCCACCGCCGACCAGGGCAATGGCGAAGCCGGCGTAGACAAGTGGTACGCCGGGATCCCGCTTCAGCAGCAGGCCACTGGCCGGCAGCACACTCACCACCCGCAGCGGCAGGCCCCCGATCTCGATGGGCTCGCCGCCGGGCACGATCTGACCGATCCGCTGGGCATCGGCGGCAAAGATCTCGACCGGACCCTGTTCGTTCCCCAGAGTGAGCAGCACGGGTTCGCTGCCATCGGGCCGGGTCGGCAGCGCCAGGCCCCAGATCTGTTCACCGAGTTCCGGCAGACTCCGCAGCGGCAGTTCCAGGAGGGGGCTGCGGCCGATCTGAACGGTGATCGCCGCCAAGGCCCAGTCCGCCTGATACACCGTCATCCCCCGGAAGCGCAGGGGGTGGTTGACACTCACCTCAGCGGTTTGCAGAGGTTCTTGATCGCCGTTCCTGAGCAGCAGGCTGGAGCGGAACTGTTCCGGCCGGCCGGCCGGATCCCGCTCGATCCGGAAACTCTCCACGGCCAGGTTGAGCTGGCTGACGCCCCTTGAATCCAGCAGGCTCAGCTCTCGCCCGGGGGCGAGAAACCGTTCGAGGCGCTGGCCACCCAGCGCGCCCCAGGCAGAGCCCACCATCAACACCACCATGCCGGCATGAACAAGCAGGGGGCCGACGCGGCCAGCCAGGCCACGCCTGGCCGCCAGCCGGTCCTGGCCCCGCTGCAGCTGCCAGCCCTGGGCCGTGAGCAGTTGCTCAAGGCTGCTCAGGTCTGAGCCTGGATCAGGACTTGAGATGGTCTCCGCCAGGCTCAGTTTGCTGAGCTGGCGTGGTGTGCGGTAATCGATCCAGCGCAGCGCCGCCTTCAGAGCGGGCCACTGGCGCCGCCAGCTGCACAACACCAGCGACAGGCCCAGCCAGGCCAGCAGGGCCAGGAACCAGTTGCTTGCGTAGACATGATCCAGCTCCAGACGCAGGATCCAGCCCCCATCGAGCAGGCCCAGCCAGGGGTGATTGTCGTAAAGCTGGTGATAGCGATCGACGGCCTCCTGCTGGGGAATCAGGGTGCCGATGCTGCTGCCCACGGCGATCATCAACAGCAAGCCGATCGCCAGGCGAAGATCGGAAATCCAGGCGAGCAGTCTCAGGGCCATCGAGCCAGGAGCGTGAGGGATCCGCTGGCCAGCAGCACCACGCCGCTGACCGGGGGTATCCAGCGGCTCAGGGCCCTGAAGGCCAGCAGGCGTTGCATTGAGGCCGCTGCCGTTCCGGCCAGCAGCAGCGGCACCACCTGGCCGGCTCCGAAGCAGGTGAGCAACACCATCGCCATCAGCGGTTGTCCATGCTGTGCGATCGAGCCCAGCAACACCGCCAGCACCGGCGTTGTGCAGGGACTGGCCGCCAGCCCGAAAGCCGCGCCGGCTGCCAGCGGGGCCAGGGGAGCGGGCATGCGGCGGCGCCAAAGCTCCGGATCGGGCCCACTCGGCAGGGGAAAGCGCAGCAGCCCAAGCAGGTTGAGTCCCATCACCACCGAAAGCACAGCCACCAGGGTGGGGATCACGCCGGGGATCTGGCCGTAGAGCCTGCCCAGCAGGGCGCTGGCCCCACCCAGCACCACGAGCGCCAGCACGATCCCACCGGCAAAACTGAGGCTGCGTTGCCAGGGACGGCTTTTCTGGCCGGGAAAACCCGCCATGTAGGCCACTGTGATCGGCAGCAGCGACAGGGAGCAGGGTCCCAGGCTGGTCAGCAGCCCTGCCCCGAAGATGATCGCCAGGGTGAGGGGGCCCGGGGCGTTGAGGGAACTGGCCGTGAGGTCTTCCCCCCAGCGGGCCAGATCGGCAATGAACAGCCCAGGGCTCGTCATCCGTGTCTTCGGAAACCGGGAGGCACAACGCCAGCCGGACAGAAAAGTCAGCCTATCGGGGCAGGGTTCACCCCAGCGGTGTGAGGGGGGTCTGGTCGCTGCTGCCGTTTGCGGGGGGGAGCATGGCCGTGTGCCGATTCGAGCGAACAGCGGATCAGCAGGCCAGCGGTGATCAGGCTGGCGAGCAGGGAGTTGCCGCCATAGCTGACCATCGGCAGGGGCAGGCCTGTGGTGGGCATGGCGCCACTGGCAACGGCGATGTTGAGGATCGACTGGCCCACCAACAGGCTGATGCAGCCGATCGCCACCAGCCTCTGCTGGTTGCTGCGGGAGCTCAGGGCCACCCGCAGGCCCACAAAGCCGAACAGCAGAAGGAAGATCAGTGCCACGAGGGAGCCCACGTAGCCGAATTCCTCGGCAAACACAGCAAAGATGAAATCGGTTGACTGGATCGGCAGGTACTGAAGCTTCTGGGTGGAGAGGCCGAACCCTTCGCCCAGCAGTCCACCCGAGCCGATCGCCAGCAGGCTCTGGACAAGTTGATAGCCATCTCCCTGGGCGTCTTGCCAGGGATTCAGAAAGGACACCACCCGAATCCGCTGATATTCGTTGATCAGGATGCTTGCGGTGCCGATCAGGCCACCGGCAACCGCTGTGCCGACCATCAGCAGCATGGGCAGTCCTGCGGCCAGGGCCAGCGCCCAGAGCAGCAGGCCGGTGAGGGCGGCTGTGCTCAGGTTGGGCTGCTTGAGGATCAACAGCAGCAGAACCGAGAAGATCCCCAGCCAGAGCACTTTCTGGTCGAGTCCGATGCGCTTCCAGTGGGCAAACAGGGAGGCACCCTGCAGAACGATGAACGGTTTGACCAGTTCGGATGGCTGGATCTGGATCGGTCCGATCACCAGCCAACGGCTGGCCCCGTTCACGGTCGTCCCAGCCAGGAGAGTGGCGGCGATCAGCAGTGCGCCCACAAGCACGGCCGGCCCAGCCAGGCGGAGCCAACGCCGCAGCGGTGTGCAGATCGCCAGCCACAGCAGGCCCCAGCTGGGAATCATCCAGATGGCCTGTCGTTTCAGGTAGTAAGCGGGATCGCCCATTTCCCGGGCGGCCACCCACCAGCTGGCGGAGGTCAGGATCAGCAGCCCCGCCAGGCACCAGATCGCCACCAGGCCCAGCAGCAGCCGTGCCTCGGCCGGCCACTGGGCCCAGGTCAGCCGGGAGTCATCGCCGAGCTGGGAAGCCGGCTCGACCTTGCTTGCGGCTGGCCGGGTCCTGGTGCGGGAGGTCACGGAACCGGACAAGGCGAAGGGAAAGAGGATCGGTCCCATTCAGCCGTGCCCAGGCGCTGGATGACAGGGGGCAGGGACAAAAAAAAGCCCGGCCATGGCCGGGCTTGCTGATCGATCAACGGAAGTTCAGTTGCCGACGTTGACCTGACGGCGCCCAGACACCAGCTCGACTTTGAGAATCTTGCCCCCTTGCTTCATGATCCGCTGCTGCTCAGCGAACCAGCTCTCATAGGGCACCCACTTGGTGAAGAAGGTGTTCTGAAGTTCTCTCTGGCTGCGCACCTTCTCCGGGCAAGGGATGCAGGCCGTGATCTTGAACAGGCGCATGAATGAATCCTCGCTGGATTAGGCGTCGTTTGGGGATCAGTTCCCGAGGCCTGAGCTGATGTAATCAAGGTAGACACCCAACTCACGGCCGGCGTCGGGACCGACCAGCGAGGCGGCCGTTTCCTTCATGGCCTGGATGGACTGGACCGTTGCGCCGATCGGTACCCCCAGGGAGTTGTAGGTCTCCTTGAGTCCATTGAGCACCCTTTCGTCCAGGATCGAGGTGTCACCCGCGAGCATGGCGTAGGTGGCGTAGCGGAGGTAGTAGTCGAGGTCGCGGATGCAGGCCGCATAGCGACGGGTGGTGTACATGTTCCCACCCGGACGGGTGATATCCGAGTACAGGAGGGTTTTGGCGACGGCTTCCTTGATGATCGCCGAAGCGTTCGAACCGATCGTTGCCGCAGCCCTGACCCGCAGTTCTCCGCTGGTGAAATACTGCTCAAGGCGTCCGATCGAGGAATCATCCAGGTAAAGACCCTGGACGTCGGACTGGTTGATGACGTTGGTGATCGCGTCTTGCATGGGTCCTGGGAAGAGGCGGGGGGCAGGGATGGGCGAGCCTCAGGAGAGGGCGCCGATGACGTAGTCGAAGTAAAAGCCAGCTTCTTCAGAGTCGGCTCCGGTGAGCAGGCCCATGGAGGCGTTCTTGAGCTCGCGCACGGATTCGGCCATGGCCTCCAGGGGAGTGCCGAGGGCTCGATACATTTCGCGGGCACCGATGATGCCGATCTCTTCGATGGGAGTCACATCTCCTGCCACCATGCCGTAGGTCACAAGGCGCAGGTAATAGTCGATGTCGCGAAGACAGGTGGCCGTCATCTCTTCGCCGTAGGCATTGCCACCGGGAGAGATCACGTCTGGCCGCTTTTGAAAGAGAGCGCCGCCGGCCTGCTTCACAATCCGCTCGCGGTTCTCGCTCAAGACCTGGGCCACCCGCAGTCGGCGTTGTCCGCCGGCCACGAAGGATTTGATCTGGTCGAGTTCGCCAGGGCTGAGATAGCGGGCTTCAGCGTCCGCGTTGATGATCGAGTTGGAGACGATGCTCATGCAGTTCTGCCTCGAAACAAGCGGCCGCCGATAAGGAGACCGAGATCCGGTAGGTAAGGGTGGAATGTCCTGACTGGCTGCTGACCGGCAACCTTGGTGGGGCTGCGCGGTTTGGCTTGAAGCCACGACATGACGACCGAACGGGCCGATCGCTCAATGATTCTGTGGCCAAGGGGCTGCCAGAGCGTGACGGTGGTAACAGTTCTTCACGCCGGGCAGATCTCGGAAACTCCTTTGCTGCCAAGGACTCTGGCGGATTCCTCCACCATCGCCACCCCATGGCAAATCAACGTTTTCACCACGACGATGCTGGCTTGAAGTTGATTTTTTCCAGTTGAATTGCATGCCGAATCAGCATCCCTTTGCAGGAACTGATCCGCCATGACAGAACATTCATCCCAGGCAGGTGTGCCTGAGCTTGTTCAGGTGAAGAGGGCTAGATCGCCCCCTTGATCGGTGGGGTCAGCCCCGCATTGCCTGCGTAGAGCGCTGCCGTGCGATTGACAGTGGTGATCGGGATGCCGTTCTCGGTGTCAAGGCCGCGGAGATAGGGGACCGTGTCCCGGCCGAAGCTCTCCGCGTACTCAAGGCTGTTGAGGATGTCATCAAGGGCGGCCCGCTGGCCCTGCTTCGCCCTGGTGGCCAGGAAATGGCTCACCTCCTTGGGTTGGCCGGCCCGGCCCAGCAGGGCCAGGAAGGCTGCGGCGGCAGCCCGCAGCGGGGCCATCTTCAGCAGCCGTTGCTGAAACAGATCTCCTGCTGCGATCAGCCCGACGAATTCCGAAACAGAGAGCTGGGCGTCGCGCAGCTGGGATTCGGCATCCCGGAGCCGCTCCGCTTCAAAGGGGATGCGATTGAGTAGCTGGCGGTAGCTGGCTTCGATCACTTCCTGGAGGGCCGTTTCATCGGCGTCCTGGCGCCAGCTGATCGGCTGCCCGAGTCCAGCCCTTCGGCTGAATCCCTGGGGCCTGGCCCCTTCCAGGGCCTTGGCCATCGCATCACCGGAGACCATGCGGCTGAAGCTGCCAGCGGCCTTGGCTGTCCAGTCACCGGGCTTGGGGCTCCAGCCGCTGGCCTGGGGAGGTGCCTTGGCGGAGCCTGGAGCGGCCCAGGCTGGGGTTGTGAAGGCGCTGACGCCCCGGGGGGTCTTCCAGCGGCGGGTGGGGGCAGGAGGCTCACGCAGGCCCTGGGAAGGCTGGGTGCTCAGGTTGGCGGACGCCGCTTCACCGCCGCTGATCGCGGCCCGCCAGCTGCCCACCACGCGCTCACGCCGCCGATCCGGCAGGTTGCGGACGGTGAGATCTCCGCTGCCTGTGAACTGGGTTGATGGGGCGACCTGGGGGCGACGCACCGGGGTCAGATCGGCCACTCCAGCGGTCTGGAGCGGCTGGCGCAGGGCGGGAATCCGACGGGCGTTCAGGTCGGCCGGGGTGACGAACCGTTCATAGGGGACGGTGTCCTGGCCGAAGGCGTCGTTGTACTCGCGGGTCTCGAGCATGGCGTCGATGACGCCGTAGAAACCCTGGCGGGCCGCGGTGTCGAAGTAGCTGTTGATCTCCCAGCGCCCGAAGGTGGGCCGGCCGATCAGGCGCCGATGCATCACTTCGATGGCCTTGGTGATGTAGAGGCCAGACCAGAAGCGCTTGCGGAACGCGTTGGAGCGGGCCACCTGGCGAATGAACTCCTTGAGGCTGATGTCGCCGTTTTCGAGCTTGATCTCCTCGACGGTGAGCTGTTCGCCGGCATAGCCGGTGGTGCCGAGAATCTGGACATACACGGCCCGGATCACCCCCTGGGTGCTGGCCTCGGTGTTGCGGACGCTCGGCTGGCCACCGCGGCGGGGCACGGAGCCACCGCCTGTGGCGATCTGCTGGAGGCGGACCACCCGGGGGCCCACCCGTCTTGGCGCGGAGGCCCGGAACTGCGGGCTGTCCATCTGGCCGGGCTGGGCCATGCCGTTGCCCACCAGGATCCGGCGCGTGTCGTAGCCGAAAGGCGCCGGCCGCGTGGCCACCGAAGCGGTGCCGGAGGGGAAGATCGCACCGAAGTTGAGACCGAGCGGATCATTGCCCCCGCCATAGACGTGTTGATCGGGCAGGGCCTGCCGGTAGGAGGCGTAGAGGGTGATGTACTGGGGGGCTCCTTCGAAGGGAGCACTGAACCGGAACAGCTTGCGGTTCGATCCCCAGCCGGCGCTCTCCTGGGCTTCTTCGCCGAGGTCGCGGAGGTAGGGAACGGTTTCTTCCCCGAACACCTGGCCGTACTCCAGGGTGTTGATCAGGGAATCGACCAGACCGGCCAGGCCCTGGTCGCTGACGATCGCGAAATAGCGGCGGAATTCCTCGATGGAGCTCACACCACGGCCGAGAAAATGGCGGAAGGCGAGCTCAACGACCCGGCTGTTTGAGAACCGTCCGTAGAACTGCTGGCGATACTCCTTGCTGCGGCCCAGGCTGCGGATGAATTCCCGCATCGGCAGTTGCCCCTGGGCCGTCTGGGTGGCCTCCACCGGGCTGATCACCTGGGAATAACCCTTGACGATGTCCCGTTCGAACACCTGGCGATAGGCCGCCCGGATCACCTCGGCCTTCTCCCGGCCGGAGAGGCCCGGCTTCATCACGAAGCGCTGGGGAGTTTCGGCCGCCAGGGCATAGGTGGCCGGCAACTGCAGGCCCTGGTTCTCCGGGCTGCCCAGCCGTTGCCTGGTGGAGGGGGTGGGGACCTCCAGCTCCTTGAGCAGCACGTTGAAGCAGGCGATCACCAGCTCGCGGGCTTCGGGCTCCTGGCGAAAGAGGTTCGCCGCGGCGGCCCGCATCTCCTGGATCGCCACATTGGTGGCGGCAAGGGAACAGCCCTTCTCCAGCACATCCCGAAGTCCACGGGTGTTCACCGCCAGGATGCTGGGGTCGCCGGCGACCACGGCATAGCCCACGTAGCGCAGAAACCAGCCCAGGTCGCGCAGCGATTTGCGCATGCGCTCGTTGCCATAACGGGCCACGCTGATCGGGCTGAAGCCGCTGGGCAGAACCACCCGCACGTCGGCGTCAGCCTGGACACCTTCCAGGATCCGGCCGAGCAATCCGCCGCCGCCGATGCCCTGGGCGAAGGTGCGGACGGAGGAGGCCGCTGCGATCTGGTCGGCTGCCAGGGGTGCCGTGGCACCGCTGCTGATCAGGGCAGGAGTGAGCGGAGCATCGAGATAGGAGAGCGGGGTGCCGCCGGCGAAGATCCGGTTGGCGGCCTTGGCCACGATCACATCGGCATTGGCCGACAGGCGACGGGCCGCCTCAAGGCGGATCACGCCGCTGTTGAAAAAAGTGATCAGGGTGTCGAGCTCTCCCTTTTCGGGGAAACGATCCTGTTGCTCCGCCTGACGGACGCTGGAGAGCGGCAGGGTGTCGTAGCGCTGAGGGGAAACCCTGCTGCTGCCGCTGCTGGCGGTCACGGACATGGAGGGGCGTGTACCGGGCCGAATCACGTTACGGCTCAGCTTCGGCCCGCCCCGAAGGCCATGAACAAATGTTTGCAGCAGGGCGTTTCCGCCAGGCGGTGCTGACTGCTCCTCGAGCTGGGTGGGGGAGCATGAAAGGCTCGCCAGACAGCCGGACGACCTTCAGCCATGCCCCAGGCTCCCGCCGATGCCGCCACCCCCGTGGTGAGTGCCTTCTACGACCGTTTCCCCTACCCCGGGGATCCGCTTCAGGATGGTCCGCCGCCCGGATACAACTGGCGCTGGTGCCATGCCGCCGCGTTCAGTGCCTGCACAGGTCGGCTGCCCGGCAAGGGCAGATTGCCACGCATCCTCGATGCGGGCTGCGGCACCGGGGTGAGCACCGACTATCTCGCCCATCTCAATCCCGGCTCTGAGCTTCTCGCCGTGGACATCAGCGCCGGCGCCCTGGATGTGGCGCGTGAGCGCCTGCGCCGCTCCGGGGGGGCTGCCCTGAGCGGCGGCCTGAGGATCGAACAGCGCAGCTTGCTGGATCTGGAGGGTGAAGCACCGTTCGATTACATCAATTCGGTCGGAGTGCTGCATCACCTGCGCGAACCCGAAGCCGGGCTTGCCGCCCTGGCTGATCTGCTGGCCCCCGGCGGGCTGCTGCATCTTTTCCTTTATGCCGATGGGGGGCGCTGGGAGATCCACCGCATTCAGCGCGCCCTTGAGGCTCTGGGGGTCGGAGCCGATCAGGAGGGTCTGCGGCTGGGCCGGATGTTATTGGCGGATCTCCCGGCCACCCATCGGCTGCGTCTCCATCACGAGCAACGCTGGGCCCTCGACACGGCAGCGGATGCCAATTTCGCCGACATGTATCTGCATCCCCAGGAGACGACCTACAACCTCGAGAGGCTGTTCCGCTTCGTGGCCAGCGCCGACCTGGAGTTCGTCTGCTTTTCGAATCCCCGGCAGTGGGATCCGGCGCGGCTGTTGAAAGGGGATCTGCTGGCCCGGGCCCAGGGTCTGCCGCTGCGGCAGCAATGGAGCCTGGTGGAGAGCCTCGATCCGGAGATCAGTCATTTCGAGTTCTTCCTCAGCAAGGGCCCGCTGCTGCAGACCCTCTGGAGCCAGGACGAGGAGTTGATCGCCGCCACGGGTCAGCGCAATCCCTGCCTCTGGGGTTGGCCCGGAGCATCCCTGCTGGATCCCGATCTGCTCCCGCTTGATCTGGAGCCGGATCAGCTGGACTTTCTCAAGGCCCTGGAGCTGGCGGGTGCCACCACACCGCTGGCTGATCTGAACCTGGGCTGGGATCGGCCCCGACTGGCGCGGGTGGCCCGGCAGTGCTGGATTCAACGGCTGCTGTTGCTGGCGCCGCCTGCCTGAAAGCAGCCTGCTGGGGCTGCGTGATAAATTCCGCTCGCCTTTCGCCGAGCTTTTAGGCGTTTGCAGGCTGCTTCTTCGGCAAGTATCAGACCCTCCGGCAGTTCATCTGTTCCAGGAGATTCACCGGTCGGAATCCAAGGTTTTCCAGAACTGCTGGAGCAACCCGCCGATCTGCTCGGTGAGCCCTCCGCATCGGCGGAAAAAAGCTCTGTTCTGGTGCTTGAAGCCGCTCCCACAGCTGCAGGCTCGGCCAGCCCTGGCCTGAGCCAACCCGAGCAGGCCCGATCTTCCGGTGGCCTCGATGACTACGTCCGCCTCCAGAACCGCCTGTTGCTGGCTACCCTGGCTCTGAGCGGAGTGGCCGTGCCCCTGACGGCCGTTCTGTTCGGTTTCGCCCAGGCGATCAGTCTGCTGGTGGGGTCCCTGGCCGGTCTTCTCTACCTGAGAATGCTGGCGCGGAGTGTGGCCCGGCTCGGCTCCGATTCCCGTTCCGTGGGCAAGTCCCAGCTGCTGGTTCCGGTTGTTCTCGTTCTCGCCGCCATCCGCGTTCCTGGCGCCGAAGTGATTCCCGCTCTTGTGGGATTTCTGCTTTACAAGCCGGCGATCCTGATCCAGGCCTTCCTGCCGGCCTAGCTCCCCACGGTTGCTTCGCCTCCCCCACGATCCGTCGCATCCGCGGCACCTCCCTTTCTCTCGATGGTCCCGTTGTCTTTCCCCCTCCCCTTTGCCGAGCTCGAGGTTGGACGACACCTCTACTGGCAGATCGGTGGACTCAAGATCCATGGTCAGGTCTTCCTGAGCTCCTGGCTGGTGATCGGGGCCCTGCTCGCCCTGGTGGTGGCCGGCACCCGCAAGCTGGAGCGGGACCCCCGCGGGGCCCAGAACCTGCTGGAGTTCCTGTGGGAATACCTTCGGGACATCGCCCGCGAGTACATCGGCGAAAAGGCCTATCGCGACTGGCTGCCGTTCATCGGCACGCTCTTCCTGTTCATCTTCGTGAGCAACTGGGGCGGCGCCCTGGTTCCCTGGAAGTTGATTCATCTGCCCAGTGGTGAGCTCGGAGCCCCCACCGCCGACATCAACACAACGATCGCCCTTGCTCTGCTTGTTTCGCTGGCCTACTTCTACGCCGGGTTGAGCCGCAAAGGATTCCGCTACTTCGAGTATTACGTCGAGCCGACGCCGATCATGCTCCCATTCAAGATCGTCGAAGATTTCACCAAACCCCTGTCGCTTTCCTTCCGTCTGTTCGGCAATATTCTCGCCGATGAGCTTGTGGTGGCTGTTCTGGCTTTCCTGGTGCCCCTGATCGTCCCACTGCCGGTGATGTTCCTCGGACTCTTCACCAGCGCCATCCAGGCCCTGATCTTCGCCACCCTGGCCGCCTACTAC
Source organism: Synechococcus sp. CS-1326 (assembly GCF_025128115.1). Lineage (NCBI taxonomy): Bacteria > Bacillati > Cyanobacteriota > Cyanophyceae > Synechococcales > Synechococcaceae > Synechococcus > Synechococcus sp. CS-1326. The sequence continues at coordinate 99,933 of NZ_JAHLYV010000009.1, read as the reverse complement.
ATCGGCGAGGCCGTCCACGAGGAGGCCCACTGACGACGGGCCCCAGGACGGGCCTGCCGATCGGAGCGTCCCAGCTCCACCCTCTGCTAAAACACCTGCGCGCAGGTCCGGTCGATTCCGGGCCCATCTCCCTCCGGTGAGATGTCCCCGGCGCCAGCTCCAACCCGCGCTCACCGGCGCCCCCCATCCCTTCGTTCCACCATGGATTCCATTACTTCCGCTGCGTCTGTTGTGGCTGCTGGTCTGGCCGTCGGCCTCGGCTCGATCGGTCCTGGCATCGGCCAGGGCACAGCTTCCGGCGGAGCCGTCGAAGGCATCGCCCGTCAGCCCGAGGCTGAAGGCAAGATCCGCGGCACCCTGCTGCTCTCCCTGGCTTTCATGGAATCGCTGACCATCTACGGCCTGGTGGTGGCTTTGGTGCTGTTGTTCGCCAACCCGTTCGCCGGCTGACGGCGAACGGTTGACCGCTTCATCACCTGTTCACTCCGCCGGGGATTTGTCCACGGCGAGCCTTCCTGATCTTTCCAGCGTTCCTGCCCCATGACCAGCTGGTTTCTGTTCGCCGCTGCCGGAGCCCCGGAAGGAGGTCTTTTCGACCTCGATGCCACCCTTCCCCTGATGGCGATTCAGGTGGTGGTTCTCACGTTCATTCTCAACGCCCTGTTTTTCCGACCTGTCGGACGCAACGTGGAAGCGAGAGAGAGCTTTCTGGCCACCACCCGCACTGATGCCAAGCAGAAGGTGCTTCAGGCCCAGCGCCTCGAGGCTGATCTGTCCAACCAGCTCAAGGAGGCCAGGCAGAAAGCCCAGTCTCTGGTTGTCGATGCTGAGGAGGAGATGGACAAGCTCTACCGCGCTGCCCTGGCCTCTGCTCAGGCTGAGGCCAATGCCAGCCGGGAGGTGGCCCGGCGTGAAATCGACCGTGAGCGGAAGCAGGCCCTTGGGCAACTGAAGGCTGATGCAGAGTTGCTCGGTGACCAGATCGTTCAACGTCTGCTGGCCGCAACATGATCGCCATTCCCTTTGCCCTTTCCGGTCTGATGCCCGCCTGGCTGGCCGTTGAAGGGGGTTTCGGTCTCAACCTCGATCCGTTCGAGACCAACATCATCAACCTTGCCATCGTCATCGCTGGCCTGGTCTGGTTTCTTCCCAAGGTGATGGGCTCCATTCTGGAGCGCCGCCGCGGCGCCATCCTCGCCGATCTCGAAGACGTCGAACGCCGGCTGCAGGAGGCGAATGCCGCCCTGCTCACCGCCCAGCAGGACCTGGCGGCCGCTCAGGCCAAGGCCGAACAGATCCGGATCGAAGGCAAGGCCAGGGCGGACGCCATTCGCCTGGACAGCGAGCAGCGCACCGTCGAGGAGATGGCCAGGCTCAAGCAGTCGGCTGCCGCCGACCTCGGTTCCGAAGCCGCCAGGGTCAGTGAACAGCTCCGCCGGGAGGCGGCACGCCGTGCGATCGAGCGGGCTCTCGATGTGCTTCCTGGCAAGCTCGATGCCAAAAGTCAGTCCCTGCTGATCGATCGCTCCATCAACACCCTGGGGAAAGGCTGATGCCGTTGCTCAATTCGATCGCCTCTCCCTACGCCGACGCCCTGCTTCAGGTCTCTGATCAACGTCAGGAAGCTGACCTGGTGGCCGAGCAGGCCAAACAGATTCTGGAGCTCTGGCAGGCTTCTCCCGAGCTTCGCGACACGATGACGTCTCCGGTGGTCGAACCGGACGCCAAGAAGGGAGCTCTGGTTGCCCTGTTCAACGATCAGGTGACACCCTCCCTGCTCAACCTCATGCAGTTGATGGCAGATCGCCAGCGCATCTCCCTGCTTGATGCTGTTCTGGTGAGGTTTCTCGAGCTCTTTCGTGAGCAGAGAGGGATCTCCCTGGCCAGTGTCATCTCAGCCACTCCGCTCAGCGAAGCCCAGCAGGACAAACTGAGAGCCAAGGTGAAGGCCGTGGCCGGCACTGAATCGGTCGAGTTCGATCTCAGCGTTGATCCTGCACTGATCGGTGGCTTCGTCGTCAGCCTGGGTTCCCAGGTGATCGATGCGAGCCTGGCCGGTCAGGTCAGGCGGCTCGGCCTTGCCTTGGCCAAGGCCGGCTAGATCTCGCCCTGCGGTTCTCCATCCAGTTCCCTTTCCCTTCCATCCCTCCTCTTCCATCGCCTCCCCGAGCGGGGATCTGAATCCATGGTTTCCATCCGTCCCGACGAGATCAGCGCCATCCTCAAGCAGCAGATCGAGGACTATGACAAGTCCGTTTCGATCAGCAACGTCGGAACCGTTCTGCAGGTGGGTGACGGCATCGCCCGCGTTTACGGGCTCCAGCAGGCCATGGCTGGCGAGCTGCTGGAGTTCGAGGACGGCACGGAAGGGATTGCCCTCAACCTCGAGGACGACAACGTCGGCGCCGTGCTGATGGGCGAAGGCCTTGGGATTCAGGAGGGCAGCACCGTCAAGGCTTCCGGTCGGATCGCCGAGGTGCCCGTCGGCGAAGCGATGCTCGGCCGGGTGATCAATCCTCTTGGTCTGCCGCTGGATGGCAAGGGGGAGATCGCCACCACCGAAACCAGGCTGATCGAATCGATGGCCCCCGGCATCATTCAACGCAAGTCCGTCCACGAGCCGATGCAGACCGGCATCACCGCGATCGACGCGATGATCCCGATCGGACGCGGCCAGCGTGAGCTGATCATCGGTGACCGGCAGACGGGCAAAACCGCCATCGCCATCGACACCATCCTCAACCAGAAAGGGGAGGACGTGGTCTGCGTCTACGTGGCGATCGGTCAGAAGTCCGCTTCCGTCGCCAACGTGGTCGACGTGTTGCGTGAGCGCGGCGCCCTTGATTACACGGTGGTGGTGGCGGCCAGTGCGTCTGAGCCTGCCGCCCTTCAATACCTCGCCCCGTACACCGGTGCCGCGATTGCCGAGTACTTCATGTACAAGGGCAAGGCCACCCTGGTCGTTTACGACGACCTCACCAAGCAGGCCCAGGCCTACCGCCAGATGTCGCTGCTGCTGCGCCGCCCGCCCGGCCGCGAGGCTTATCCCGGTGACGTGTTCTACTGCCACAGCCGCCTGCTCGAGCGGGCCGCCAAGCTGTCCGATGCCATGGGCAAAGGCAGCATGACCGCCCTGCCGATCATCGAAACCCAGGCCGGTGACGTCTCGGCCTACATCCCCACCAACGTGATCTCGATCACCGACGGCCAGATCTTCCTCACCTCGGATCTGTTCAACTCGGGCCTCCGGCCAGCGATCAACGTGGGCATCTCGGTGAGCCGGGTCGGCGGCGCTGCCCAGACCAAGGCGATCAAGAAGATCGCCGGCACCCTCAAGCTGGAACTGGCCCAGTTCGATGAACTAGCGGCGTTCTCCCAGTTCGCCTCCGACCTCGATGCCACCACCCAGAAGCAGCTGGGCCGTGGCAAGCGCCTGCGCGAACTGCTCAAGCAGCCCCAGTTCAGCCCCCTGATCCTCGCCGAGCAGGTTGCGGTGGTCTATGCCGGCGTCAAGGGCCTGATTGATGAAATTCCCGTCGATCAGTGCACCATGTTCGTGCGTGAATTGCGTGAGTATCTGAAGTCGAATGCTTCGGCCTTCGTGGAGCAGGTGCAGACCGACAAGCAGATGAGCGAGGCTTCCGAGGAACTGCTCAAGGCAGCGATCAATGAAGTGAAATCCACCCTGCTCGCCACCGCCTGAGGCACCTGAACCATGGCCAACCTCAAGGAAATCCGCGACAGGATCAGTTCGGTCAAGAACACCCGCAAGATCACCGAGGCCATGCGCCTCGTCGCTGCGGCCAAGGTCAGGCGGGCCCAGGAGCAGGTGCTCCGCTCACGGCCCTTCGCCGATCGCCTCGCCCGCATGCTGGAGAACCTCCAGTCGCGGCTCCGCTTCGAAGATGTGAGCGGCACGCCCCTGCTTGAGCAGGAGCGTCCCCTGCGCCACATCACCCTCGTTGTGGTGAGCGCCGATCGCGGCCTCTGTGGCGGTTACAACGCCAGCATCATCAAGCGCAGCGAGCAGCGTTTCGCTGAGCTCACCGGCAAAGGCTTCACCGTTGAGATGGTGCTGATCGGTCGCAAGGCCACCACCTATTTCAAGAACCGTTCTTATCCCATCCTCGCCACCTTCACGGGGCTGGAGCAGGTTCCAACCGCCGAGGATGCTGGCCGGATCGGTGATGAGATTCTGGCTGAATTCCTTTCAGGCAGCACCGACCGCGTCGAGATGATCTACACCAAATTCGTCAATCTGGTCAGCAGTGCTCCCGTCGCCCAGACCCTGCTACCCCTGGATCCCCAGGGGATCGCTGCCCAGGACGACGAGATCTTTCGACTCACCACCCGCGAAGGCCAGCTTGCTGTCGAGAAGGGCCCGTCCGGTGTCAACGAAGTGCCGCCGCTCCAGCCTGAATTCGTGTTTGAGCAGAGTCCGGATCAATTGCTCAATGCTCTGCTGCCGCTCTACCTCGATAACCAGTTGCTCCGTTCTCTCCAGGAGGCCGCGGCCAGCGAGCTGGCCAGTCGGATGACGGCGATGAACAACGCCAGCGACAACGCCAAGGAGCTCGCCAAGACCCTCACCCTTGATTACAACAAGGCTCGGCAGGCGGCCATCACCCAGGAGATCCTGGAAGTGGTGGGTGGTTCGGCGATGGGTTGAGCTGACACTTCAGATCCAGCCCCTGTTCCCTCTGGCGCTCGGTAGTGTCCGGCTGGGCCCAGATCCGCTTGTCACCGCCGTGATGATGCAGGCGGTGCTGAAGCTGCGTGGTCCGGCCCGCAGCAATCCCGATCCCGGTTGTGCCTGGACCGGTGATCTCAACGGGGTCTGGCAGGTCCATCTGCTGCCGGAGTTTGATTGGCTGCGCCACCGGGTGGAGGCGGAGGCCTGGCATTACCTCGAAGCTCTCGGCTTTGAGCTGAACCAGGTGGATCTGTTCATCCAGCGCGCCTGGCCAGTGGTGAGCGAGCAGGGTCTGGAGGTGGGGCGGCACCACCACCCCAATGCCCATCTCAGTGCGGTGTTCTATCTCAATGGCGATGGCAGTGGGCTCGGTGGTGCGCTGCGGCTGTTCGCGCCCCGGCAGGTGAATGAGCTGGTGCCTGGTCTCGGTGTCGGCCATGGCGGCCCGATCGCCGTGGAGCATCCCCTCAATGCCCCCTGGCTGGATGTGGCCCCTGAAGCTGGGCTGCTGGTTCTGTTCCCGGCCAGCACCGACCATGCCGTCACCGTCAATCAGGATGGCGAGAACGTGCGGCTGTCGATCAGTTTCGATCTGTTCCTCTGCGCCCGTGCCCGACCGGATCGAGCGAATCCTGCTTCCGAGTACCTGGCCCCCCACCCCGAACACTGGACCCCCCTCTCATCTGCCCGCCATGCCTGAAAGCTTCACTGTCGTCGCCGAGCTGGGCGGCACCCTGCACACCTTCCCCTGCCGTGATGATCAGACCGTGCTGGCGGCGGCCGAGCTGGCGGGCGTCCCCTTGCCCAGTTCCTGCTGTGCGGGCGTCTGCACCACTTGCGCGGCCAGGATTCGAGCGGGCTCGGTGGATCAGTCAGAGGCGATGGGGGTGAAGGCGGAGCTCCAGAGCGAAGGTTTCGCCCTTCTGTGCGTGTCCTATCCCCGCAGCGATCTGAACCTGCTGGCGGGTCAGGAGGATGCCCTCTATCAACGGCAGTTCGGCCAGTTCCAGTCGTGAGCAGGGTTTCTGGAAGCCGGCGGCCCGTCTCTCCGCGGTGTCGATGAGGCTCGAAGCGTTGGAGATCTGGCTGGAGGCCGCTCCGGGTCCGCTGCTTCCCCAGCTTCTCGCTGCCCTGGCCCACCACGGTGAACCGCTGCGCTGGTCCGTCACCGCCGTTGAGCCGCAGGGGGCGGCAGGGGCTGGCTCCGGCCACCAGTCAGGCCGCCGGCGACTCCGGCTCGAGGCGATCATGCTGTGTTCCTAGCTTCCGCGGCGCCACTCCCCACCCTGCTGGTGATCCCGACCGGGATCGGTTGCCGCATCGGTGGATTTGCCGGAGATGGGCTGCCGTCGGCCCGGTTGCTGGCGGCTGCCAGTGGTTGCCTGATCAGCCATCCCAACGTGCTGAACGGAGCCGCCCTCTACTGGAGCGACCCTCGCTTTCACTACGTCGAAGGCTGGGCGCTCAACCGCTTCGCCCGGGGCGAACTGGCCCTGGCTCCGGTGCGTCGTCAACGGGTGGGTCTGCTGCTGGATGCGGGGATCGAGCCGGACCTGCGGCTGCGCCATCTTCAGGTCGCCGATGCCTGCAGGGCCACCCTTGGCCTGTCGATCGGCCCTGTGGTGATCACCGATCAGCCGGTTGAGGTGGCTCTGACCCGGGGGGCCAGTGGGGCGAGCTGGGGACAGCTGGGCCATCCCGAGACGTTGCTGCGCGGCGCCGAGCGGCTCTGCCGGGAAGGGGCAACAGCAATCGCGGTGGTCACCCGTTTCCCCGACGAGGCCGGCAGCGAGGCCCTGCAGGCTTACCGGCAGGGGAGCGGCGTGGACGCCCTGGCTGGAGCCGAGGCGGTGATCAGTCACCTGCTGGGCTGGCGGCTTGGCCTGCCCTGTGCCCACGCACCTGCCCTGGCGCCGCTGCCCCCGGAGCCGGAGCTTGATCCACGCGCTGCCGCTGAGGAACTGGCCCACACCTTTCTGGCCTGTGTCCTGGTGGGGCTGAGCCGTGCACCAAATCTGATCCGGCTCGGATCAGCCTTCGCCGCCGCCGCTGCACCGGTTGACTCGGCGGATCTTCTCCATCCCAGCCGGATCGGGGCGGTGGTGGCTCCGGCCGGTGCCCTGGGCGGCGAGGCCGTGCTCAGCTGTGCAGAGCGCGGGATCCCCCTGATCGTCGTGGAGGGCAATCCCTCTCTGCTGTCCGTCACGGCGGAAGCCCTGGGCCTGGAGGCGCTCGCCGTGGCCAGCTACGCGGAGGCGGCCGGCCTGGTGCTGGCCCTGCGGGAGGGGCTGGCGCCGGAATCGCTCAGCCGCCCCCTGGTGCCCCTGCGGCCCCTGGAGGCTGGTTGAACGTTGCGAGGGGGCACCATCAGCGCAGGCAGGCCATGGGATGGCGGGTCGGCACCCCCAGGGCCTTGGCCACGCCGGGGTGGCAGACCGCCCCGTCAACGGTGTTGAGCCCCGAGAGCAGTTCGGGTCGTTCGGTGACCGCCTCCAGCAGTCCCCGACCGGCGATCCCGACGATGTAGGGAAGCGTGACGCTCACCAGGGCTTCGGTGGAGGTGAAGGGCACCGCTCCGGGCATGTTGCCGACGGCGTAGTGCTGCACCCCGTGGATCGTGACGACAGGATCGGTATGGGTGGTTTCGCGGCTGGTGGCGATGCAGCCCCCCTGGTCGATCGCCACATCGACGATCACGGAACCGGGCTTCATCTGCTGCACCAGGTCTTCCTCCACCAGGGTCGGTGCCCGGCCGCCGGGGGTGAGCACGGCCCCGATCAGCAGATCGGCGCTCGGCACCAGCCGCTCGATCAGGCCACGGCTGCTCACCAGGCTGACCAGACGGCCGCAGCGGTCGGTTTCGAGGTTGCGCAGTCGCTGCGGGGTGTGATCTAGCAGCAGCACCTCGGCATCCATGGCCGCCGCCAGCCTGGCCGCGTTCCATCCCACCGTGCCGGCTCCGAGCACCACGACGCGGGCGGGACGCACGCCGGTGCAGCCTCCGATCAGCACCCCTCGGCCGCCATGGGGTTTCTCGAGCAGATGGGCTCCCACCTGCGCCGCCAGCCGACCGGCGATTTCGCTCATCGGAGCGAGCAGGGGAAGGTTGCCGTTGTCGAGTTGCACCGTTTCGTAGGCCACCCCGGTGGTGCCGGCCTCGAGCAGGGCACGGCCCACCTCCGGGTAGGCCGCCAGATGGAGGTAGGTGAACAGCACCAGGTCGTCGCGGAGCAGATCGAATTCCTCCCGCTGCGGTTCCTTCACCTTGACGACCAGGTGAGCGGACCAGGCCTCCTCACGGCTCACCAGGCGGGCGCCGGCCGTGGCGTAGTGCGCATCGCTGATGCCTGCCCCGGTGCCCGCGCCAGCCTGGACAAGCACTTCCAGGCCATTCGAGACCAGCTCCCTCACCCCGTCGGGAGTGAGGGCCACCCGTTGCTCATCGCGCTTGATTTCGGTCGGAACGCCGATGCTCGCGATCGGTGCCGCCGGGCCTTTGGTTGCCATGCAACTCAGTAGCTGCATTCAGGTTGGCGGACATCGGGGCCAACTGCAGGGATTTGATCTGGAATCCCTTCCTCAGATCGGTCCGGAGGCGATCGGCATCCGCCAGCCACTGCCGAAGGCGCGGCCGCTCACCTTGAGCAGGGGGGCGGCCTGACGTCGCTTGAATTCGGCCAGGCGCAGCATTCTGTGCACACGCCTGGCCAGGCTGGCCTCGATGCCGGCGGCGATCAGCTCCTCAGGCGCCCGCAGGTCTTCGATCAACGCCTTGAGCAGCGGATCGAGCTGGTTGTAGTCGGGCAGCGAATCCGTATCGAGCTGTCCGGGGCGCAGTTCGGCGCTGGGTGGCTTGTCGCGGATGGCGCTGCCGATCAGTTCGGCAGCGGCTGGCAGGCCGTAGCTGCGGCGGCAGGCTGCCGACGCTTCTGAATCAAGCCAGGCGCAGAGCCGGAACACCGTGGTTTTGTAGAGGTCTCCGATCACGGCAAGTCCGCCGTTCATGTCGCCGTAGAGGGTGCAGTACCCCACCGCCAGCTCGGATTTGTTGCCGGTTGAGAGCAGCAACTGGCCCTGCTGATTGGCCATCGCCATCAACAACGTGCCACGGATGCGCGACTGGAGGTTCTCGGCCGTCAGGCCATCCGGTGGGCTGCCGAACGGGCTTTCCAGGGCCTGATCGAAGCTCTCCATCAGGCCGCTGATCGGCACGACGTGATGGGGGATGCCGAGCCGGCCGGCCAGGGCGATCGCATCGTGGCGGGATCCTGCCGAGCTGTAGGGGGAGGGCATCAGCAGGGCCGCGACCCGCTCCCCACCCAGCGCCGCCGCGGCGATCACCGCCACCAGAGCGGAATCGATTCCACCGCTCAGTCCCAGCAGGGCCCGCTCGAAGCCGCATTTGCGGGCATAGTCGCCCAGGCCCAGCACCAGCACCCGGAACAACTGCTCCAGGGGCTCAGGTTCCTGCAACGCTACGGCGGCCGCTTGCTGAAGGCAGTCGGCCGCCGTGGAGGGCATCGACCAGAACGCCAGGCCCGCCCTGGCGCAGGGGAGCTGCAGCAGGATCTGACCAGCGGCATCGACGACGAAGCTGGCTCCATCGAAGACCAGTTCGTCGTTTCCCCCCACCTGATTCACATACACCACCGGACAGCCCAGCCGCGCGGCGGCGGCGGCGGCCAGGCTGCGCCGCAGCGTCGGTTTCCCCTGCACGAACGGCGAGGCGGAAAGGTTCAGCAGCAGATCGGGTTGATGCGGCAGCAGCGCGGCGATCGGATCCGGACCGGCCAGACGGTGTCCCAGCACCTCCTCCTCCACCCAGAGGTCTTCGCAGATGCTGAGGCCGATCCGCCAGCACCGGCCGCGTCGCTCCAGCTTCAGGAGGCAGGGTTGATCGGCGGGGCGGAAATAGCGCCGCTCATCGAAGACGTCGTAGCTGGGCAGCAGCCGCTTGCGGGCAACGATGCGCCAGGTGCCCTGCTCCAGCAGGGCAACCGCATTGTGCAGCGACGGTTGTTGCTCGCCGGGCAGGGGCTCGGCCACCCCCACCAGCACGGCCAGGCCAGGGGGGAGCGCAGCGGCCAGTTCCTCCAGAACCCTGGCCTGCTCCAGCAGCAGGGCAGGCCGCAGCAGCAGATCCCGGGGCGGGTAACCCCAGAGGGAAAGCTCCGGACTGATCACCAGGTCGGCCGCCGCCGCCTGCCGGCAACAGTCGAGCAGCATGGCCGCATTGCCGTGAAGGTCGCCGACCAGCGGGTTGGTCTGGGCCAGGGCGAGACGCATCAGGGCTGGCGGCGGCTGGGGGATGGCAGGGGGTCGAAGCCGTACAGGTTTCGCTTGTGCAGCATGGGCCAGAGCTCCTTCGGCACCAGTTCAGGCTCGCGCTGAAGGCGGATCTCGGAGCTGGCGGTGGCTGGAATCTGCAGAGGGAGGAGGTCCAGCTGGCCGCCCAGCCGGCGCAGGCCTTCCAGATCGGCCGGCTGTATGGGCCAGCCCAGGCGTGGCACCACCGCCAGCCGAGCCAGATCCAGGATGGCCTCCACGGCATGCCAGCGGTGGATCTGGGGCAGCAGATCACTGCCGACCGCGAACACCAGGGTTGCTTCCGGCCAGAGCCGCCGGGCCCGCTCCAGGGTGTCGAGTGCCCGGGGGCTGCTCAGGTTTTGGGCCATCTGGATCCTGGGGTTGGCCAGGCCGTCCACCAGCGCCTGGAGCAGGGCGGCACGATCGGGCAGCGACGCCCCGTGCTGCTTGAAGGGGTTGTCACTGGCCCAGGTGCGCACGCGGGGATACTGCCGGGCCAGGCCTTCCAGCAGGGCGCGATGGCCCAGGGTCGGGGGGTCGGCGCTGGTGCCGAACAGGGCCAGTTCCTGGCTCTCAGGCTCGGTCATGGCCAGTGCAGCAACCACTGGCGCACCTGGGGATCCTGGGCGGCCAGGCGCCGCAACAGCCCGGCTGGGCCGCCCGGCCCCTTCCGGGCCCCTTCCTGCAGTTCCGCCGCCGCCAGCTCACCGGTGCGTCGCGTGGTGTGCACGGCCAGGGCCGCCTGGGCCAGGGCGACGGGGGCGGCAGGGGCCAGGGACAGGCCACCGCTGAACGGTGCCGCGAGCAGGAGAACCTGGCGAAGGCTTCCCAGCAGGAGCTGGATGCCGAGCTGGGCTCCACCCAGCAGGGCACCGTGACCGGAAAGGCGGCTCAGCAGCCGCCGGGCCTGGGCTCCGTTGAGGCTCAGTCCGTAGAGCCGACAAAGCTGCATCACCAGGGCCGTGTCCACGGCCATCGAGCCAGCCAGATCCAGGAGCACCAGGGGGTTGGCCGCCACGCCGGTGGCCTTGAGGGCGGCGAAGCGGCCGATCAGGCTGTGGGCGGCCTGGCGATGGTGGCGCAGTCGCCAGTCCTGGAGTCGTCGGCTGAAGCGATCCCCGGCCCGCAGGCTGTTGAGGGCGAGCAGCAGCGGACCATGGCTTGCCACCAACGCCAGCAGTCGGTCCTTGAGGGGGCCGATCGCTGCTGGCCCGGCTTCGCTGCGGACACGGCCATCCTCCAGAAGGGTCGCCAGTCGCGGTGCCGCCGAGACGGCCAGCAGCTCCAGGTCCCGGGCTGCGGCGGGCAGTCGGCTGCGGATGCTGGCCAGCAGGGCGTCCCGCTCGCTGGCTGGCCAGCAATCGATCCGGTTGACGACCAGCAGCATCGGCTTGCCAAGACGCAACAACTGCTCCAGTGCCTCGAGCTCGGTGGAGGTGAGGTCGCCCTCGACCACGAACAGCACCAGATCGGCCCCCAGGGCCACCCGGGCGGCCAGGCGGTGCCGGGCTGGTGCGGCCACCTCATCGATGCCCGGTGTGTCGATCAGATCGACCCCGGCCAGGCCCGCGAAGGGGAGATCCCAGGCTTCATGCTGCTGGAGCCTGGTGCTGCCGTGGGCCAGGTCGGTGGCAAAGCGTGGCTGGCCCAGCAGGGCGTTGAGCAGGCTCGACTTGCCCACTCCCACCCGGCCGAACACCGCCAGGTGCAGTCGTCGCTGCACCAGACGCTTCAGCTGACGGTCGAGGGCGACCAGCTCCGGGGCAAGGGCCGACCTTTCCCGCGCGCTCATCGCCAGCTCCGAGCGCCAGCGTTGCAGCAGCTGCTCGCTGCGGGTGATGGTGTCGGGCCTGGCAACGCTGGAGGAACGGCTCATGGGATCGACTCCCCAGCCGCCTGGGGACGACGCCACCAGCCGGCGAGCACGGCCAGCACGGCATCGGCGCCGATCACCCCGACAAAGCCGCCGTGTTCATCGACCACGACCCGAACCGAATGGCTGTTGCGTCGGAAGGCGGTGAGCAGCCGGTCGGCCCGGATCATTTCCGGAACATATTCCACCGGAATGGTCAGGCTGAGGGCGGTGACCTGGCCGCGCCCTTCGACCAGGGCGCCGAGCAGGCTCTCCCGGCTCGCCACCCCCAGCACCTCATCCACCTCCTCGCCCAGCACCACCCACCAGGGAGCGCTGTTGCCGAGCAGCTCGTCGCTGACGCTCTCAAGCCTGGCCTGGGCGGAGAGAGTGGGCGCGGAGACCCGCGGAACCATCAGATCCCTGGCGGTCAGGTCGTTGAGCTGGAACACCTTGCCGATCATCGCCGCTTCATCGGCCTCGATCTGGCCGGTGCGGGAGCCGAGCCTGGCCAGCAGACGAATCTCCTCCTCATCGGTGGTGAGCTCGCTCTCGGCGGTGATCGCCGGCATCAGCCGCTCCAGCACCAGCACCAGCGGCAGCATCAGTTTCAGCACCATTCCGACGGTGGCGGCGCTGCCCAAGGCGATCGGCAGGGCCATGCGGCTGCCGATCGCCTTGGGCAGGATTTCGCCCAGCAGGATCACCAGCACGGTGAGCCCGACCGAGAACAGCGGCAGGGCGATGCGGTCGATGCCCTGGGAGGAGAACACCCAGCCGGCATAACTGCCCAGCATCAGGCTGCCGAAGATGTTGAAGCCGTTGTTGAGGATGACGAGCACCGCCAGGGCACGGCCCATCCGGTTCTTGAGGGAGAGCAGGGCCAGGGCACCCCGCACCGGCCTGGGCCGGCTGGCCAGCTCATGCACCCGCAGCGGGTTCACCGTCAGCATGGCGGCTTCGACACCGGAGCAGACTGCGGAACCGACCAGAATGAAGACCACCAGCGCGGCCAGACCAAGCAGCCCGTTCATGTTCGAAATGCCGAATCTGCAGGCTTCTGCATCCACCACCACACCACTCTGACCGCCAATCCCTTCATGTCATCGGTTGTGCCATCTTCGCGCTGTTCTGACCATCTCTCCATGGCGATCTCCCCCGCCGAGTTCAGCCGTCGCCGCACCACCTTTCTGGAGCGGCTCGGCGGCGTGGCGGCCGTGATCCCTGCGGCCGCTCTGGTCACCCACCACGCCGATGTGGAGCACTCCTTCCGCCAGCAGAGCGATTTCTGGTACCTCACCGGTTTCGATGAGCCCGGCGCCGTGGCGCTCTTCCTGCCGCACCGACCCGACAACCCCTTCGTGCTGTTCGTGGAGCCGAAGGATCCCACTGCCGAGGTGTGGAACGGCTTCCGATGGGGCTGCGAGGGAGCGGTGCAGCGGTTTGGCGCCGACCTGGCCCACCCCCGGGCCGACCTGGCCGGACGGCTGGGGGACTACCTCAGGGGAGCCGAGGGCATCGCTTTCCGGGTGGGCCGCCATCCGGCCGTGGAGCCATTGGTGCTCTCTGCCTGGTCGGCCCAGCTCGATCGCGCCCCCCGCAACGGCCAGGCTGCCCTTGGGCTGGTGGCCCCCTGTCCCCTGCTGCACGAGCTGCGGCTGCGGAAATCCGATGCCGAACTCGAACGGATGCGTCTGGCCGCCCGGATCTCGGCGGAAGCCCACGAACTGGCCCGCCAGGTGGCCCGGCCTGGCCTGAACGAACGCCAGGTTCAGGCGGTGATCGAGCAGCACTTCATGGAACAGGGGGCGCGGGGGCCGGCCTATGGCTCGATCGTTGCCGGCGGGGACAACGCCTGTGTGCTCCATTACACCAGCAACAACGCTCCGCTCGCCGATGGCGATCTGCTGCTGATAGATGCCGGCTGCAGCCTGAGCGATTACTACAACGGCGACATCACCCGCACTTTCCCGGTCAACGGTCGCTTCAGCGGCGAGCAGCGCGCCCTCTACGACCTGGTGCTCGCCGCCCAGGAGGCGGCCATCGCCGCCGTTCGCCCCGCCGCGGACGCCGAGCAGGTCCATGGGGTTGCCCTGAGGGTGCTGGTGGAAGGGCTCGTGGACCTGGGCCTGTTGCGGGGCGCGGTGGAGGGCCTGATCGAGCAGGGGGCCTATCGCCATCTCTACATGCACCGCACCGGCCACTGGCTCGGGCTCGATGTGCACGATGTCGGCGCCTATCGGCTCGGTGAGCACCCGGTGCCCCTGGAGCCCGGCATGGTGCTCACCGTGGAGCCTGGTCTGTACGTGAGCGACCGGCTGCCACCCCCGGAGGGCCAGCCGGCGATCGACGAGCGCTGGAAAGGCATCGGCATCCGCATCGAAGATGACGTGGCGGTCAGCGAGCGCGGCCATGAGGTGCTCACGGCCGCGGCCCAGAAGTCGGTGGCGGCGATCCAGCGCTGATCGGGAGCCGGGAGCCGGGATTCAGCCTGGGGAGCCGTCGTCCAGCCAGCTGAGCAGCAGCTCGGGCTCCAGATCCCTGGTGCATCCGATCAGCCGATCCGCACCCGCTTCCAGCAGAACGGCTTCGTACAGGCAGCGCTGCTGCGTCTGATCCGCTGCGTGGAGGTGGGGCGGAGCCACCGCCAGGCTCAGCAGCTGCTGGCCGGGCCGATCACGGCGGGCACGGCCGACGGTCTGCACATCCGCCACGGTGTCACCCAGGTACACCACCGCTGGAGCCTGTGGGCCCAGGGCCATGCCGGCGAGTGCTTCGGCCAGTCGGATCAGTCCGGTGGGGTCGGGCTTTTCGGGGGCCTCCCCCATGGCGATCAGTGGCGGGTCGATCAGGCCGAGCCGGTGGCCGAGCACAAAGCGTGCCGAGCTGGGCTCGGCGCCGCTGACGAAGCCCCAGGCGATCCCGGCACCGCTCAGGCGGTCAAAGAAATCAGCCTCGACCAGAAGGGGTTCGTCACGGATGAAGCCAGACCAGCTGGCTGGATCACCGTCTGGATCGCCGCCGAAATAGAACCCGCTGAACACCTCCACGAGATGGTCGAACGTCGGCAGGGGGGTTGGTCCCCGCCGCCTCAGCAGCTCCATCGAAGCGTCCCAGTCGTTGTTCCAGCGACCCTCGCCCTTGAGGGCATCGATCTGATCGGGGCGCGGGCGCCAGCCCCCGAAGTGATCAACTGTTTCGCGAAGGGCGCGGCGATAGCTGCCACCCACATCCCTGATCACGCCATCAATGTCGAAGAGCAGGATGGCCCTGGGGCTCGAAGGGACCTTCAGGAGCGGGCCGGTCTTGGGGAGGGGAGGAGGGCTCAGCAGGGAGGGCTGGAGGGGCTGATAGGTTTGTTGCTTGATTTTATGCCTTGAAAGCCGAACCCAATGACGGCCACCGACAGCGCAGCTCCTGAACTCGACCTCGCGGTCAGTCCTTCGGCGGAAGTGACGCCATCAACCGGCCGCGGCCTGACCCGCAGGGTCATTCCCGTTCAGGCTGCCCAAGTCCCTGGGGCGGCGCTGGAAGATGACGAACCCATCACCAAAGGTCGCCCTGCCCTCCGCGGTGCCAGCGCCGCCCTGGCCACAGCCACCGTCGATGAGGACGGAGTTCCCTCCGGTCATACCCCCAAGGCTGACGAGGGTCGCTTCCTGCTCAAGATTCTCTGGCTGCCCGATAACGTCGCTCTGGCCGTCGATCAGATCGTCGGGGGTGGACCGAGTCCCCTGACCTCCTATTTCTTCTGGCCCCGCGAAGACGCCTGGGAAACCATGAAAGGCGAGCTGGAAGCGAAATCCTGGATCACCGACAACGAACGCGTTGAGGTTCTCAACAAAGCCACGGAGGTGATCAATTATTGGCAGGAGGAAGGCAAAGGCAAGTCATTGGATGAAGCCAAGCTCAAGTTCCCTGACGTGACCTTCTGCGGTACCGCCTGAAGGGTCTGCGGCATTTTCTCCGACCATCAAAAAAGCGTCCCCAGGGGACGCTTTTTTTGGGCTGATGGCCAGGTCAGTCAGCTGGATTGACTGGCCTGGAGACGGGCGCGAGCCCTGGCCAGGGATTGCTGAGCCTTGAGCTTCTCAGTGCTGGGTGGCTGCCCGTCATAGCCTGAGGCGGCCAGCTGGGCTGCTTCGACAGCCTGCTCGGCCTTGGCGGGTTCGATGCTGGAGCCGAGTTCGGCGGTGTTGACCAGCACGGTGACCTGGTCGGCTTCCACCTCGGCGAAGCCGCCCATCAGTGCGATTGAAGCCCAGTCCTTGCCTGTGCGCAGACGCATCACGCCGATGTCCAGGGCCGTGAGCAGGGAGACATGGCCGGGAAGGATGCCCAGCTGTCCGGTGGTGCTCGGCAGAATCACCTCGTCGGCGCTGCCATCAAAAACGCTCTGATCGGGGGCCAGAACGCGCAGGGTAAGTGTCATCGGCATGCATCCTCAAAAGCGAGACAGAACAGGACGGGGTCAGGCTTTGGCTTCGGCGCTGAGTTTTTCGGCTTTTGCCTTGACCTCATCAATGGAGCCGACCAGATAGAAGGCGGCTTCGGGAAGCTCATCAAGCTCGCCTGCCAGGATCATGTTGAAGCCCTTGATGGTTTCCTCCAGTTTCACGTATTTGCCGGACATGCCGGTGAAGATCTCGGCAACAAAGAAAGGCTGGGAAAGGAATTTCTCAATCTTGCGGGCCCGATCGACCGTGCGGCGGTCGTCTTCGGAGAGTTCATCCAGGCCGAGAATGGCGATGATGTCCTGGAGCTCTTTGTAGCGCTGGAGGGTGGACTGGACGGCCCGGGCAGTGCGGTAGTGCTCATCTCCGACCACGGCGGGCTGGAGCATGGTGCTGGTGGAGTCGAGCGGATCCACGGCCGGGTAGATCCCCTTGGAGGCCAGGCCGCGGCTCAGCACGGTGGTGGCATCGAGGTGGGCGAAGGTGGTGGCCGGTGCCGGGTCGGTCAGGTCGTCGGCGGGAACGTAAACCGCCTGAATGGAAGTGATCGAGCCCTCCAGGGTGGAGGTGATCCTTTCCTGCAGCTCACCCACGTCGGTGCCCAGGGTTGGTTGGTAACCCACTGCCGAAGGCATCCGGCCCAGCAGGGCGCTCACTTCCGAGCCGGCCTGCACGAAGCGGAAGATGTTGTCGATGAACAGCAGCACATCCTGGTTGTTCACATCGCGGAAGTGCTCTGCCATGGTGAGGGCTGAGAGGCCAACCCGCATGCGGGCGCCGGGAGGTTCGTTCATCTGGCCGAAGCAGAGGGCCACCTTCGACTTGGTGAGGTCTTCGGAGTTGATCACCCCGGATTCCTTGAACTCTTCATAGAGGTCATTGCCTTCCCGGGTGCGCTCTCCGACACCTCCGAAAACCGAAACGCCGCCATGCTCCTTGGCGATGTTGTTGATCAGCTCCTGGATCAGAACCGTTTTGCCGACGCCGGCACCGCCGAACAGGCCCACCTTGCCGCCCTGGCGGTAAGGAGCGAGCAGGTCGATCACCTTGATGCCGGTTTCAAACACCTTGGGCTTGGTTTCCAGCTCCGTGAGCTTGGGGGCCTCCCGGTGGATCGAGGCGGTGAGGTTGGAGGTGACGGGGCCAAGTTCATCAACGGGCTCGCCGAGCACGTTGAAAATCCGACCGAGCGTGGCTTCTCCGACCGGAACGCTGATCGGGGCACCGGTGTCGAGGGCTTCCATGCCCCGCACCAGGCCATCGGTGGTGCTCATGGCGATCGCCCGCACCCGGTGATCGCCCAGTAGTTGCTGAACCTCGGCGGTCAGGGCGATGTCCTGGCCAGCGGAGTTGCGTCCCGCGATGCGCAGTGCATTGAAGATCCGCGGCAGCTTGCCGGCCGGAAACTCCACATCCAGCACGGGACCGATCACCTGGCGCACCACGCCCTTGGTGCCGGTGTTGACGGGAGCAGCAGCAGCCATAGGGAAAGAAAGGGGTTCGCGCGGCGGGACGCACATCCGCCGAAAGCGCGGCCAACTTACCACCGCAACGGGGTCAGGGGGCCTTGAACGGGCCTTGAAGGGGGGTGATGTTCGGTCAACCGCCCCTGCCGACGATTGCGGGACAACCCTCCCTTGCCATAAATTGGCACTCGACGGGCCCGAGTGCTAACTCGACCGTTTCCATGGCGTCATCGGCGCCATGACTGTTGCTCTCGCACCGAACCATGGCTGCTGTTTCTCTCACCGTCTCCACGGTCAAACCGCTCGGGGACCGCGTTTTTGTCAAAGTTTCCGATTCCGACGAAAAAACCGCCGGCGGGATTCTCCTGCCCGACACCGCTCAGGAAAAGCCCCAGGTGGGTGAAGTGGTTCAGGTCGGTCCTGGCAAGCGGAACGACGACGGCACCCGCCAATCTCCTGAAGTGAGCGTGGGTGACCAGGTTCTCTACAGCAAGTACGCCGGTACCGACATCAAGCTGGCCGGCAACGATTTCGTGCTGCTTTCGGAGAAGGATATTCTGGCGATCGTCAACTGAATCATTGATTCGAATTGCTTTGTTGGCAATCGTTCCCTCACACACACACTCACTTAGAACCTGATTTCCATGGCCAAACGTATCATTTATAACGAGAATGCCCGCAGGGCTCTCGAAAAGGGCATCGACATCCTCGCCGAAGCCGTTGCTGTCACCCTCGGACCCAAGGGCCGCAATGTGGTGCTTGAGAAGAAATTCGGCGCTCCTCAGATCATCAACGACGGCGTGACCATCGCCAAGGAGATCGAACTCGAAGATCACATCGAGAACACCGGTGTCGCCCTGATCCGTCAGGCCGCCTCCAAAACCAACGATGCCGCCGGTGACGGCACCACCACCGCCACGGTCCTGGCCCACGCCATGGTCAAGGCGGGTCTGCGCAACGTGGCCGCCGGCGCCAATGCCATCACCCTCAAGAAGGGCATCGACAAGGCCTCCGACTTCCTCGTCAAGAAGATCGAGGAGCACGCCAAACCGATCTCCGATTCCAACGCCATCGCCCAGGTGGGCACCATCTCCGCCGGCAACGACGAAGAGGTGGGCCGCATGATCGCCGATGCGATGGACAAGGTCGGCAAAGAAGGCGTCATCTCCCTGGAAGAAGGGAAATCGATGACCACCGAGCTGGAGGTCACCGAAGGCATGCGCTTCGACAAGGGCTACATCTCGCCCTACTTCGCCACCGACACCGAGCGGATGGAGGCCATCCTCGAGGAGCCCTACATCCTGCTCACCGACAAGAAGATCGGCCTGGTGCAGGACCTGGTGCCCGTGCTCGAGCAGATCGCCCGCACCGGCAAGCCCCTGCTGATCATCGCCGAGGACATCGAGAAGGAAGCCCTCGCCACCCTGGTGGTGAACCGTCTGCGCGGTGTGCTCAACGTGGCTGCCGTCAAGGCGCCCGGCTTCGGTGATCGCCGCAAGGCTATGCTCGAAGACATCGCCGTTCTCACCAACGGTCAGCTGATCACCGAGGACGCTGGCCTCAAGCTGGAGAACACCAAGCTGGAGATGCTGGGTACCGCCCGTCGCATCACGATCAACAAGGACACCACCACGATCGTGGCCGATGGCAACGAGCTGGCTGTCAAGGCCAGGGTCGAGCAGATCCGCAAGCAGATCGACGAAACCGACTCCACCTACGACAAGGAGAAGCTCCAGGAACGCCTGGCCAAGCTCTCCGGCGGTGTCGCCGTGGTCAAGGTGGGCGCTGCCACCGAAACCGAGATGAAGGACAAGAAGCTGCGCCTGGAAGATGCCATCAACGCCACCAAGGCGGCCGTTGAGGAAGGCATCGTCCCCGGTGGCGGAACAACCCTGGCTCACCTGGCTCCTGCTCTGGAAGAGTGGGCGGCCGCCAACCTCTCCGGTGAGGAGTTGATCGGCGCTGGCATCGTGGCCTCGGCCCTGAGCGCACCGCTCATGCGGATCGCCCAGAACGCCGGCGTCAACGGCGCTGTCGTGGCCGAGCACGTCAAGGGGATGCCCTTCAACGAGGGCTACAACGCTGCCACTGGCGAATACGTGGACATGCTGGCTGCCGGCATCGTGGATCCCGCCAAGGTCACCCGTTCGGGGCTGCAGAACGCCGCTTCGATCGCTGGCATGGTGCTCACAACTGAGTGCATCGTGGCCGATCTTCCCGAGAAGAAGGAAGCGGCTCCCGCCGGCGGCGGTGGCGGCATGGGCGGCGACTTCGACTACTGATCGCCGCTCCTGCGATCTGCGTTCAGAGCGCCCCTGTGGGGGCGCTTTTTTTTGGCGGCTGCGACCATCCCCGGAGAAGCGAGGCTGGTGAGCCAGGCTGGATCGCGATCAGCCCTCCGGCACGAAGGCCAGGGCGACGCCGTTGTTGCAATAGCGTTTGCCGGTGGGTCTCGGCCCGTCGTTGAACACATGCCCCTGGTGGCCTCCACAGCGGCGGCAGTGATACTCGGTGCGGGGCACGATCAGCTTGAAATCCGTCTTGGTAACCACTGCATTCGGCAGTGGCTGCCAGAAACTGGGCCAACCGGTGCGGCTGTCGAATTTTGCGGCCGAACTGAACAAAGGAAGGCGGCAGCCGGCACAGACGAACGTGCCTTTGCGCTTTTCCCGATCGAGAGGACTGCTGAATGGGCGCTCAGTGCCCTCCTTTCGCAACACCTGGAAGGCCTCGGGGCTGAGCCGTTTTCTCCATTCCGATTCACTCAGCTTCCAGTTCGGATCAGCTGGCTTCGAGGCTGCTTCTGCAACCGTTCCGCCGAGCAAGGGGCTGAGCAGGGAACCGAGGGCGGCCAGCAGGCTGCGGCGATGGATCGGACTCACCGCAACCAGCCTGCACTGAGCAGAACGGCCAGACCGAGAAAGAGGGCCAGCAGGGTCCAGCTGATCCGGTTCAGGGTGTCTTCAGCGCTGCGGGCACTGCTGAACATCGAGCCGCCGCTACTGGCAAGCCCTCCCATGCCGTCGCCCTTGGGGCTGTGGAGCAAGACGCTGATGATCAGCAGGACGCCTGTGGAGATCCAGATCCAGGACAGAACGGAAGTGAGCATCCAGGCAGTTTATCGAACCGGCGCTCACACCTGCAGGGCCTGGTACAGCTGGGTCTGCTGGGCCTCGGGAGTGGGCTCCAGCCGAACATCGGCTGAATCGATCAAGGAACGGCCGGTCATCCGTGCGGGCTGGGGAAGATCGAGAATGTCGAGCAGGGTTGGGGCGATGTCAGCCAGCCCTCCGCCGCTGCGCAGGCTGGCATGGGCTCCGTGGCCAGGCAGCTTGCGCTTCTCCCCTTCCACAAGAATCACCGGTACGGGGTTGGTGGTGTGGGCTGTCCAGGGCCTGCCATCGCTGCTGCGCATCATTTCGGCGTTGCCATGGTCGGCGGTGATCAGCAACGTTCCGCCTTTGCGGTTCGTGGCCTCAACCAGTTGTCCGATGCAGCGGTCGACGGTGCTGATGGCGGTCTTGGTGGCCTCGATCATGCCGGTATGGCCAACCATGTCGGGGTTGGCGTAGTTGATCACGATCAGGGAATAGATGCCTTTGTTGATCGAGGCGATGCAGGATTCTGTGAGAGCGTCAGCCGACATCTCCGGTGACTGGTCGTAGGTGGCGACCCGTGGAGAAGGAACAAGATGCCTGTCTTCACCAGGAAAAGGCTGCTCGATTCCTCCGTTCATGAAATAGGTGACGTGGGGATATTTCTCGGTTTCGGCCGTGCGCAACTGGAGCAGGCCATGCTCAGACACCACCTGGCCAAGCAGGCCATCGAGTGATTCAGGCGGGAAGGCCACCTCAACCGGCAAGCCCGCCTCGTACTGGGTGAAGGTGACCAGCCGAAGGCGAGGCAGCTGCTGGCGGACAAAGCCATCGAAGCGTTCGAGGGCCAGGGATCGCAGCAGCTGACGCGCCCGATCCGGCCGGAAATTGAAGCAGATCAGCCCATCTCCATCGCCCAGCTCCCCTGTGTCCAGGCGCAGAGGTTCAATGAATTCATCGTTGATGCCTGCTGCATAGGCTGCTTCGACAGCCTGCTGGGCCGTCAGGCCAGCGATCGGTGCCGATTCGGTGAGCAGCCGGAAGGCCTTCTCGGTGCGATCCCAGCGGTTGTCCCGATCCATGGCCCAGTAGCGGCCGCAGAGGGTGCTGATCCGGCCGACGCCGACCGAGGCGATCTGGGCGTCGATCTGGTCGAGGAAGGGAAGGGCGGACTGGGGTGGGGTGTCACGGCCGTCGGTGATCGCGTGGATGAAGACCTCCTTGAGGCCCCTGTCGGCCGCCCACTGCAACAGGCTGCCGAGATGGTCGATGTGGCTGTGAACTCCGCCATTGGAGCAGAGGCCGAGCAGATGCAGGCTGCCTCCCGTTGCGAGCAGATGGTCGGCGAGATCGTTCAGGGCTGGATTCTCCGCCAGGCTGCCATCGGTGGCGGCTTTGCTGATCCGCACCAGTTCCTGGCGGATGATCCGGCCGGAGCCAATCGTGAGATGGCCCACCTCTGAATTGCCCATCTGACCGTCAGGCAATCCGACGTCGCCCCCGCTGGCCTGAATCAAGGCATGGGGGTACACCTGCCACAGCGCGTCCATCACCGGGGTGGAGGCTTCCGTGATGGCGTTCGTCCCTGAGGATTCGCCGTAACCCCAGCCATCGAGAATGGCCAGAACCACGGGGGAAACCGGCGCTTTACCGCCAGCAGAAGCGGAGGCACCGACGTCAGGGGAAGGGTTGGCGTTGGGGCCGGTCGGCATGGAAGTAACAGTGTCACCCCGGCTAATGAAGCGGCGCAGGATAAATGTGGAATCAAGTTAACCCCGTCCTGCTGGCGTTCCCGCTGCCGCTGCTCGGCCGGGTCAGCTTTTGGTCACATCTTTGCCGTCCGGCAGCCTTCCTAGGCTGGTTCAACACTCGTGAACGCCATGCCATCGCCGCATCAGGCCGGGCGACTCGAAATCCTCTCCGCCCAGGACCTGAGCCGCACCCTGAACCGTCTCGCGTCCCAGGTGCTGGAGAACGTTGTCGACAGCAGGCAGCTGCTCCTGCTGGGAATCCCCACCCGCGGCGTTGCCCTCGCCACGGTGCTGGCCCAGCAGCTCGAAGCCGATTCAGGCCACCCGATTGATCGGGGCAGCCTCGACCCCACCTTCCATCGTGATGATCTCGACCGGGTGGGAACCAGGCTGGTCGAGGCAACCCGGTTGCCGGTCGGGATCGAAGGACGTCAGGTGGTGCTGGTCGATGACGTGATCTTCACGGGCCGAACGGTGCGGGCGGCGATGGAAGCGCTGCTGACCTGGGGACGCCCCGCGGCCGTGCGCCTGCTGGTGATGGTCGATCGAGGTCACAGGGAGCTGCCGATCCAGCCGGACTTCTGCGGGCGGGTCGTGCCCACCAGCCGTCTGGAGAGCATTCAGCTCTGCCTGGCAGACATCGACGGGGTGGAGGGTGTCTTCCTGCTGAAGGAATGACTCAGGCGGTGGGGACGATCGGTTCGAGCTCATCGGCCCGGAAATGGGCACGGAAGCGTCCGAACGCCACGATCACCGGCAGGGTTGGACTGATCGGCCGCCCTTTCCAGTCATCGAGAACCTGGTGAACTTCGCCTTGCTGGCCCAGGAGATCGAAGGGCTGGCCGCGATGTTCGGGGTGGGTGAACACAACGACGCTCTGACTGACCCTGACCTGTTCACCGGGCTGCATGGAGTTTCCTCAGGATCCGCCAATCCTGTCATGGGGTGTCCTCATCGCTGGCAACCCGTTTCGGGACCTGCTTCCACCACCTTGCCCCCCAGCTGTCGGCAGGCCGTGGTGAAGGCGGTCCAGTCGTCGAGGCCGAGGACGATGTTGCGTTGAACGGCGCCATCGAGATCGGCCATCGGCACGTTGCTCAACCGGTTGTCACCATGGCTGTGGTGCTCCTGTTCCTTGGCCTTGAGGCCGGCGATCTCGTTCTCCACCTGGCGCTGCAGGCCGGCTGACTGGCTTTTCCACCATGGGTGGTCGATGCGGTTCAGGGCTTCAAGGGCTTCCCACCAGCGCTTCTGGCTGATCAGGCCGCGGGCCCGCTCCTGCTGCAGCCGGTTGCGACTCCAGAGTTGCCTGAGATTGTCGCCGTAGGCATTGCCATCGGGATGCTGGTCTTCCCCCATCGGCTTGAGCAGGGTGATGGCCCCCTCCAGATCTCCCGCTTCGAAGCGAGACAGGGCTCTGGACTTGAGCTCCTGCTGCCAGGACTGAAGGCGTTTTCTGTCGGCGACCGTGCCGGCGGGAGAGTTGCTGAGCAGGAGTTGCAGCTTGAGGGCCTCTGCCCATTTCTCAGCCTGCCAGAGGGTTTCGGCCTGGTGGCGCCGGCAGCGGCCCTGCTCCCTCGGCGCCCGCCCGCTCATCCAGCGCAGGGCGGCCAGCTGTTCGCTGTAGCTCAGGCACGCCTCGTAGTTTCCGTCGGCCGCCGCCTGCTCCAGGCGTGAGGGAAGCTGCGCTTCCCACCAGTGGGCTGCACCAACGCCGGCGGCGACCAGACCCAATGTGACGGCCAACCAGAAGCGCGGCAGCCTGTGGCGACGGAGAGCCAAGGCGAGCGGGATGCGAAATCAACTTTTCCCATGCAAGCACCCCCCGCTATGAACGTCCTGGCTGGGATCTAGCGGACGGGTCCAAGGGCGATCGGTTCGCTGCAGCGACCACTGATCAGATCCTCGCTGCCCATGGTCAGCTGGGCCTGATCATTGACCCGGAAGCACAGCTTCAGCCGGTCCACGCCGCGGGCTCCGGGGGGATCAAGGTCGATGGCCGCCGGCTGCCGGTCCCAGGGCTCCACGCGCCTCTCGCCGGCGGGAGGCGCGATCAGGGCTGGCAGGCCATCGCGAAAGACCACCTCGGCACGCCGCTCATCCAATGGCTCACCCAGCACCAGATCCAGCTGGCGCTGACCATCGCTGCTGCAGGCCAGGATCAGCTCCAGGGGATTTCCGGTGGGCCAGCTCTGGCCGGGGAGGAAGAGGGGATGCCAGCGGTGCCCGTCGCTGCGGAGGTCCCAGCGGCGCAGCGACACTCCCCGGCTGAGCACATCCTTGATCTGAACGCCAGGTGTCAGGGCAAGAGCCCCCACCGCGACCGCCTCGATCGGCCGCTGGTCGAGAATCGGGATGTCGGGGCAGCGCTCGCGCAGCCACTGGCGGATCAGCGGCATGCGGCTGGTGCCTCCCACCGGGAGCACGGCATCGATCTTCGAGAGGTTCAGCCCCTCCGATCTGGCCCCGGCCAGCACGCGCTCCAGCAGCTCGTCGAGCAGATCGAGCAACCCATGCCGCTTGAGCAGGTCTTCCAGTTCCCGGCGGCTCAGCCTCAGTTCCCGGCTGGCCTGGCCGGGGGGGCACCAGACCGCCCTGGCCTCCTGCTCGGTGCTCAGCGTGCACTTGAGCTGCTCCACAGCGTCCAGCAGAGCCCCTGTCGGTGGCGTGTCCGCGAGGGCGGCGGCGATCCAATGGTCCAGGTCCCTGCCGCCGAGAGCCAGTCCTGCCTTGCCCAGCACCCGCGCACAGCGAAGCGCCTGACGGCTGCCGCGCAGATCGCGGCCGGCAAAGCGAAGCAGCTGGGCGATCGGTGCGGCCCGACCCTCTCCGCCCTCCAGGGCCACCAGCGAAAGATCGATCGTGCCGCCACCGAGATCCACCACCAGCACCCGGCTGCCGGGGGGCAGGCCGGCTCCGATCGCTGCGGCGGTGGGTTCATCCACCAGGGCCAGCTCCGCCACGGCAAGGCTCTGGCTGGCCTGCTCCAACCACTGGCGGTAGCCCCGATAGCTGTCGATCGGCGCTGTGAGCACCAGCCGCGAGGGGGCCAGTTCGGCGGGGAGGTGGCGCCAGATGCGCTCCAGCAGGAGGGCGCCGGCCTGCTCCGGGCTGAGCAGGGACTCCCGCCTGAAGCCCGTGGAGTCGGGGGAGCCGATCCAGCGTTTGAAATTGCGGCAGAGCTGGGGACTTTCACTCCAGGCCAGGCCTGCCTCCTGCACCTGGCGACCGAGTAGGGGCTGCTCGGAGGCGCTGCTGGCGACCCAGACCAGGCTGGGGATCACGCCCGCCTGGAGGCCGTTGAACGGGGCGACCGTGACCATCTCGACCGCTCCTCCGTCGGCTGCCTGAAAGGCCACCACGGTGTTGCTGCTGCCGAGGTCGATAGCCAGGGTCCCATCAATCACGGCGGGGCTGGAACGGCGAGGCTGCCACGGTGAGGTGAGCGTCCGGCGGAGCTCAAGCTTGCCGGATCAGGGCCACGGCCGGGGGGCTGGCGGGCTGCTGGACTAAGATTCTCAGAGTTGGGATTCTGATTTGTATACCAGTGCGGTGGTCAATCCCAAGGAACTGGCCCATCGGGCCGAGAGCCTGATCCGTGAGTCCAGCAACCGCTATCTCACCACTGTGAAAATCGCCTTCCGGGCCAAGCAGCGTCGCTTTGATGATTTCGATGGCCTGCTTGAGGATGCGATGGTCAAGCCCGTTCAGCGAGCGATCGTCGAGCTCAGCGACGAACAGGACCAGCCCGATCTTCTTCCTGGCTGACCACGGCCCGCGGTGAATCCGGGAGCGTGGTCCAGGGAAGGCGACGGATGGCGCCTGGCCTGGGAGCCGGCCCGTCAGCCTTTTTCCGTTCTGATCGGCGGAGTCGGCTGGGCGGCGGAACTCACCACGGCTGAAGCACTTGCGTTGCGGCAAGCGATCCGTGATCTGGTGAAGCAATGGGGCGAGCTCACCGACCAGCTGCTCGACGAAGAGCTGATCAGCCTTGAACTGGAGCGGCAACCCTGGTGGGTGGGTCTTGAGGGGGATCGAACCACTTGGGCCCTGCACTTCGTGCTCAGCACCGGTCCCTCCCAGCGGGGGATCGAGGGCAGCTGGACGCTGGCGGCCGGCGCCCACGGCCTGCGGGCCATGGAGCAGTTGCCGCTCTGAGCTTCCACCGCGCTGGCCAGCTTCGGCGGCGGATGAGACTGGTTGCTCGAATCGGCAGCGATCAGCACTGCTGATCGGCTGGCCCTTCCCCGGCCCTGACCGGCTTCAGCCCGGTTTTTGCACAGCTTTTCCACAGCTTCAGGGGCTCGACCCTTCTCCACGCTTCCTGCCTGTGGAGAAGCGCCCGCCGAAGGGCTCTCCCCTTGACAAAGGCGGTGAATCGATTCAATCAGGAGCGCCTTCTGGCCTGCTCGCGCCACAGCTCCCTCGTGGGGGAAGTCTCAGGCTGGGATGGCCGCTCCCCGCCCACTGCCGCCGGATTTGACGAGACCGCGGCGATGTGGAGAACTGGTGTCTCAGCGAACCCCCCCCCGAATGGATGCAGCTCCGGCCCTGCCTGTCCCAGTCCAGTTGTCTGCCCCGGCCCAGCCGCTGGCCGTCAGCTCCGTCCCCCAGCCGTCCCCCAGCTCCGACCAGGGCGACCTGGGGGTGGTGAGCCTGCGGGCCGACGTGCCGGAAGCCCTGCTGGGATCGATGCGCCGCTTCATCGAAGCCCATCCGAACTGGGATCAGTACAGGCTGTTTCAGGCGGCCCTGGCAGGCTTTCTTGTCCAGAACGGAGTGCAGAGCCGGGCTGTGACCCGCTGCTATGTGGCGAACATGTTCCTGCGTTAGGAGCATCGAGCTGGAGCAGGCCTGGCCGGATCAGGCCGCCAGCAGTTCAAGCAGCCGGTGGGCCGTGGGCTCCGGCACCGGCAGGATCGAGAGCCGGTTGCCCTTGCGCACCACCGGGAGCTGATCAGCAGTGAACGACTGTCGCAGGGTGTCGAGGCTGAGCAGCTGCGGAAACCTTCGTCCGAACCGAAGCCGCGCGCAGTCCCAGCGAGGAGCCTCGCGCCGGGCGGCAGGGTCGAAGTACTTGGAGCCTGGATCGAACTGGCTGGGGTCGATGAGCCCGGTTTCGATCACCTCCATCAGCCCAACGATGCCGGGCGGCTTGGTGTTGGAGTGATAGAAGAAGGCCTGGTCGCCGATCTGCATGGCCCGCATGAAGTTGCGCGCCTGGTAATTGCGAATGCCATCCCAGAGGGTGGTGGTTTCAGCTTCCAGATGGTCGATGCCGTAGACATCCGGCTCGCTCTTCATCAACCAGTAGGCCAAGGCCGGACCAGGCCAACACCTGCTGATCCTATCGGGGTGCTCAGGCTTCGAGGGCAGAAACCAGAGCACGGAAATGCTCTCCGCGGGCCTCGAAATCGCTGTACTGATCAAAGCTGGCACAGGCCGGTGAGAGCAGCACTGCCGAAGCCCCATGCCGCTCGGCCAGCGCCCTGGCCAGGGGCAGTGCGTCGTCGAGTCCTGGACGCAGCGCCATCTCCCCGCCATAGCCGTGGCTGGCGAGCAGCTGGGCAAAGGGTTCGGCTGCCGCTCCATAAAGCACCACGGCTGGGGCATGACGGCTGAGTTGGCTCACCCAGCCCGTGGCATCGCCCTGCTTCGCTTCGCCGCCGGCCAGCACCACCACGGGTTCGGCCAAGGCCCTGACCGCTACGGCGGCAGCATCGAAGTTGGTGGCCTTGCTGTCGTTGTAGTAGGCGATGCCATCCCATTTCCGGATCAGTTCCAGGCGGTGGGGCACACCGTGAAAGGAGCGGAAGGCCTGCTCCAGTTGCGCGGCTTCGAGCCCCAGCTCCAGTCCGACGGCGGCGGCGAGCAACATGTTCTGGCGATTGTGGGCCCCGGGCATGGCCAGGGCATCGGCGGGAAACAGCGGGCCTGCGCAGGTTGTGACCTGGCCGGCCTCGATCCAGAGCTGGGGATCGATCGGCCTGGCCCCCGCTGGGCGTGGCCCCGCCGTGACCCACCGGACGGTGCTGGCATCGCCCCAGCTGGCGGCTCGCTCGGCCAGATCGGGATCATCGCCGTTGAGCAGACGCAGCTTTGAGCGCTCCAGCAGGGAGTGTTTGATGGCTCGGTAGGCCTCGAGGCTGCCGTGACGTTCCAGGTGGTCGGGGGTGAGGGTGGTCCAGACGCCGATGCGCGGACGAATCGCGGCGGCGGCCTCGATCTGGTAGCTGCTCAGTTCCACCACCAGCCAGTCGGGCAATGGCAGGCCCTGGGCGCGCCGCTGCAGGGCCAGTTCGGCGGCGGAGAGGCCGACATTGCCGCACATCGGTGCATCGAAGCCGGCGCTCTCCAGCAGATGGCTGATCAGGTGGGTGACGGTGGTCTTGCCGTTGGTGCCGGTGATGCCGATCCAGGGAACCGAACCCAGGGCCTCCCAGGCCACGGCCATCTCGCCAATCACCTCAATCCCGTCCTGGCGCAGTGTTGTCAGCGTGGGGTGATCCCAGCGGATCCCCGGGCTGACGATCACCTTGACCGCCCGTCCTCCCGGCCAGTGGAACTGTTCGATCGCCAGGGGCGCGTTCAATCGCACCTCAATCCCTTCGGCTTCCAGCGCAGCTGCCAGCACCTGCTGCTCACTGCCCCCCTTGGATTCGATCAGGCGCACCTGCTCGCCGGCCGCAGCCAGCAGACGGGCGGCGCCGATGCCGGAGCGTCCAAGGCCAATCACGACGGTGAAAGGTAGATCCGCCGAGGGCATTGCTTGGGTTGGTGTACTAAGAACTATGGGCGATACTGGAATCGAACCAGTGACTCCTACCGTGTCAAGGTAGTGCTCTACCTCTGAGCTAATCGCCCGGGTGATCGGGCCGGCACCCAGGATTGAAACCTAGCAGCCAGCCTTTCCCGATTCATTCGGCAGCGCAACATGACGGCGCATTACGCCAGCGCGATATGGCAGCTCGATACGCCAGCGCGATTCGGATGGGGCTTCCCAGGAGTGCTCTTCAATGCCTGCTCAGGGTCAGGCGCCAGCGGGAGCGCTTGGTGGCCTCCACCTCCAGCACGGTGAGCTCGCCGCGATTGTCGAGTTGAACCCTGTCGCCAACGGAGAGATCGCGGCTTGGGCTGCTGATCACCCGCCAGTTGACCCGCACCAGCCCCTGGCGGATCCAGCCGGCCATACGGCTGCGGGACACGCCGAATCCGGCCGATGCCACCGCATCCAGCCGCAGGGAGGCTTCCACCGTCTGCAACTGGCGGGGGAGGGGACGAGCCGGTGGCTGAAGGTCGTGCAGGGGGATGGCTTCGAGCTCCACCGGCACTGTGCGGACCTGGGCCTGATGGCCGTGCCACCGGTCGGCCAGCTGTTGCGTGATCACCAGCTGGGCGCCCCGATCGCCGCGCACCCAGAGGTCACCGAGATCCGCTTCGCTGGCGCCGGCGGCCTGCAGGCCAAGGCGAAAATCGGCTGGTGTGGCGGGGTCGAACAGAAAGTTGCCGCTCACCTGCAGGCCCCTGAGGGGATGGTCTTCAAAAGCGCCTGTGGTGCTGGGCAGATCCACGCGTTGCAGCCGCAGGCGACAGCGCTCGGCCTGGGGATAACCGCCATCGGCAGCCAGTTCCAGTTCGCTCAGCGCCGCCAGTCTGGCGCTCCCTTCCTCAAGCACGGCGGCCGGAAGAAAGTCGCTCCAGACCGGTTCCCAGGTTTTCAGGGCCTGCTCAGCCAGCAGGATCAGCTGGCTGAGGGTGCCTGGATCACGGCTGCCGAGCAGCAGGGCTTCGCGGGGAAGACGTGATCCGGAATCAGGAGTGCTCACCAGTTGGTCATCCCGGGGCGGACAATCAGCTTTCGGCAAGGCGCACCACCGCCCTTGGTCTGGACTGTTGAATCAGGTTCCAGGGGATGTCGGTGCCGGCGGCTGCGTCCAGCAGCAGCAGCCAGTTGCCTTCCTCGATCCGGTTGCGCAGGCTGCGGATCCGGTCGTCGGCCTCGGAGCTCACGCTGGCGGCGGCGGCATAGCTGCCCATCCAGCCGGAACCCATCCCCAGCAGGCCGCCGATCAGGGGTTCGCCGTAGGTGCCAGCGAAGGCGAAGGTGTCCAGGTTGGTGATCAGGCTGAACATCAGGCCGGCAAAAAAGCCGAAGGGCATCAGCCAACGCACCATGCTCCGCTGGCGCCTCTGGCGGGCAATCCCCGGGTTGAGCTGTTCCACCGATTCCATGGCCGTTTCGCCGGCACCGATCGCCACCAGGGCGGTCGGTGCCGGATCGAGCTGGCTGAGCCGATCGCGCAGCCCGTGAAGCTTGTCGCGATCCTCCAGCACCATCACCACACACAAACCCAAGACAGAACGCCGCAATCGATCCGATTCTCCTCGTTGCCGCGAGGGAGCGTGGCGAACTGCTCACTACACTTCACCGGCGGCCATCGCTTGAGCCCTTCCGGCTCCTGCCTATCTCATCCCCGGATATGACAAAGGTTCTGGTTTCCGATCCGATTGATCAGACGGGGATCGACATCCTCTCCCAGGTGGCTCAGGTAGATGTGCGCACCGGCCTTTCTGCTGAGCAGCTCATCGAGATCATCGGCGACTACGAGGCCCTGATGATTCGCTCAGGCACCCAGGTGACAGCAGCCTTGATCGAGGCGGCCCCACGGTTGAAGATCATCGGCCGGGCCGGGGTCGGGGTCGACAACGTCGATGTGTCCGCCGCCACCCAGCGTGGCGTTCTGGTGGTCAACTCGCCGGAGGGGAACACGATCGCCGCCGCGGAGCACGCTCTGGCGATGATGCTGGCCCTCTCCCGCCACGTGCCCCAGGCGCACCAGAGCACGATGGCCGGTGGCTGGGATCGCAAGAAATACGTCGGCAACGAGCTTTACCACAAGAAACTCGGGGTTGTTGGCCTCGGCAAGATCGGCTCCCACGTGGCCCGGGTCGCCAAGGCGATGGGCATGGACGTGCTCGCCTACGACCCTTTCATCTCGACGGAACGCGCCCAGCAGCTGCAGGTGCGGCTGCTGGCGATCAAGCCCCTGTTCGCCGAGGCTGATTTCATCAGCCTCCACCTGCCCCGCACCGCCGAAACCGAAAATCTGGTGAACGCGGAGCTGCTCCAGTCGATGAAGCCGACGGCGCGCCTGGTGAACTGTGCCCGGGGCGGCATCGTCGATGAGCAGGCCCTGGCCGATGCACTCAACGCCGGCACGATCGCCGGCGCCGCCCTCGATGTGTATGCCCAGGAGCCCCTGGAGGCGAACTCCCCCCTGCGCGGGGTCAAGGAGCGTCTGATCCTCACGCCACACCTCGGCGCTTCCACGGCCGAAGCCCAGGAGAACGTTTCGATCGATGTGGCCGAGCAGATCCGTGATGTGTTGCTGGGTCTGCCGGCCCGCAGCGCCGTGAACATCCCCGGACTCACTCCCGAGGTGATGGAGAGGCTCCGGCCCCACCTCCAGCTGGCCGAAACCCTCGGATTGCTGCTCAGTCAGATGGCTGGTGGATCGTTGCAGGAGCTGGAAGTGAGGCTCCAGGGCGAGTTCGCCAACCATCCCTCCCAGCCGCTTGTCGTGGCCGCCCTCAAGGGTCTGCTCTCTGCCGCTCTCGGGGAGCGGATCAACTATGTGAACGCTTCCCTGGAGGCGAAGAGCCGCGGCATCCACGTCCTGCAGGTGAAAGACGATGCCAGCCGTGATTTCGCCGGTGGATCGCTGCAGCTCACCTCGCGGGGATCCCATGGCAGCCACAGCGTCACCGGTGCGGTGTTCGCTGAGGGTGAGCTGCGCATCACCACGATCGATGAATTCCCCGTCAACGTGGCGCCCAGCCGCCACATGCTCTTCACCCGCCACCGCGACATGCCCGGGATCATCGGCCAGCTGGGCTCCCTGCTTGGCGAACACAACGTCAACATCGCCTCGATGCAGGTTGGTCGCCGGATCGTGCGGGGGGACGCGGTGATGGTGCTCAGCCTCGACGACCCGATTCCCCCCAGCCTGCTGGCCCACATCCACACGATCAACGGCATCCAGGAAGCTCACCCCGTCACCCTCTGAATGGCAGGCCCGCCGCCGCAGGGGAGTGTGCCGGCCACCAGCCCGCTCTGGTGGCGGCTGGAGCTGGCCGTGCCACCCGAACTGGAGGAATCGCTGCTCTGGAAGCTGGGAGCCCTCGGTGTTCCGAGGCTGGCCCTGCAGCATGCCCCCCTCACGCCGCGGTGCCCCCGCCTGGTGGCCTGGTTGCCGGCCGCCGACTGGCCCCTGCAGGAGCGCCAGCGGCTGGCGGTGGCGCTGTCAGGGCTGGGGGAGCCCTTCGGCCTTGTGCTGCCTCCGCTGGAGTGGCACGAGCAACACGACGAAGACTGGAGTTCGAGCTGGAAACGGCATTGGCAGCCCGATCCGGTCGGGCGGCGGTTGCTGATCCTGCCGGCCTGGCTTGAGCCTCCCGCTGAGCTGCGCGACCGGCTGGTGATCCGCCTCGATCCCGGCAGCGCCTTCGGCACCGGCAGCCATCCCACGACGCGCCTCTGCCTCGAAGCGATCGAGACGCTTGATCTCAGCCGGCAGCGAGTCGCCGACCTGGGCTGCGGCAGCGGCATCCTGGCGCTTGCCGGCCTGCGGCTTGGAGCCACCTCTGCCGCCGCCGTGGACACCGACAGCCTGGCTGTTCGAGCCACCGGGGAGAACGCCAGCCTGAATGGGATCGGTGTGGGTGCAGCAGGGCCGCTGCAGGTGACTCTGGGGTCGGTGGAGGAGCTGGCGACCCTGCTCGCCGGGGAACCCGCCGACGTTCTGCTCTGCAACATCCTGGCGCCGGTGATCGAGGCACTGGCACCCCGGTTCCGATCCGTGCTCTCGTCCCGGGGGGTGGGCCTGCTCAGCGGGCTGCTGGTGGATCAGCAGCCCGGCCTTGAAAAGGCCTTGGCCGCCGCCGGCTGGCGATCGAGGCTGATCGCTGAGCAGGGTGGCTGGGGCCTGCTCGAGATCCGTCAGCGGACGGCTGTCGCATAAATCACGCTTATCTGTGCCCAGCCTTTGATTGGGCTTCTGATGATCCGCCGCCGGGAGCACCGGCATGGCCCTGGTCCGATGTAGGAAGGAGCGGTCCTACAGGCCCGGATTGTCCAGGCGCCTGTGAGCTCCAATCCCTTCCATGGCTTCCTACAAGGTCACCCTCATCAACGAGAGCGAGGGCCTCAACAAGACCATCGAGGTTCCTGACGATCAGTACATCCTTGATGCGGCTGAAGAGCAGGGAATCGATCTTCCCTATTCCTGCCGTGCCGGTGCCTGCTCCACCTGCGCCGGTAAACTCACCTCTGGAACTGTTGATCAGTCCGATCAGAGCTTCCTCGACGACGACCAGATCGAAGCCGGTTTCGTGCTCACCTGCGTGGCTTACCCCACCTCCGACGTGACCATCACCACCCACGCCGAAGAAGAGCTTTACTGAGCTTCCGGACCCTTTGAACCCCTGAACCAGGACGGAAGCCCACGGCTCTGCTCCTGGTTTTATTTTTGTTTTCCAGATCCCTTTCCGCCACCCGATCGGGTGGCTTTTTCATGGCCCTGCAGGTCGATGCCCTTCTGGAGCCCGGCAGCGAGCATCCCAGCCTGGGTGGGCAGTACAGCTATCGCATCCTGGGGCCCTGTTGCCGGTTGTTCGACCGCGAAGAGTTGCCCTGGCCCTGCTGCAGGCTGGCCTGGCGCACCAAGGAGCCGAGCTGGCGACGGATCGGTAGGCGTTTGGTCGCCGACCTCGCTTCTCGCCGCTGCCCGTCCTACGCCGTGGAAATTCTTCAGCCGGGATCAAGGCCAACCCGAACGGTGGTCACGCTGTTCCCCCAGCGGTTGAACCCCCCGTTGCAGGAATGGTGGTACAGCAAGCAACCCGCTTCGCTGAATCCCTGCAACATCAGGCCACCGCTGGCTTGATTCAGAAGGAGATCTTTGTTCAGAAGTACACGTTTCTTCAGAAGTAGACTTTGCCGCCGCCCCACTGGATTCCACTGACTTTCGGTGCCACCAGGATGTAGCCGGCGATCAGGCGGAGATCATTCTCACTGAGGTCGCGCATCTTCACGAACACATCGCTGCTGCGCAGGCTTGGATGGATGTCGGAGATGCTGAATTCCCCGTCATAGGACGTCGGATCCTTCATGTAATCCACCAGGGCATCCACGGAATCCCTGGGTGGGGTTGCCAGGGCGAGGGTTTCGAGGTCGAGTCCAACGTTGTAGTTGGTCTTGGTGACCCCACCGGCGTGACAGGTGCCGCAGCTTTCGTTGAAGATCTTGCGCCCCGACTTGATCTCCGCCTCACTGAAGCTGACGGTCGTTCCATCGGGTGAGCCGGCCACCGTGAGGGTCTCGGTGTCCCATTGCGCCGCCTGAACAGCCAGGGTCGGCAGAGCCAGGCAGGTGAGCAGCGCCAGGGATAGAACCAGCAGGGTTCGGCTGAGGGTCCGAAGGCAGGAGAAGAGGAGGGAGACCATGGAGGGATCCGGCGAACTGGCGGTGGGCACCGCGCCTCAGACCTTGTATCACGGGCGGATGGCCGTCCGGGCGGGAATCAAGAACTGTTGCAGGCTCGCCTTCCCTCCGGCCTGGCTCAGGGGTCCGAAGGGCTGACATCCAGGCTGAGGAAATCCCTGGCCACCAGGGTGTTGGCAAAGATCGAGCGGGCCTCGGCGAGCAGATCGTCGGGGGTGAAGGCATTGCCTTGCACGTAGCGCGGGCTGAGGTGGGTGAGCACGAGCTGCTTCACCCCGGCCAGGGCCGCCGTCTGGGCGGCCATGGTGCTGGTGGAATGCTGACGCTGGATGGCCATGGCCGCTTCCCCATGGGCGAAGGTGGATTCATGGATGAGCAGGTCGGCCCCTCGGGCCAGCTCGACCGCCGCTTCGCAGAACACCGTGTCGGTGCAGTACACGACGCTGCAACCGGGGCGGACGGGTCCGCAAAGGGCTTCGCCGCGGATGATCCGGCCGTCGGCGAGGGTCACGCTGCGACCGGCCTTGAGCTCGGCATAGATCGGGCCGGGCTGGATGCCCAGTTCGCGGGCCTTGTCCACATCGAAATGGCCGGGTCGGGGTTTCTGCTCCACCCGGTAGGCGTAGGCGGGGATGCGATGGGTCAGCGGAGCGCAACGCACCAGCAGGTCGTCGTCGTCGAGCAGGACCAGGCCTTTGAGAGCCGCCTCACCCACGGGATGGGTGCGCAGCGGATAGCCGATCCGGGTGGAGGAGGTGCGCAGAGCCCCCTCCAGGTACTCCGGCAGAGGGTCGGGGCCGTAGAGGTCGATGCCACTGCTGCAGCTGCCGGCCATGCCGAGGCTCGCCAGCAATCCCGGCAGCCCGAACACGTGGTCACCATGCATGTGGGTCACGAAGATGCGGCGAAGCTGCGAGACCCGCAACGCACTGCGCAGGAATTGGTGCTGGGTGCCTTCGCCACAGTCGAACAGCCAGATCTCAGCGCGCTGGGGCAGCCTCAGGGCCACGGCCGATACGTTCCGGGCCCTGGTGGGAACCCCCGAACTGGTGCCAAGAAAGGTGACCTGCACACCGCCCGCTTCTTTTCGGCATGCTGCCACGCCCCCCCTGCCCGGTGCTGCTGCTCTCCGGTGGGGGGGTGGCGGTCGTCAACGGCACTGGGCACAATTGTTTCGCTTTCGGCGTGCTCCGACGCCGTTCCGTGGCTGATCCCTTGCCCTTCTCCGCACCGCTGGCACTGCCCTCCCGTCGCACCCTGAAGCGGCTGATCGGGGTTTTGGGCGGAACCCTGGCCTTCCCCCTGCTGCTCTCAGCATCCCCTGCCCGGCTGGCCGATGCGCAGGCGGCGAAGGCTGGAACCAGTCCGGAGCTGCGGGTGCTGCTGCTGGAATCAGCCGGCTTCCGCATTGCCGGAGATGGCGGGGCGCGGCTGGTGGATGGCACCGGCAAGGAGCTGCTCCGCCTGCCGCCAGGCGGCATGGTGGCCATCAGGTCCTCCGCTGGAAGGGTTGTCGTCGACAGCGCAAGCGAAGGACAGGCACCGCTGCTGGCCCAGCCCCTTGCCGTGGGCGAGCTGTGGCTGGTGCCCATCGCCCACAGATCCGCTGCAGCGACCTTCCAGCTCCAGCAGCGGAGATATCACGGTCGCCTCCTGGTTCGCCCCGCCAACGACCTGCTGCGCGCCATCAACGTGATCGGGGTCGAAACGTACCTCCCCAGCGTCGTCGGCAGCGAGATGCCCGCCAGCTGGCCTCTGGAAGCCCTGCGGGCCCAGGCGGTGGCGGCACGCACCTATGCCCTGCGCCAGCGCAATCCCGAGGCACCCTTCGATCTCAAAGCCACCGTCAGCAGCCAGGTGTACAAGGGGTTGGAGGCAGAAACCGCTTCCACCCGCCAGGCGACCACCACAACCCGCGGCCTGGTGTTGATGTACGGCAACAGTCTGATCAACGCCGTCTTTCACAGCAGCAGCGGCGGCGTCACCGAGAACAGCGGCGACCTCTGGACCCGGCAGCTCCCCTATCTGGTCAGTGTCCGCGACTTCGATGAGACCGGTCCGGTGAGCCAATGGAAGAAAGACCTGGCACCCGAGCTCCTCGCCGAGGCGTTCGCCGAGATCGGCGGGGTGAATCGGATTGATGTGATCGCCAGCACCGCCAGTGGTCGGGTGCGCCAGGCCAGGGTGATCGGGCCCTCCGGTGCCCTGGTGCTCAGTGGAGCTCAGCTGCGCAGTCGGCTGGGCCTGAGAAGCACCATGGTCCGCTTTGAGGCGGCCCCCTTCCGCTTCGAAAGCCGTGGGGAGCCAGGCCTCTCCCTGGCAGGGGATGCCCAGCCAGGCGGACCGGTTCGCTTCAGCACTCCCCTCGGTGGCCTGCTCGGCCCACCGCCACCCCCTGGCTTCCAGCTGCCTCAGCAGCCGATCGGGTTGGTGGCGATCGGCCGTGGCTTTGGCCATGGCGTCGGGATGAGCCAGTGGGGCGCCTTCGCGCTGGCCCAGCGTGGCGAGCGGTTCGATCAAATCCTCCGGCACTACTACCGCGGTGCCGAACTGCGTCCGTTTCAGGAAGCGGTCCCGGGCCCCCTTGCCGCCGAGTCAGGCGCTGAGCCAGGCTCAGCGCCATGGATGTCAGGAACCTTCACGGCTCGGGATCGCCCCTGAGCGCCCGCGAGCCGCTGGCTGAGGCCCTGCCCGGCTGGGCTGGCCGCATCGTTGTCGCCGAGGCGGCCGCCGAGCTCGGCGAAGTGGTGGCGGCGGAGGTGGCCAAGGCCTTGCGAGCCGATCCGGATCTGGTCCTGGGTCTCGCCACCGGCCGCACGATGGAGCCGGTCCACGCCGGCCTGGTGCGTCGGCTGCAGGCACTGCCATCGGGGGAGCTGAACACGATCCGCGACCACTGGCGCAGTTTCAACCTCGACGAATACGTGGATCTGGCTCCAGGGGACCCCCGCTCCTTCGGCGCCACGATGCGCCGCCAGCTGGGTGATCCGCTCTCCATTCCCCCGGAGCGGCTGCAACTGCCCAGGGGGCTGAGCGCCGATCCCGCCGCGGAAGCCCTTCGTTACCGCGAGGCGATCGCCGCCGCCGGAGGCATCGGGCTGCAATTGCTTGGCCTGGGCCACAACGGCCATGTGGGCTTCAACGAACCCCCCTGTCTGGCCTCGGCGGTGGGCCGCTGTGTGGAGCTCAGCCCCAGCACACGCCTGCAGAACGGCGGCTTGTTCGGCGGGGATCCCGCCGCCGTGCCCGCGCGGGCCATCACCCTGGGTCTGGCGGAGATCCTCCAGGCCAGGCGGATCCTGCTGGTGGTGAGTGGTTCCAGCAAGGCGCCGATCCTGAGCCGGCTGCTGCGGGAATCAGCGAACCCTGCGCTTCCGGCCAGCTGGCTGCAGACCCATCCGCACCTGCAGCTGTGGGTGGACCGGGCGGCGCTCGATGGCTAGCTGAGCGGCTCCTCCAGCAGGGTCTCGTCGGCTTCGAGGTTGGAGGTGACGCTGCGCACATCGTCGAGATCGTCCAGGGCGTCGAGCAGGCCCAGGCAGGTTCTGAGCTGATCGGCGGCTTCGAGCTGGCACTCCCTGCTGGCGATCCAGCGGTGCTCCCAGCCCGCCACGGCCCAGCCCTGGCGCCGCAGTCCGTCCTGCAGGGCTTCGAGCCCGCTGAAGGCACAGATCACATCCGCGCCACTCTCGTCAAGCTCATATCCCAGGGCCTCCAGCTCGAGCAGGTCCTCCAGGAGGGTTTCCTCGGCCAGTGGCGTCTGCTCGATGCGTACCACCCCCCGTTGTTCGAACAGGTAGCCGACACAGCCGGTCTCGCCGAGGTTGCCGCCGTTTTTTCCAAACGCCAGGCGCAGATCGGCCGCAGTGCGGTTGCGGTTGTCCGTGAAGGCCTCCACCAGCACGGCCACCCCGCCGGGCCCATAGCCTTCGTAGCGAACGGCCTCGAAGCGATCGGCTTCGCCGGTCGCCAGGCCTGAGCCCTTGGCGATCGCCCGATCGATGTTGCCGTTCGGCATCCCGGCGGCCTTGGCTTTCTCGATCGCGGTGCGCAACTGGAAGTTGCCGGCCGGATCGGCGCCGCTGCGGGCCGCCACCGTGATTTCACGCCCCAGACGGGTGAAGACGACGCCACGTTTGGCATCAACGACCGCCTTCTGGCGCTTGATCTGGGACCACTTGCTGTGGCCGGCCATCGCAATCGGCTCCGGGGGAAGAACTCAACCGGCAGGATCGAACACCAGGCGGGGCTGAAGCCTTCCGTCCGGGGCCGATCGGGCCATACCAGCCAGATTGCCATCCGGGTTGACCACCACCACGGCCTGATCGAAGCCCAGATCCAGGTCGGTGTTCAGGCTGCGGCCACAGCGCCAGGCCGTCCAGTCGCTGGCTTCGAGCTGGTGCCGGGGCAGCCCAGCCAGGGCCAGCAGCGGATCCTGGAGGGGCGGCAACTCTCCGGCCTCCAGCAGCGCCAGGCTGACGCTGCCAGCCAGGTCGAAGCCAAGCGCTTCGGTGCGACGCAACTGAGCCAGGGCGCCACCGCAGCCGAGCTGATCGCCGAGATCCCGGGCCAGCGACCGGATGTAGGTGCCGGCACTGCAGTGCACCACCAGCTCGAGCTGCTGGCTTCCCTGATCCCAGTTGAGCAGATCCAGGCGGTGAATCGTCACGGCACGGCTTTCGAGCTCGACGACCTCTCCGCGGCGGACCCGGACATGGGCCCGTTCTCCGGCGACGTGGACGGCGGACACCTGGGGAGGGCGCTGCTGGATCGGTCCGCGGAAGTGTTCAAGGCAGCTGTCCAGCTGCTCGAAATCCAGGTTCGGGACCGCCCCTTTCTCCAGCACCGTGCCGCTGAGGTCGTCGGTGCTGGTGCGCAGGCCCAGTTGCACCAGGCCGTGATAGGTCTTGGCGCCGGGCAGGTAGGGCAGCAGACGGGTGGCGGGGCCGAGGGCGATCGGCAGCACCCCGGTCACGGCCGGATCGAGGGTGCCGCCATGGCCGACGCGCTTGAGGCCATAGCGCCGGCGCACCTTGGCCACACAGGCCTGGGAGGTGAGTCCCGCCGGCTTGTCGAGCACCAGAAATCCGCAGAGTTGGTCCAGGGCCGCAGCGGTGAGGAGGGACGAGAGAACTGTTGCATCCGGGCCCCGCCCCAGCAGGCTGGTGCCAGATCACCCGCCCCGTTGTGCCTTGACCCTGCAGAACCGCCGCGATCTGGCCTTCATGGTCCTGGCCGGACTCTTTCTCGGCACGATGGGCATGCTCAACATCCTGGGACTGACCCGTTTTCTCAGCCTCGGCTCCATCGGTGGTTGGCCGATCGTCGTGGCGGTCGGGGCGTTGCCCTACCCGGTCACATTTCTGTGCACCGACCTGATCAGCGAGATCTGGGGAGAGCAGAAGGCCAACCAGCTGGTCTGGGTGGGCCTGCTGCTCAATGGTTGGATCGTGCTGATCCTCTGGCTGGGGGGAGTGTTGCCGGGCCTCGATGGTTATGGCGGCGATGGGGGGATGCCCCTGGCCGACACAGGGGGACGCTTGCCGGTGTTCTTCGAGGTGCGGCGGCTGGCTTTCGGGGCGGTGGGCGCCTCGATGGCGGCATACCTTGCCGCTCAGTTCACCGATGTCCGCCTGTTTCATTTCTGGAAACGGTTCAGCGGCGGCAAGGCGCTCTGGTTGCGCAACAACGGCTCCACCATGGTCAGCCAGCTGGTGGACACCTCGGCGGTGGTGCTGATCAGCCATTACGCCGCCCACGTCTTGCCGGTGCGGCTGGAGGAGCCGGTTCTGCCCCAGCTCGGCTCATTCATCGCCAGCGGCTATCTATTCAAGTTCGTGGCCGCCCTGCTGGACACCATTCCCTTCTATCTGCTGGTCGCCTGGCTGCGTCGCTGGTTGGAAGTGCCCGGCGACGGCGTGGAGCTTGGGGTGCCTGAGCGGGAGGGGCAGAGCAGCTCGCCTTAACTTGAGGGATGTTGCCAGTGGCTGCCCCTTTGTGTCCGAGCTGATCCAGGCCGAATCCGCCAGCTCCGCCGTGGGTGCCACCACCATCGGAGTGGAGCGCTTTCTGCTCGATGGCTTTGCCCTCAGGGAGCAACTGGCTGCTTTTCTTGAGCTGGCTCCGGAGTTGTTGGAGCAGCGGCTGGCCGCCAGTTGCAGCGATCTGGCGGCTCTTCATCCTGGTGCGGTGGATTTCGATCCGCAGCGGGTCGGTGCGTTCTATGAGGAAACGGTCGGTACGGGACACCTCCTCGAGTTAGCGGCCTGGCACCTCGGCAGTGCGGACTACATCGCCGAAACCCTGCGTCTGCAGGCCCGTTTCGCCCGCGGGCAGGTGCTCGATTTCGGTGGTGGAATCGGTAGCCACGCCTTGGCGGCAGCCGCCCTGCCGGCGGTGGAGTGCGTCTGGTTCGTGGATCTCAATCCCCACAACCGCGCTTTTGTGACTCGGCGGGCCGAAGAGCTGGGGCTGAGCAGGCGGTTACGGGTTTGCCGGGACCTGGACGATCCGGCCTTGCCAGACCGGTTCCAGACGATCATCTGCCTTGACGTGCTGGAGCATCTGCCGGACCCGGCGGCTCAGTTGCTCGGATTCGCAGCACGCATGGAGACCGACGCCACAGCCCTGCTCAACTGGTATTTCTTCAAGGGGTTCCAGGGGGAGTATCCCTTCCATTTCGATGAACCGGCCCTGGTGGAGCGCTTTTTTCAGACACTCCAGGACCGGTATCTCGAGGTGTTCCACCCCTTTCTGATCACTGCCAGGGCCTATCGGCTCAGACAGGAACCGCCACATTGATGCGCTTGCGGTTGCGCAGGCTTCGCTTGATGCTCTCGAAGTTCACCACGCCATCCACCAGGGCGAACAGGGTGTCATCGGATCCACGACCGACATTCAGGCCGGGGAGCACCGAGGTACCCCGCTGGCGGATCAGGATCGAGCCGGCACTGACGGTTTCGCCGCCGTAACGCTTCACGCCCAGGCGCTTGGAATTGGAATCCCGGCCGTTGCGGGTGGAGCCGGTGCCTTTCTTGTGGGCCATGGAATCAAACCTGAGAAGGGAGAGAGGAGAGCGGAAACAGACGTAAGGAGCAGGAGCCCTTGGGTTCAGCTGAGGGGCTGGCCGCCCACGGTGATCGACTCGACCATCACCCGGGTGAGTTCCTGGCGGTGGCCGTTTTTGCGGCGGGTTTTCTTCTTGGGGCGCATCTTGTAAACGAGGATCTTGGGTCCGCGTCGATGGGCGATCACCTTGAGGGTGACGGTGGCTTCCGGCACGTGTGGAAGCCCCAGGCGGGTGCCACTGGAATCACGCACCAGGAGAATCTGATCCAGGGTGACGATGGCGTCGACCTCGGCAGGGATCCGGTCAAGGTCGTAGTAACGGTTGGGCTGCAGCCAGAACTGCTGACCGGAAGCCTCGGCGATCGCGTAGGGACCCGGTGCTGCCGGGGATATGCCGTTGGCCAGAGTTCCGTTAGCCGGAAGCTCGTTGGCCGGGACGCCGTCGCCGGCAGGGGTGTTGGTCATGGAAACAGGTGGCGTGGTCAGGCAAATCCCAGAGCGATCGAGGGTGAAGCCACCCCGGCTGTGCTTTGGAATTGTTCAGGCCAGACTCACATCCAGCGAAATCAAGGAATATCCATTCTTGCTCGTCACTCACCCGGTCGTCAACACCTAAGGTCAGCAGCTCAGAGCCGAACGTGGCAGATGGTCCAGCCGGCCCTCACCATCGCATCCCTGCTCAGGGATCCCCTGCTCAGGGAAGCCTGCGGCCAGTGGCTGAGGGAAGGCCGCTACGAGCTGATGGATCTCGGAGAAGAAGCCGACCCGGGAGCGGTTCTTGAGGAGAGATGGGATGGCTTTGACGCCATTCTGCTCGAGCAGGGCCTGCTGAGCGGCGAAACCCTGCGGCGTCTCTGGAGCCTGGGGCTGGTGCTGCCGACCGTCATCCTGGGCCCGGTGACCGGACAGCTTGACTTTCATGCAGCCGAAGTTCACCTTGCCAAGGACCAGCTCCCCCAGCTCAGCTACAGCCTGGACGCTGCCATTTCGCGCTTCCTGCGCCGGGGACAGGTTGCCGAGCCGGAAACGGCCAGCGAGGCTGGAATACCCCAGAAGTGGAAGTTCTCCGACCGCCTCAAGGAAAGGCTCGGATACCTTGGTGTGTTCTATAAACGAGATCCCAATCGCTTCTTTCGGAACCTCTCGGCTCCTGAGCGTGGCACTCTGCTGCAATCCTTGGAGCGAACCTACCGAGACCTGCTGATCAGCTACTTCAGGGATCCGGCGGCAGCCAACCAAGCCCTGGAAAGTTTCGTGAACACAGTTTTCTTCAGTGATATCCCGGTTACCAAGACAGTTGAGATTCACATGGATTTGATCGATGAGTTCTGGAATCTCCTGAAATTCAAGGGACGGAAGAATGATTTCCTCAGGGATTATCGGCTTGCTTTGATGGATGTGCTGGCCCATCTGTGTGAAATGTATCGGCGGTCCTTGCCTCCGGAACCTTTTTTTGAGAAGATTGAAGCGGTTTCTGGTTTTACGGCGGCTCGCCAGGAGATGTGTTGATGCCACCACCAAAGGCCTACATTCTGAAACTGTATGTTGCGGGAAACACTCCGAACTCGATGCGAGCGCTCAAGACATTGCGCACCATCCTCGAATCGGAGTTCAAAGGCGTCTATGCGCTCAAGGTGATTGATGTCCTCAAGAATCCGCAGCTGGCCGAAGAGGACAAAATCCTGGCCACTCCCACCCTGGCCAAAATTCTGCCACCGCCCGTCCGGCGGATCATCGGTGACCTCTCCGACCGTGAGCGCGTGCTAATCGGCCTGGATCTTCTCTATGACGAGCTCTCGGAGACCGATCTGATCGATGGCTCCATGGACTCTCCTGAAGAAACGGCCAAGCCGCCCCTTCTTTGATGGA
The DNA here is from genome assembly GCF_025128115.1 of Synechococcus sp. CS-1326. Classification (NCBI taxonomy): domain Bacteria; kingdom Bacillati; phylum Cyanobacteriota; class Cyanophyceae; order Synechococcales; family Synechococcaceae; genus Synechococcus; species Synechococcus sp. CS-1326. The sequence continues at coordinate 55,876 of NZ_JAHLYV010000009.1, read as the reverse complement.
TTTCATCTTTCGAGATTGTCATGCAGAACATCATGCCGAATCCTGACTTTCCAGCTCAGATTCATAAACTCCCTACCGGTGTTGAGGGTCTTGACGATATTCTTCAGGGTGGTTTGCCTACGGGGCGCTCAACCCTGATCAGCGGTACCTCTGGCACCGGAAAAACAATTTTTTCGCTTCATTTTCTTTACAATGGAATTCAAAAATATGATGAGCCCGGCATCTTCGTCACCTTTGAAGAGTCGCCGCGAGATGTGATCCGAAATGCGTCCAGCTTTGGTTGGGATCTTCAATCGTTGATCGACCAGGGTAAACTGTTCATTCTGGATGCATCTCCGGATCCTGATGGTCAGGATGTGGCCGGCAATTTTGATCTTTCTGGATTAATTGAGCGAATTAATTATGCGATTCGCAAATACAAAGCCCGCCGGGTGGCGATTGATTCGATCACGGCAGTTTTTCAACAGTACGATGCACTTTCGGTGGTGCGCCGAGAAATCTTCCGGATGATCGCCAGGCTCAAGGAGATCGGCGTCACCACCGTGATGACAACCGAGCGGATTGAGGAGTATGGAGCGATTGCCCGCTACGGGGTTGAGGAGTTCGTTTCTGACAATGTGATCATTCTGCGCAATGTGCTCGAGGGTGAGCGCCGCAGACGCACTGTGGAGATTCTCAAGCTGAGGGGAACGACCCACATGAAAGGGGAGTTCCCGTTCACGATGGGGGCGAATGGGGTGAGCATCATTCCCCTGGGGGCCATGCGTCTCACCCAGCGTTCATCCAATGTGCGGGTCAGCTCCGGGGTGGCCCGGCTCGACGAGATGTGTGGGGGGGGCTTCTTCAAGGATTCGATCATCCTGGCCACCGGCGCCACCGGAACAGGCAAAACGCTTCTGGTCAGTAAGTTTGTTGAGAATGCCTGCCAGAACAACGAGCGGGCGATCGTCTTCGCCTTCGAGGAATCCCGCGCCCAGCTCCTGCGCAATGCCACCAGCTGGGGCATGGATTTTGAGCAGATGGAGCAGGATGGATTGTTGCGGATCATCTGCGCTTATCCGGAATCCACGGGCCTTGAGGATCATCTCCAGATCATCAAAACCCAGATCAGTGATTTCAAGCCATCGAGAATGGCGATTGACTCTCTCTCCGCCCTCTCCAGGGGGGTGAGCCACAACAGCTTTCGCCAGTTCGTGATCGGCGTTACCGGCTATGCCAAGCAGGAGGAGATTGCTGGTTTCTTCACCAATACATCGGAAGAGTTCATGGGGAGCCACTCAATCACGGATTCCCATATCTCCACAATCACCGACACCATTCTGCTGTTGCAGTATGTGGAGATTCGCGGCGAGATGGCCCGGGCGATCAACGTGTTCAAGATGCGGGGTTCGGCCCACGACAAGGGGATCCGTGAATTCGTGATCACCAGCGACGGGCCGGAGATCCGGAATTCCTTCTCCAATTTCGAGCGGATCATCAGCGGCGTTCCCCATCGCATCACCAACGACGAGCGCAACGAACTCTCGAGGATCGTGCGGGGGGTCGCCGGCGAGGAGCTCTGACTCAATCAATCGTTTGGACTCACTGCAGGCGCTCCCTGGCAACCCTTCAGTGGCTGGCTGCTGAGAGAGCGTGCTGACGGCGCTCCCCGTCGACCCACAGTTCATCGTGGTCGGCATGCTCAAGGGCTAGGTCGAACCAGAAGGTGGTGCCGACACCCTGTTCGCTGACCATCCGGATCCGGCTGCCGTGCTTGTCAAGGATCCCCTGCACGATCGAGAGGCCCAGACCGGTTCCCACTTCGGTGTGAACGGCATTTTCGACCCGGTAGAACCGCTCGAAGATCCGTTGCTGGTCTTCCCTTGAAATTCCAGATCCGGTATCGGCGATCTCCAGCCGAAGGCGGGGCATCGGCGATGACAGGTCGCAGGATGGCCGGGCTGTGCAGGGGGCGGTGCTCGGATCGAGCGGACAGGCATCGGGCCACGGGTAGGCCCTGAGCTTGAGGTGGCCGCCGGCGGCGGTGAACTTGAGGCCATTGCCGACCAGGTTGTCGAGAACCTGCAGGATCAGATCCCAGTTGCCCATCACCCTTGGCAGGTCGGAGTCCACTTCCAGGTCAAGGCACACTCCTTTCTCAATGGCATTGAGCCTGTAGTTGCGAAGGGTCTGCTCGATCGCCGGCCGTAACTCGATCGGCTCCAGATTCCAGATCCGATCCGATTCCAGCCGGGAGAGATCCAGAACGTCATTGACGAGTCGGGTGAGGCGATCCGTTTCGGCATTGGCGATCGCCAGGAACTCCTGGGTTTCCTCCTCGCTGAGCTGATCGCGCAGGTCGTGGAGGGTTTCCACGTAGCTCTTGATGTTGAACAGAGGTGTGCGCAGCTCGTGGGAGACGTTGCTGATGAACCGGCTCTGGGCCGCATTGAGCTCGACCTCGCGGGTCAGGTCCTGGACGGTCATGGCAATGCCCTTGAGGCTTTCACCGCTGACATCCTTGACGCTCTGCAGGACGATCCGCAGCGTGCGGGCCGGCTCCCCGAAGCTGCAGCGAACATCGGCGGTGTCCCTCTCGCCACCCAGCAGGCTGTGCAGCGGTTCCTGCAACTCCATGGCCAGGATCTCGGGCAGCTCATCGCAGAGCTCGTTCCCCTCCAGGTTGCGGCCCTCCCAGCGAAACAGTCGGCGTGCGGCGGGGTTGACCAGCACGATGTTCCCTTCCCCATCGAGCAGGGCGGCACCATCCGCCATGGTGGCGATCAGGGTCTGCTGCTTCACCTGGGCAGCGGTGAGTTCTTCGATGTTGGCGGCGTCGTACACCTCCAGGCGGGATGCCATGTCGTTGAAGCCCTGCAGCAGCTCGCCCAGTTCGCCCCCCACCGGCAGGGAAATGCGGGCCTCGAAGTCGCCCCCGGCGATGGAGCGCACCCCCTCGAGCAGCTCCTTGATCGGCCGGGTGATCGTCAGCGCGTTGAACACCGCCCCGAGAATCACCAGCACCCAGATCGAGATGAACACCGCCACCGTGACTTCGCGGGTGAGGGCGGCACTGGCCAGCACCGCCTCATTGGGATTGATGCCGAGTGCCAGCACCCCGAGGTAGCGACCGTCGCTCACCATCGGCACGAACACATCGGTCACCTGGCCATCGGGGCTGAGGTGCTGACGGATCAGGGGGTTCTGGGGCCGCCGCTGCAGATCGGCGGGCAGCTCCAGCCGGCGGCTGAGCAGCAGCTCGCTGCCACCGTTGGTGGCGCTGATCGGGATCCCCAGATAGATCACCCCATCAGGATCCGCGAAAAAGATGTAGCGAAGGCTGCGGCTGGAGCGCCAGAAGCGCTCGGCCACCGCTGCCAGTTCCCTGTCCCTGCTTTCGGCCACCAGCGGCGTGACGTTGGCGGAAAGCAGCAGACCGAGGTCCCGGGCGAAGCGGGTGTCACTCATGCGGGCATCCCGCTGGATGCTGTGGAAGGCAAAGAATGTGATTCCCGTCATCATCAGGCTCACCACCAGGGTGGCCACGGCGAGCAGCTTGGTCTGGAGGCTGAATTCACCCCACCAGAGCAGGAACGTCCGCCACCAGGAAAGGGCTCCGGTCGTCGGGTTCGCCTCAGGGATCACGGCGGTGCCGGCGGCGGATTGGGGAGCGGCTGGAGTGGCGGCGGTCACGATCGGAACCGTCGTTCGGATGCACCCTAAAGGCTCCTGACCTGATGGCCGATATCCCGGCGGAAGTTGATTCCCTCGAAATGAATCAGCTCCAGGCCGGCGTAGGCGGCGGCGAAGGCGGCGTTGAAATCCTCCGCCTGGGCCACCACGGCCAGCACCCTGCCCCCGGCGGTGCGGCAGACGCCGGAGGAATCCAGCCGGCTGCCGGCATGGAAGAGCTGCCGATCGGCCTCCGAGGAAAGCTCGGTCTCGATCCGATCGCCGAGCCGTGGCTGCTCGGGGTAGCCCGCCGCGGCGGCCACCACGCAGGCGCTGCAGCGTGCCGCCACCGAGAGGGCGGGAGCCTGGTGGAGCTGGCCGGTGGCGCAGGCCAGCAGCACAGCCGCCAGCTCCTCGCCGAGCAGGGGCATCAGGGTCTGGCATTCGGGATCCCCGAAGCGGCAGTTGAACTCGATCACCTTGGGACCATCGGCGGTGAGCATCAACCCGGCGTAGATCACGCCGCGGTAGTTGATTCCACGCTTCTGCAGTGTCCGCAGCGTGGGCTCAAGCACAAGTTGGCGCACCTGCTCCAGGCCGGCGGCGTCGAGCAGCGGTGCCGGGGCGTAGGCCCCCATCCCGCCGGTGTTCGGTCCGGTGTCCCCCTCCCCGATGCGCTTGTGGTCCTGGGCGGGCGGCAGCAGCACCATCGTCGCCCCGTCGGTGAGGGCAAAGACGGATACCTCCGGTCCTGAAAGCCGCTCCTCCAGCACCAGGGGCGCGCTGGCGTCGTCGTCGTTGCCCTGGCTTGAGCATCGGTCGGCGAAGATCGCCTCGATCGCGCTGCGGCAGGCTTCGACCGTATCGGCGACGGTGACCCCCTTGCCGGCGGCAAGCCCATCCAGCTTGACCACCAGCGGTTCGGAACGACCCGCCAGAATGGCCAGGGCTTCCTCCAGGCTTGCAGGGGCCCAGTGGGCCGCCGTCGGCACTCCCGCCTCCTGCATCAACGCCTTGGCCCACTGCTTGCTGGCTTCCAGCCTGGCCCCGTCGGCCCCGGGGCCGAACACCGCCAGGCCTGCCTCCCGCAGCCGGTCGGCCAGGCCGTCGGCCAGGGGTCCCTCCGGACCCACCACGACCAGATCCACCGCCTGCTCGTGGCAGAACCGGATCAGCCCGGCCTGATCGCTGCTGGCGATCGCCAGGGGCTCGCAGCCCGGTTGGCTGGCCGTTCCCCCATTCCCGGGCGCCACCCACACCCGCTCGACGGCGGGAGCGCGACGCAGGGCCCAGGCCAGGGCATTCTCGCGGCCGCCGGAGCCGATCACCAACAGCCGGGATGGAGCGAAGGACGGGCTAGAGGCCTGGGATGTCATCGGATCGATCGGGTAGTGCGGAGGCGGTTCCCTAGGTTGTGCCCCTTGGATCGTCCGCCGTGCCGTTCCTTCTCTACAACTCAGCGGACCCCTGGCGCCGGGTGATCGCCTGGATCGGGGCGTCGGCCCTGGCACCGGCGGGTCTGCTCGGCGCTGGTCTGGCCTCGCTGGCTCAGCCGCTGCCCCTGCCCGTCGAGCCGGCAGTGATCGAGTCGGGTCAGGTGGAGCCGGGTCTGGTGGAGCCGGGCATGGAGGAGACAGTCTTCGCCGCGAGCCTGGCGTCCGCTGATCTGGTGCTGCTGGAAGGGGCCTGTCAGGATTCAGCCCGTTTTGATCGGACCGAACGGTTGCGACTGCTGCGGGAGCGGCTGGTGGCCCTGTGGCCGGCTCCCCAGCCCTTCGGCGTCGTGATCGCCAATGCCAATGCCCTGATCAGCTGCCTGGCACCGGAAGCGGCTCTCGAGGTGCTCGATCGTTTCGGCCCCGGCCCAGGAGTTCAGCGCCAGCAGTGGCTGATTCAGCAGTGGCGCGCGGCGAATGCCGGGCTGAACCACCGCCGCGCCGCTTCGGCCCTGCGGCGGCTGGCGGCAGGAAATCCGGCCAGCCTTGAGGCCATGCCCCTGCCGATGCGGCTCCGGGAGGACGGCAGCCTCGATACCCGCCCGGCCCTCGACGTGCTGGCGGACCACCTGACGACCCTGGGCCGGAACGAGGAAGCCGCGGCCCTGCTGCTGGCGGGACGGCTGCCTGGACGTGTCGCCGCCGAACGGCTGCAACGGGCCGCCCAGTTGCTGGATTCCGTGCCGCAGGCGGAGCGCGATCGGTTGCTGGAGCTGGCCCTGGATCAGGCCGCCGCCGCTGCCGCCTGGGGGATGGCGGCTGAACTGCTTGATCTGCAGAGGGCCATGCAGCAGCGGGCCGGCGGAGATGGAGCGGCGGCGGCGGCGCGGCGGTTGCGGCTGAGTCAGCGGATCGACGATGCCTACGCCGAATGGCGGCTGCGCCAGCAGGACAGCGGCCAGACGGCCCGCGCCGATGACCTGGAGCGGCAGTTGCGTTCGCCCCGGGCGGCCGGGGGGCACGCCGCCAGCCCCGCCGATGGCCCGACTCTCCTCCCTTCACCATGACGACGTATCAGCTCGGTCCCCTGCTCTACGAGGGCAAAGCCAAACGGGTGTTCCAGACGGACCGGGACGACGTGCTGGCGGTGGAGTTCAAGGACGACGCCACGGCGTTCAATGCCCTCAAGAAAGCCCAGCTGCCCGGCAAGGGGCCACTCAACTGCCGGATCTCGGCCCTGCTGCTCGAACGGCTGGCGCTGGCGGGCATCCCCACCCATTACCTGGGCATCGACGGCGATCGCTGGATGCTGGTCCGTCCGGTCCGGGTGATCCCGCTCGAAGTGGTGATCCGCAACGTGGCGGCCGGCTCGCTCTGCCGGCAACTGCCGATCGCCCCAGGCACCGTTCTGGAGCCGCCGCTGCTGGATCTTTATTACAAGGATGATGCCTTCGGCGATCCACTGCTCACCGAAGCCAGGCTGGAGCGACTGGCGCTCGTGACCCCGGAACAGCGCTGTGAACTGGAGCGGCTGGCGCGCTGGGTGAACGCCGAGCTGCGGGAGCTGTTCACCCAGGTGGAGCTGGAATTGGTGGATTTCAAGCTGGAATTCGGTTTCACCACTGATGGTGAGCTGGTGCTCGCCGATGAGATCAGTCCCGACACCTGCAGGCTCTGGGATGGCCGCATCGAGGACCCAACCGACCGCATTCTGGACAAGGATCGGTTCCGCCAGGATCTCGGCGGGGTGATCGAAGCCTATGGGGAGGTCTTCAAACGGGTCCAAGGTGTTTGCCCTGAACCCCACCTCTACCGGTAAGGTCACGCCAATTTGCGGCTTAGCCGCGTTGCCTCGGAGAACCATGGGTGGCACCCGCAACGCCCTGATGCGCCATTCCCTCCCTGACCGGCTCGCTCGCCGCGGCAGTCGCGGCCTGAGGGTGAGCCTGCCGCTGCTCGGGGTGCTCGCCCTGCTCGCTCCTGAGCGGGTGCTGGCCCAGTCCCAGCCTGCTCCAGCCGCCACCGAAGCCGCCCCCCAGGCTTCACCCCCCGCTGCGGCGCCCGCCACCCCGCCGGCCGGCTTCGAGCCGGTCCTGCCAGGCCCTGCCGCCTCCCCGCCAGCGGCCAGCCCGGGCAGCCTGGCGCCGGCGGCACCCGCCGAGCCCAAGGTGCTGATCAGCGAGGTGGTGGTCAATGGCCTTGAGGGTCACCCGGAGCGCGAAAGACTGGAGCTGGCCGTCTATGACGCCATGGTTGTGCGGCCCGGCAGCCGCGTTTCCCGCTCCGAGCTGCAGACCGATCTCGCTGCGATCTATGCCAGCGGCTGGTTCTCGGATGTGCGGATTCAGCCGGTCGACGGCCCGCTCGGCGTGCAGCTGGTGGTGATCGCCACCGCCAATCCCGTTTTGCAGAAGGTGGAGCTCGACACCGCCAAGGCCAAGCTTCCTGCCGAGGTTCTCCAGGACACCTTCGCCGCCGACGTCGGCAAGACCCTGAACCTCAACACCCTGCAGGGCCGTCTGCAGGAACTGCAGAAGTGGTACGCCGACCAGGGCTACTCCCTGGCCAGGATCACCGGCCCCAGCCGCGTCAGTCCGGAGGGTGTGGTTCTTCTGGCGGTCCGGGAGGGAACAGTCCAGGCGGTGGAGGTGCAGTTCCTCGACAAGGAGGGCTCCGCCACCAACGAAAAGGGTGAGCCGATCCGCGGCAAGACCAAGCCCTGGGTGGTCAGCCGCGAGATCTCGATCCTGCCGGGCCAGACCTTCAACCGCCGCAACCTCGAGGAGGACATCAAGCGCCTCTACGGCACCGGGCTGTTTGCCGATGTCAAGGTGACCCTGCGGCCCGTTCCGGCCCAGCCTGGTGAGGTGGTGATCGTGCTTGGGGTGGTGGAGCAATCCACCGGCTCCCTCTCCGGCGGCCTGGGTTACAGCCAGAGCCAGGGTGTGTTCGGCCAGGTGCAGCTCCAGGACAGCAACCTGAGGGGTCGAGCCTGGGATGTGGCCCTCAACTTCACCTATGGCCAGTTCGGCGGCCTGGCCGACCTGTCCTTCACGGATCCGTGGATCAAGGGGGATAAATACCGCACAGCTTTCCGTGCCCGCCTGTTCATCAGCCGGGATGTGCCGCAGATCTACCAGAGCCAGGAAAACGGCAACATCAACACCGCCTCGGATTTCTACGAAGCTCCTGGCACCAGCCTGGCTTACAACATCAACTCCGATAACAACCCCGAAGGCCGGCGCTTCGACTCGGTTGGTGAAGCCGAATCCGATTCCCCGGGGAACAGCTGGTTCGATTACGACGGCAACTCGATCGCGATCCAGCGGGTGGGCGGCAACATTCAGTTCGTGCGGCCGCTCAATGGTGGAAATCCCTTCAGGAAGGCCCTCTGGAGTCTGGTGGTGGGGGCCAGTGCCCAGGAGGTGAGGCCGATCAACTTCGCCGGTGAATCCATGCCCTTCGGTGTGAGCACCAACAACTTCGACGGCTCCGAGGCTCCGATCGAGAACGTGGTCTGCGTGGCGTTCAACTGCGCCACCACCAACCAGTTGGTGGCGGTGCGGGTGGCAGCCACCCGCAACACGCTCAACGATCCCCGCAATCCCACCTCCGGCAATTTTCTCAGCCTCAGCACGGAGCAGTTCGTTTCGGTCGGGCCCGATTCACCCACCTTCAACCGCCTGCGCGGCAGCTATTCCTATTTCATTCCAGTCAATTGGCTGCGGTTTTACAAGGGCTGTCGGCCAAAACCCGGTGAGGCGGCCGACTGCAAGCAGGCCCTGGCCTTCCAGGTCTCGGCCGGCACCAACGTCGGCGACCTGCCCCCCTACGAGGCCTTCTGCATGGGCGGCTCCAACTCGGTGCGGGGCTTCGCCGACTGTGACCTCGGGGTCGGCAAGAGCTTTGGCGAAGCCACGATCGAGTACCGCTTCCCGCTGTTCTCCGTCGTGAGTGGATCGTTCTTCGTGGATGGCGGCACCGATTTCGGCTCCCAGGCCAGTGTCCAGGGCAATCCAGGTGGTCTGCTGGCAAAACCGGGCAGTGGCTTCTCGGTGGGCACCGGTCTGATCGTCACCACTCCGGTCGGTCCACTCCGGCTGGAGGTCGCCAGCAAGGACTTCAGCGGTGATTGGCGCTTCAACCTCGGTGTCGGCTGGAAGTTCTAGCCATGGACTGGCCCAGCGATTACAGCCAGGCCTGGACCCTGGCGGCACCGGTGGAGCGCTCCGGGGTGGGCCTGCACAGCGGCAACCTCTGCCGGGTGCGCCTCGAGCCCAGTGATCAGCCAGGTTTTCAGCTGGGCTGGCTGGATCAGCCGGGCAGCTCTGTCAGCCGGCTTCATCCCGGCCTGGTGTGCGAAACCCAGCTGTGCACCGCCCTGAGGCTTGATCAACGCCGCCTCGCCACGGTGGAGCATCTGCTGGCAGCCCTGGCTGGGACGGGCCTCAGCCAGGTGACGATCCTGGTTGAAGGGGATGAGGTGCCGCTGCTTGATGGCTCCGCACTGTCGTGGGTGGAGGCGATCGCCGAGGCGGGCCTCCAGCTGGTGGGTGAGCGGGAGCCGTTGCAGGAGCTCGCTTCACCGCTCACCCTGCAGCAGGGCCGGAGCTTCGTGACCGCCCTGCCCAGCCTCCAGCCCTGGCTGGGAGCGGCGATCGAGTTTCCCCAGCCGGCGATCGGCCGACAGTCCTTTTCCCTGGAGCTCACGCCTCGGCGCTTCGTTGAGGAGATCGCCCCGGCCCGCACGTTCGGCTTTCGCGAGCAGGTGGAGCAACTGCAGGCGGCGGGGCTGATCAAAGGTGGGAATCTGGGCAATGCCCTGGTCTGTGATGGCCAGCAGTGGTTGAATCCTCCTTTGCGCCTCGAACAGGAGCCGGTGCGCCATAAGCTGCTGGACCTGCTGGGCGACCTGGCGCTGGTGGGCTTGCCTCGAGCCCAGGTGTTCGCATACCGCGGTTCCCATGGGCTGCACACCGCTCTGGCGGCTGCCCTGGCTGCTCACTCCCGATCTGCCTGAAGCCCGTTGACCGTTTCTCTTGCCGGCTCACCCCTGCTCACCAGTGAGCAGATCCTCAATCTGTTGCCCCACCGCTACCCATTTGCCCTTGTGGACCGGGTGGTCGAACATGAGCCTGGTAAGCGGGCGGTCGCCATCAAGAACGTCACCCTCAACGAGCCCCATTTCCAGGGCCATTTCCCGGGTCGTCCGATGATGCCGGGGGTGTTGATCGTCGAGGCGATGGCCCAGGTGGGGGGACTGATCATTGCCCAGATGCCTGAGTTGCCGAAGGGGCTGTTCGTCTTCGCCGGGATCGACGGGGTGCGGTTCCGGCGGCCGGTCGTGCCTGGCGATCAAATGCGGATCAGCTGTGAGCTGCTGGCCATCAAGCATCGGCGGTTCGGCAAGGTGAGGGGAGAGGTCACGGTCGATGGACAGCGCGTCTGTTCAGGAGAACTGATGTTCTCTCTGGTGGACTGAGGCGATGACCAGCGCAGCCGTGGAAACCTCGATCCATCCCACCGCCTTGGTCGATCCCCGCGCCAAGCTGGCTGTCGGCGTGGCGATCGGGCCGTTCTCCGTGATCGGCCCTGAGGTGCAGATCGGTCCCGGCAGCCGGATCGGGCCCCATGTGGTGATCGAAGGCCGCGTTCGGATGGGTGCCCGCAACCGGGTTTTCCCCGGGGCCTGCATCGGCCTCGAACCCCAGGACCTCAAATACAACGGGGCCCCCACCGAAGTGGTGCTCGGTGACGACAACACGATCCGGGAATGCGTCACGATCAACCGGGCCACCGCCGATGGCGAGCAGACCCGGCTTGGCAACGGCAATCTGCTGATGGCCTATTGCCACGTCGGCCATAACTGTGAACTGGGCGATGGCATCGTCGTGGCGAACAGCGTGGCGATCGCCGGCCATGTGGTGATCGGCGATCGGGCCGTGATCGGTGGGGTGCTCGGCATTCATCAGTTCGTCCACATCGGCACCCTGGCGATGGTGGGGGGCATGAGCCGCATCGACAGAGATGTCCCCCCCTTCGCCATCGTCGAAGGCCACCCCGGACGGCTGCGGGGACTCAACCGCATCGGCCTGCGGCGCAGCGGCCTGGCCGAACGGGCCGCCGGTGCCGAACTCAGGCAATTGCAGGAGGTCTGGAACCGCCTCTACCGCGGCGACGAGGTGCTGGTCCAGGCCCTCGCCCGCATCCGCCAGGACGAGCTGCTGCCGGCGGCGGAGCAGCTCTGCAGCTTCCTTGAAGCCTCGATCACCCCCGGACGCCGCGGTCCCCTGCCGCCCCATCGCTGATGGTGCGCTTGCTGATCAGCACCGGCGAGGTGTCGGGGGATCTGCAGGGTGGGTTGCTGATCCAGGCGCTCCATGCCGAGGCCAGGCGCCGGGAGCTCGACCTCGAGATCATCGCCCTGGGTGGGGAGCGGATGGAGAGGGCCGGTGCCCGGCTGCTGGCCAATACCGCGCCGATGGGTGCCATGGGTCTGTGGGAGGCACTGCCGCTGGTGCTCCCCACCCTGCGGCTGCAGCGGCGGGTCGGCAGGCTGCTGCGCCAGACCCCACCGGATGGGGTGGTCCTGATCGACTACATGGGAGCGAATGTGAGCCTCGGTCTCAAGTTGCGGCGCCAGCTGCCGGGGGTTCCGATCACCTACTACATCGCCCCCCAGGAGTGGGCTTTCCGGATCGGCGAGGGGGGCAGCACCCGTCTGATCGGTTTCACCGACCGCATCCTCTCGATCTTTCCCGAGGAGGCCCGCTTCTACGGCGAACGGGGGGCCGATGTGACCTGGGTGGGCCACCCCCTGCTCGACACGCTGGGTGACCTTCCCGGCCGCGAGGAGGCCCGCCGTGAGCTGGGCCTCCTCGCGGAAGAGCGCCTGCTGCTGCTGCTGCCCGCCTCCCGCAGCCAGGAGATGCGCTATCTGGTGCCCAACCTGGCGGCGGCGGCGGCGGAACTGCAACGGCTGCGGCCAGGTCTGCGGGTGATGGTGCCGGCCGGTCAGGCCGCCTTCGAGGCGCCGCTGGCGGCGCTGCTCCGCCAGGCCGGCGTGCAGGCCGAGGTGGTGCCCGCCTCGGACGCCGATCGGCTGCGGCCCGTTCTCTCCGCCGCCGCCGATCTGGCGCTCACCAAATCGGGCACCGTGAATCTGGAGCTGGCCCTGCGGGGGGTTCCCCAGGTGGTGGGATATCGCGTCAGCCGTCCGACGGCCTGGCTGGCCCGCCACCTGCTGCACTTCCGGGTCGACCATATTTCGCCGGTCAACCTGGTGCTGGGGGAGCGCCTGGTTCCGGAACTGCTCCAGGAGTCGTTCACAGCGGCGGCCGTGGTGGCTGCGGCCCTGCCCCTGCTCGATCCCGGTGAAGCCCGTGAGCGGATGATCGAGGGCTATGGGCGCCTGCGCCTCTGCCTCGGTGAACCTGGTGTCACCGGGCGGGCCGCCGTCGAGATCCTCGATCACCTGGCGATGGCGCAGCCGTCAGCAGCGGCGGCTGCGTTCAGCCCGGCAGGATGAGTGGATGGCCTCCACCAGCACCCCCGAGCCGATCCTGCCGATGCAACCGAGCCGAGCCTGGAAGTCCCGGCTGTGGTCAGGGGTCGCCCGTCCGCTGCTACTGGGGCTGCTGCTGCTTGTCGTCGCCGCCGCACCCGCCCAGGCGGCGATCGAGGAGGCGGTGTTCGCCGGCGGCTGCTTCTGGTGCCTTGAACACGATCTGGAGGGGCTCCCAGGCGTGGTGGAGGCAGTGAGTGGCTACAGCGGCGGCTCCAGGCCGAACCCCACCTACCGCCAGGTGACGGCTGGGGGTACGGGCCACCTGGAAAGCGTGCTGGTTCGCTTCGAGACCAGCCGCATCAGCTATCCCACCCTGTTGCGCGCCTACTGGCGCAACGTCGATGCCCTCGATGGGGGCGGCCAGTTCTGTGATCGTGGGGCCTCTTACCGGCCGGCGATCTTCACCAGGGGAACGCGGCAACAGGAGCAGGCCCAGGCCAGCCTTCAGGAGGCGGCCCGGGAGCTCAGGCAGAACCCGAGCTCGATCCGGGTGCAGATCCGTCCGCTGCAGCGCTTCTGGCCCGCCGAGGGATACCACCAGAACTACGCCGAGCAGAACAAGCTCAAATACAACTACTACCGCTGGTCGTGCGGCCGTGATCAGCGGCTCAATCAGGTCTGGGGCAGCAGGGCCCGCAGTTCCGTCCCATGGGCTGGAGCCAGGCCCTGAAGCCTGTTCAGAACGCTTCGATGTGCCTAGGGTGGAAATCCCAGACGGGAGGGTGGCGAATGTATCTACTGACGATTCGCGATGGTTTGACCACTCGGCACATCGGACCCTATGAGAGCCCGAAACAGGCTGCCGACGACCTGGAACGGCTGAGCAGCAGCCTCGGCGAGCGGGCTCGCTGGCAGATCCATGCCCTGGAATCACCCGAAACCCTGCTGGCAGCCCTCGAACCGGTCGCGATCTGAGCGGCAGGATCGAGCTGCAACCGAGCGAAACCGGGGCGAGGCTTCAACGGGCATTCCTGGGGTAGCCCCGCAGCAGGCCGCTCTCCACCATCAGCCCCACGCCGGCCACCACGCAGATCAGCCCGAGGGTGCCATACCAGAACCAGGGCCCGGCCGGCGAGACCATCTGGTTCAGCAGGGCCACCTTCTGCAGGGTCCGGCGGGTCACGGCCTCACCGACCAGGCACAGGCCCATCGGCAGCAACAGCACCCCGAGCTGGGCGCCCAGATACCAGCGGATCTTCTGAACGGCCATGGCCTCGCTCTGGAGCGTCTGCAGCCAACCTAGGCGCGGCCACCCTGGCTCACCCAGTTCACCAGGGTGCGCACCCCGAAGCCGGTGGCTCCGGCCGGATCCAGCCCCCGTCCCTTGTCGCTCCAGACGGTGCCGGCGATGTCCAGGTGGGCCCAGGCCGTGGCCGGGTCTACGAAGTCCTGCAGAAACAGGGCGGCGGTGATCGAACCGCCAGGCCGTGGGCCGGTGTTCTTCAGGTCGGCCACCGGGCTCTTGAGGCCCTCCTTGTAGGAGGCCTGGAGCGGCATGCGCCAGAACTGCTCACCGCCCTGGCGGCCGGCGTCCAGCAGGGCCGCGGCCAGTTCGTCGCTGGGGGACCAGAGGCCGGCGATCTCCTCACCCAGGGCGATCACGCAGGCGCCGGTGAGGGTGGCCAGATCAACGACCGCATCGGGCTCAAGGCGACTGGCGTAGACCAGCGCGTCGGCCAGGGTGAGCCGGCCCTCGGCATCGGTGTTGTTGATCTCGATCGTCTTGCCGTTGGAGGCGGTGAGAATGTCGCCGGGATGGATGGCGTTGCCACTGATCATGTTTTCGCAGGCGGCCACCAGCACATGGACCTCCACGTCGGCCGGCCGCAGTTCGGCGATGGCCCGGGCGGCGCCGAGCACGGCGGCGCTGCCGCCCATGTCGTACTTCATCATCTCGATCTGGGAGCCTGCCGTCTTGAGGTTGTAGCCGCCGGAATCGAAGGTGACGCCCTTGCCGATCAGCACCAGTCGGCGGCTGGCCCCGTCGGCTGGCCGGTAGGTGAGGTGAATGAACTTGGGAGGCAGGCAGGAACCCTGGGCGACCCCGAGGTAAGCGCCCATGCCGAGGGCCTCGCAGTCGGAGCGCTCCAGCACCTTGAGTTCCAGGCCGAACTCCCGGGCGATGGTGGCGGCGGTGTCGGCGAGGGCCTGGGGGGTGACCACGTTCGGAGGGGCCGCCACCAACTGACGTGCCAGCTCCACGCCCGCGCAGGTGGCCTCCAGGCCGGCAAGGCCGGCTGCGGCCGCCTCCGGCAGGCCCAGCAGGGTGACCGTCTGCGGCAGGTGCCGGGGTTCCGGCTCGCTCTTGAAGCGTGGGTCGGTGTAGAGGGTCAGGCGAACCGCCTCGGCCATCAGTCGGGCGGCCATGGCGGGCTCCAGCTCCGCGCTGGGCAGGGCGATGCCGAGCTCGGTGGCCCTGCCGGCGGCTGCCGCCCTGGCAATCGCCGCCACCGCGCTGCGCAGGCCCTGGCCATCGAAGTGGGCCGATTCGCCCAACCCCACCACGATCAGCTGGGCGGGGGAACGATCCAGCAGGGAGAGGCTGAGGGTTTCACCCGGTTTGCCCTTGAACTTGCGATGCTCGAGCAGGCTGATCAGGCCCTCACCGAAGCGGGCCTGCAACAGCTGGCGCGACTCCCCGTCATCGCCCTGGAAGATCCCCACCGCGAGGGTCTCGCCGTCCCATTCGCTCAGGGGGATGGGGGAACAGCGGAACTCCATGGGGCCAGGACTGGGGGCCGTGATCGTAGCGATGCCACCTGGTGCGGCCCTGACCTGGGGCCGGCCGCGCTCAGGCCGGATCGCTGGTGAACGGCGTGGCCCAGCGCTGGCGGGTCTCCTTGTTGAACGGCGGCAGCCAGCGGCGGATCAGGGCCTGCTCCAGGGCACGACGCGACCTGGCTGCCGCTGGCACATCGCACCAGAAGCGGATGCTGAGCCGGGTGGTCAGCTTGGCCTGCAGCATGGCTTCGGCGTAGGCGGACAGGTAGGTCTTGCAGTCGTGCTCTCCTTTCCAGCGAAGCTCGGCCCGGCCGGTTTCGCCCACATAGAGCAACAGGGAGGTTTGCAGGTGGGGTGGCTGGTCGATCACCACATAAATGGCCGCTCCCCCCTGGGGCGGCTGGGGCCAGCGCCAGAACTGCAGGCTCTGGGGGGCCAGGGCGAGGGGGTTGAAGCCGCTCGCCAGGCTTTCGGGGCCCGGAAGCTGGCCGGGGAACTCCGGCGGGAACAGCCAGCCCTGTTCCCGGCAGGGGGCTCCGGCCGGATCAGTGGCTGGCCGGGTTGGATCGAACAGCGGCTGCTGAAAATCAGCCAGCCGCCCCTGCCAGGCGACCAACTGGTGCCGGAGCAGCGGCAGGGCAGTGGTTCCGTCGAGCGGATCCGATCCGGAGCCCGGCTCGAACAGTTCTCCCTGCCGGCCCGGGGCCCGGCTCAACGGGAGGGAGGGCCATCACCGGGCCGGGGCAGATCCGGACCCACCGGCCCCTTGCTGAAGCTCACCTTGCCGATCAGGCCTTCCACCAGATCGGCAGGGAGGGCCAGCCGCTGCTGGAGGTCGGCGAGATCCTGGAACGGGCCCCGGCTGCGCTCCCGCACCAGCCGCTGGCAGCGCTGGGCATCGAGGGGCAGACGGTCGTGGAGTTGCTCCACGCCGCAGCGGTTCAGGTCGATCGGGGCGGACCGGGGCGGGGCGGCATCGCCATACCAGCGGAAGGCGAGCAGAGGTTGCCAGCAGCGGATCCGCTCCTCCGGCAGCGTCAACAGCCGTTGCAGATCCTCGACACCGCTCAGCTGCACGCCACCGGCCTGCAGGCGCAGCAACAGGTCCACCTGGCTGGGGGTGCAGCCGGGCAGGCGCAGCCAGTCGGCCGCCGTGGCCCGGTTCACATCGAGGCGCCAGCCCAGGGCCGCCGCCTGCCGCACCTCCTCGGCGTTGCGGAGCCGCAGGCCGGGATTGCCGGCCAGCTTGAGGGCGAGCAGGTCACGCTCGATCGCCTCGGCCTCCGGCTGGTGCGGGCTGGACGGGGGGGGGGCCGGGCGCCCGGCAGGTGCCGGCAACTGGCCGGTGGCGACCAGAAGCCGGCGGGCCATGCCATCCAACCAGTGCCCTTTGGCCATGGTGGCACTCGCCCAAACGCACGTCTGGACTGAAGTTAGCGGTCATTGCCGCCCGATTACGTCAATCCACACTCCCCTGGAGGCGGTGGGCCGCTCAGAATCAACGGCAACGCACCACGCCTGGCCTCTGCCATGGGATTCTTCGAATCCGAAATCGTTCAGGACGAAGCCAAGCGGCTGTTCGGCGATTACCAGCAGCTCACCCAGCTCGGTGGCGACTACGGCAAGTTCGATCGCGCCGGCAAGAAGCTGTTCATCGAGCGGATGGAGGAGCTGATGGATCGCTACCGGGTGTTCATGAAGCGCTTCGAGCTCTCCGAAGACTTCCAGGCCAAGCTCACCGTGGAGCAGCTGCGCACCCAGCTGGGTCAGTTCGGCCTCACCCCTGATCTGATGTTCGTGCAGATGAACCAGACGCTTGAGCGGATGAAGAGCGAGCTGGAGAAAGCCGGCTGAGCAGCGGCGGCGAACAGCCGGACGCCGCTGGGTACGATCCGGCTGGGTCAAGCGATGCTGCCGGGGGATGGCCATGGGTGCTGATGCATTGCCGGGCTGGTTGGAGCGGGGCATGGCCGATCTCTTCCCCACCGGGGCTGAGGACAACCCCGATCAGCGTCTGACGGCCCGGCTGGCGGAAGCGGAGCGCAGCGGCCGCCCCCTGCGGGTCAAGCTCGGCATCGACCCCACCGGCACCGACATCCATCTGGGGCACGCGATCCTGTTCCGCAAGCTGCGGGCCTTTCAGGACGCGGGCCACACCGCAGTGCTGATCATCGGTGATTTCACCGCCCGCATCGGCGATCCCACCGGCAAGAACGCCACAAGGGTGCAGCTCGGCGCCGCTGCGGTGGAGGCCAATGCCGCCACCTACCTGGCCCAGCTGGGTGAGGGGCTGCCGAAGGAGCGGGCCCTGCTGGATTTCGAAACCCCCGGCCGACTCGAAGTGCGCCGCAACAGCGAGTGGCTCTCAAGCCTCGATCTGCCCAGGGTGATCGAGTTGCTGGGCACCGCCACCGTGGGTCAGATGCTGGCCAAGGACGATTTCTCCAGGCGCTACGGCGGCGGCCTGCCGATCTCCCTGCACGAGTTCCTCTACCCCTTGCTGCAGGGCTACGACTCGGTGGCGGTGCGCTCCGACCTGGAGCTGGGCGGCACCGACCAGAAGTTCAACGTGGCGATGGGCCGGGATCTGCAGCGGCACTTCGGCCAGAAGCCCCAGTTCGCCCTGCTGATGCCGATCCTGCCGGGGCTCGATGGTGTGGCGAAGATGAGCAAGAGCCTGGGCAACACCTTGGGTCTGCGGGAAGATCCGCTCTCCACCTATTCGAAGCTCGAAAAGCTGCCGGACGCGGTGGTGGGCGACTACCTCACCCTGCTCACCGATCTGGAGCCGGTAAGCCTGCCGGCCTCCCCGCGCGAACGTCAGATGGCGATGGCGCTGGAGGTGACCGCCGGGCTGCATGGTGAGGCGGCAGCCCGGGCGGCCCAGCTGGATGCGCGGCAACTGGTGGCGGCGCCCCATGGCAGGGTCGGGATGGCCGGCGCGGCGGGGATTCCAGCGGCACAGGGCGCCCAATCCGTTCCTGAACTGTCTCTGAAGCCCGTGAACTTCCCGGCCAAGGCGTTCTATCTGCTCAGTGCCCTGGGGCTCTGCGTCAGCAGCAGCGAAGCCCGGCGCCAGATTCAGGGGGGTGGCGTGCGCCTGGATGGCGAGAAGCTGGCTGATCCGAACCAGGAGTTCAGCGCCGCCGCAGAGCTGGAAGGAAGAGTGCTGCAACTGGGCAGGAAGACGTTCCGGCGGTTGGTGATCTGATGACCATCTCCCTCAGCCCTGCCGGGCGGATCATCCTGGCGCTCGATCGGCCCGATGCCGCCGCCGCCCTCGAACTGGCCGGCCGGATCCCCGGGTTGCGGCGGGTGAAGGTGGGGCTGGAGCTGTTCACCGCCGCCGGCCCGGCCGTGGTGAGCGCCCTGCGGGAGCGGGGTCTCGGCGTGTTCCTCGATCTCAAGTTCCACGACATCCCCGCCACCATGGCCGGCGCGGTGCGCAGCGCCGCCCGGCTGGGGGCCGAGCTGATCACGGTGCACGCCGCCGCCGGCCATCAGGCCCTGGTGGCGGCCCAGGCGGCGGCGCTGGAGGGGGCCGCCGCCGCTGGTGTGGCGCCGCCAACCCTGCTGGCGGTCACAGTGCTCACCAGCTGGGATCCGGCCTGTTTCGCCGCCGAGCTGGCGATCACCGAGCCGCTGCCCAGCCATGTTCTCCGGCTGGCGGGTCTGGCGGCCTCCGCCGGGATCGGCGGTGCCGTCTGCTCCCCCCTGGAGGTGGCGGCGTTGCGGGCCATCCACCGGGAACCCTTCACCCTGGTGACCCCCGGCATCCGCCCGGCCGGCAGTGGCAGCGGCGATCAGGTGCGGGTGCTCACCCCGGCCGAGGCGATCGCCGCCGGGGCCAGCTTCCTGGTGATCGGTCGGCCGATCAGCGCCGCCGAGGATCCGGCGGCGGCCTTCGAGGCCTGCTGCGCCGAGCTGCAGGCCTGAACCGCCCGGGTAACTGGCTGCGATGCTGGGCTTCATGGTGATGACGCAGGCGGAACCCGTTGATGTCGTGGTGGTGGGAGCTGGCCTGGCGGGGCTGGTGGCGGCGCTGGCCGTGCAGCGGGCCGGCCGCTCGGTGCGCCTGATCGAGGCGGATGCCCGGCTCGGTGGGCGGATGTGCCGGCAGAGCGTGCGGCTCGATGGGGAGCTGACGCCAGGGGGCTGCCCGGACAGCTGGATCGACCTGGGCGGCCAGTGGGTCGGCCCCAGCCAGAGCCGCTTCCTCGCCCTGCTGGATCAGCACGGCATCCGCCGCTTCGACTCTCCCCACGACGGTGAAACGGTGCTGGTGTTCGGCGATTGCCGCTGCACCTTCGCCGGATTCTTCCAGGGTTTCCCCGAAGGCCAGCCGCCGGCCGTGCCAGCCGCCGACTGGGACGATGCCATGGCGGCTCTGGCCCGCTTCCAGGCGCTGGTGGCCCAGTTGCCGGAAGGTCACCCCCACCACCATCCCGCCGCTGCCGAACTGGATCGGCTCAGCTTCCAGGACTGGATCGACGCCCACACCCACACCCCGTTCGCGGCCTGGTATTTCGCCTATTTCTGTCGGGCGGTCGGTTTCCTGGGCCCGGCTGAGCCGGAGCAGGTGTCGCTGCTGCATGTGCTCTGGGGCCAGCGCACCGCTCCCCAGGGCGAGCAGCCGGAGCAGGAGCTGCTGCATGGCGGCGCCGGCCAGCTGCCGGCCCTGCTGGCGGCGCAGCTGGCTGAGGGGGTGGTGCGGCTGGGCGAGCCGGTGCTTGCCGTGCTGCAGCCACCACAGACGTCCGCGGCGGATTGTTTGGTTCGGGTCCAGACCGGCCAGGCGGAGTATCCCTGCCGCGCCGCGATCGTGGCGATGCCGCCGGCGCTGGCGGCGCGGCTCCGTTTCACGCCGGAGCTTCCCGCCGACCGCCAGGAGCTGCAGCAGCAGATGGCGATGGGCGCCTGCGCGAAGCTGCTGATCGTCTATGCCACGCCCTGGTGGCGTGAGCTGGGGCTCTCGGGGATCGCCATCGGCGATCGCCCCTGGGTGGAACTGGTGGCCGACAGCTCCGATCCCGAGACCGGTTGCGGCGCGCTGGCCGCCTTCGTGGTGGGCCACCGCTACCACCGCTGGGCGCCGTTGAGTGAGGCGGAACGGAAGGAGGCGGTGCTGGGCGATCTGGCCGCCTATCTGGGCCCGGCGGCCCTGACGCCTGTGGCCTACGTCGAGAAGGACTGGCCGGCGATGCCGTTCGTGGGTGGCGCCTACGCCGCCTGGATGCCGCCGGGGCTCTGGAGCCGCTGTGGCGATGCCCTGCGCCGGCCCCATGGCCAGGTGTTCTGGGCGGGCACCGAGGTGGCCGAGCGCTGGCCGGGCTTCTTCGATGGGGCGGTGCGCAGCGGTGAGGAGGCCGCAGCGGCGGTGCTGGAGCGGCTGGGCTGATTCGGGCGCAGCCGCTTCCATACTGGAATCCGCCTTCTGTGGCTCCGCAGCTCCGCCGATGCCAAGGATCCTTGCCTGCCTGCTGACCCTGCTGCTCCTGGTCACGGCGCCGTCCGGGGCCCGGGCCGAGGGTGCCCCCTTCTCCCTTCCTCCCCTGCCCTACGGCAACGATGCCCTGGAGCCGGCGATCGACGCCACCACCCTGGCGATTCATCACGACCGCCATCACCAGGCCTATGTGACCAACCTGAACAGCGCCGTGGCAGCGGATCCGTCCTTGCAGGGCCAGGGCCTGGAGGCCCTGCTGAAACGGCCTTCGCGTCGCTCGGCCGCAGTGCGGAACAATGCCGGAGGCCATTGGAACCACAGCTTTTTCTGGGAGTCTCTGGCGCCGCCGGGCCAGGGCGGAGCGCCGTCGCCGGCGTTGCTCGCGGCGATCGATCGGGATTTCGGCTCGTTTGAGCAGTTCCAGGCGGGCTTCAAGGCGGCTGGTCTGCAGCGCTTCGGATCGGGATGGGTGTGGCTGATCGTCAATCCGAAGGGAACGCTTGAGCTGGTGAGCACCGCCAACCAGGACAACCCGCTGATGGATGTCAGTGATCGGCGGGGCATCCCGCTGCTCGGCAACGATGTCTGGGAGCACGCCTACTACCTCCAGTACCAGAACCGCCGCGCCGACTATCTCGAGGCCTGGTGGTCGGTGGTGAACTGGGAGGCGGTGTCGAGGCGCTTCGCGGAGCAGCCGGTCTGATGGGGATGGGCGAGAGCGGCCGTCCAGCGGCATCAGGCGTGATCAAACGGCTCGACCAGGCCCTGTTCGATGCGGTCGCGGACCAGGCCCGTCGATCGCCGCGGCTGCGGTGCAATCACAATTTCCATGCCGAGCCCGAGCCGGTGCAGCGTTTTCTGAATGTGCTGCAGCCCGGCACCTACGTGCGCCCCCACCGCCATCTCCGCCAGGAACCCGGTGCGGCGTTTGAGTGCTTCGTGGTCCTGCAGGGGGCGATCGGCGTGTTGCTGCTCAATGGGGCCGGCGATGTGCTGCTGGGCGAACGGCTTGAGGCGGCCGGTCCGCTGCGGGGCATTGAGCTGGCCGATGGCCAGTTCCACACCCTGGTGGCCCTCCAGCGCGACTCCGTGCTGCTGGAGGTGAAACAGGGCCCCTACATCCCTGCCCAGGACAAGGATTTTCTGCCCTGCTTCCCGGCGGAGGGCAGCCCTGCCGCCGCTGCCCAGGTGCGGGCCTGGACACAGCTGTTCGGCTGAACGGCCCCCTCCGGCCGCCTGGCCGTCAAAGCCCCGCAGACTGTTGGCCCCGGTCGGCGATTCCGCCGCCCTTGAGAGCCCCATGCCAAGCGCCAAGGTCCAGGCCGCCCAGCCCGCCCTGGGCTTCATCCAGCCGGCCTACACGCCCTGGCTGCATCGCCTCTGCCGGCTGGCCCTGCCGGCCGTGCTCGGCTCACGGCGGATCGGCATCGGTGCGGTGAGCGGCGTGGTGGAGCTGGCGGAGTTGTGCGCCGCGGCCCAGAACGGTGAGGTGCGCCTGCTGATCGCCTTCCGGCATCCGAGCACCACGGATCCGCTGGTGATGGCCCAGCTGCTCTGGAAGGAGGTGCCCCGGGCGGCCCGCCGCCATGGCATCCGGCTGGCCCATCCGGTGCACAGCCAGTTCCTCTACGACCGGGGAATCCCCCTCTGGGCCGGTGCCGCCGCCGGCTGGATGCTGGCCAGGCTGGGTGGAGTCCCGATCCAGCGCGGCAGGCTCGACCGCCGGGCCTTGAAGACGGCCCGCCATCTGCTCTGCTCGGGCCCTTTCCCCCTGGCGATCGCGCCGGAGGGGGCCACCAACAACCACGACGAACTGCTGGGCCCCCTGGAGCCTGGCCTGGCCCAGATGGCGTTCTGGTGCTGCGAAGATCTCGTGGCCGAAGGGCGGGAGGAGCGGGTTGTGATCGTGCCGGTCGTGCTGCGCTACAGCCTGCTGCATCGGGACTGGGCACCGATCGACCGGTTGCTCACCGCCCTGGAGGGCGTGCTGGGCATCACGCTCCCCCCTGCCGGGGCGCCGGCCCTTCCCACCGAGGAGGCCGACCACCGCTACGGCCGTCTGCTGCTGATCTCCGGCCGCTTGCTCACCCAGCTGGAACACTTCTACCGGCTGGGCAGGGGCGAGGAGCCTGGGCTGACCCCCGGCGATCCCGCCCTCTCGGCCCGCCTGAGCAGGCTCCAGGCAACGGCCCTTGCGGCAGCGGAATCCCACTTCGATCTGCAGCCGAGGGGCACGATCCTGGAGCGCTGCCGCCGGATCGAGCAGGCCGGTTGGCAGGCGATCTACCGCGACGACCTGGCCGCCTGCGCCCCCCTTGAGCGCAGCCTGGCCGACTGGTGTGCCGTCGAAGCGGCCCGCCACCTCGACCACATGCGCCTGGTCGAGTACTTCGCCTCGATGGGAGATGCCTATGTGGCCGAAAAGCCCAGCGTCGATCGCTACCTTGAGGTTCTGCTGATCCTGTGGGATGCGATCGCCTGGATCCGGGGCCGGCGGGGCGAGCGGCCGCCGGCCCCGGCGGCGCGGCAGGTGAGGATCATCGTCGGGGATCCGATCGAAGCCGGCCCACGCTTGGCCGACTACCGCCGCGATCGCCGCCTCGCGGTGGATCAGCTGACCGACGTGCTCCGCGCCAGCCTGGAGGCGGCGATGCTCGATTGAGCCAGGCAGGGCCCTGCCGCTTCAGGCGGCCAGCGACCGCAGCGGCACCAGCTGGCCATAGAGCGCTTCGAGAGCCTCGATGTTGCGGGTGAGGGTGTATCTCTCCAGCACCCTGGTCCTGGCCCGGCGCCCCAGTTCGGCGCTGAGCACCGGTTGATCCCGCAGCACCGGCAGCAGGGTGCGCAGCTGGGTGGTGACCCCCTGGGTGCTGATCACGATCCCGGCGCCACCTTCCAGAACCTCCCCGTCGGCGCCGGCATCGGTGGCCACACAGGCGGTTCCGCAGGCCATCGCCTCCAGCAAGGCCAGCGACAGCCCCTCCACCAGGGAGGGCAGCAGGAACACCTCGGCAACCTGGAGCAGGGCCACCCGCATCGCCTGGTCGGCTTCGTATCCCCACCAGGCCACATCCGGGTCGTCACCACTGGCCATCAGGGAGCCGCGCAGGGGACCGTCTCCGACGATCAGCAACAGGCAATGGCGGGGCCGCACCAGCCGCCAGGCCTTGAGCAGGGCCTCCACGTTCTTCTCGGTGGCCAGCCTGCCCATGTACAGGAACACGCGCCGACCCTGGAAGCGCAGGCGCAGCTGGGCCAGCTCCCCCGTCCCCCCATGGGCCGGGGCGGGCTGCCAGCGGTCGGTGTCCACCCCGTTCGGGATCACGGCCAGGCGCTCCTCCCGCACCCCCAGCCTGGCCAGCACCTCCGCCTGCCGCTCGGAGAACACGATCACCCGGTCAAAACGGGCCAGGGTCGGTGCGTACAGCTGATAGGTGAGCTGCTGGGTGCCGGCGGTGAGGTTGCGCAGGCTCGCGTCAAAGGCCGGATGGAAGGTGGCCACCAGCGGCACACCCAGGTGCTGGCAGAGATCGGGCAGGCGGAAATCCAGCGGCGACAGGGTGAGGCTGGCGTGGACCAGATCGGGCTTGAGCTGCTCCAGCGATTCCCGCAGCTCCCGCTGCGCCCCGGGCGAGGGAATGGTGTACACCTGCGACTTGACCAGATAGGGCAGGGCCACTTCACGGCTGCCATCTCCAGGTGGCCCGACACCCCTGGCGGATCTCAGGGCTGCCGCCGCGCTCTGCCTGCCATCGGGGTTGAGGGTGTCCCAACCGAGGCCAAGGCCCGTGGAGGGGGTGTCGAAATGGATGAAGCTGATCCGATGACCCCGCTCCCGGAGCCGCTCAGTGGTGGACAAGCCATAGGAGACATTGCCGCAAAACGGAGATTTCTTGCCCAGCCAGGCGATATGGGCCACCTGCCGCCGTTCTTCCGATGAAGAAGATTAGCAGCGCCGCCAGGGACGCTCCAGCAGGGCGGCCACAAAGGCGATGGCGGCCAGGATCCACAGCACCGGCAGCAAGCCGTAGCGGCTCACCACCGTTCCGGCCAGCACCAGCGGCAGGCTGAGGGCGATGTTGATCAGGTTGTTCTGCAGGCCGAACACCTTGCCGCGCATCGGCTCGGGCGTGTCTTCCTGGATGGTGGTCTGGGCTGGGATCGCCAGCAGTGAGGCCCCGATCCCCAGCAGCGTGCAGAGGCCAAGCGTGAAGATCAGGTTGCCGCGCACCTGGCCCAGCAGCACCAGGCTGAAGGCGATCGTGGCCAGGCCCGTCGAGGCCATCACCCGGCGGCTGACGCCATGGCCGAGCTGGGCGACGGCAAGGGCTCCGGTTGCCATGCCCAGACCGCTCATCGCCAGCAGGGTGCCGAACTGGGTGGGTCCAAGGCCCTCGATTGCGCCGGCCAGGCTGATCGCCAGGACATAGAGCGCCGCCAGAATGCTGTAGAGCAGCACCAGGTGCAGCATGGCGCTGCGCACGCTGGTGCGTTCCCGCAGCACCTGGATGCCTTCGGCGATTTCACTCCAGACGCTGGTGCCTTCGGCTTGGCGCGGTTCCTCACGCATCGGAATCGTGCTGATGATGAAGGCCGCCAGGCCGTAGCAGAGCGGCAGCAACAGGAACTCTCCTCCTTTGAAACCCACTTCCGCCAGGCCGTTGCGCAACAGCCTCAGCACCGGATCGCCGAGGGCGAAGCCCACGATCGTGGCCCCCATGCTGGTGGCCTGATAGAGCGAATTCGCCGCCAGCAGCCGCGTGCGCGGCACCAGCAGCGGGATGGCCGCCTGCTCGGCCGGGGCGAAGAACTGGGTGAGCACCGACTCCAGGAAGGTCATCACCACCAGCCACCAGTAGCCCCAGCTCAGGCCGAGCCAGTAGGGCCCTGGCACCAGGGCCAGCGGGGCCAGCGTCACCAGGCCGGCCCGGAGGGCATTGGAGGCCACCATCACCTGCCGCTTGGGCCAGCGATCGGCCCATACCCCGGCCACCGTGCCGAGGAACATGGCCGGCAGGGTGTTCGCCACGTAGATCCCGGTGGCCAGCAGGGTGATCATCTGGGTCCGGGTCTCCAGATCCAGTCGCAGGCTGGCCGCCGCCTCGGCCAGGGCGCCGTTGTCCTGGGGGGTGTCCGTCACCCAGTACTGGGCGATCAGGAACACCATCAGCACGATGTAGAACTTGTCGGCCAGCTGGGAAAAGATCTGCCCCAGCCACAGCCTGCGGAAGCTGGGCAGGGCAAGCACGGCCTCGATCCCCTCCTGCCTGGGCGGCACGGCCTCGGCGGGAGCGGGCGGGGGTGTGGGTCGGGAGAGTCCGCTCAAGGTGTCAGCCGTTCGGCGGCAATGATGACCCAGAGCCCAGCGTCAGTCGCGTGGCGGGCTCGAAACAGCCGCGCAGCAGTGCGGGAGAGCGGCAGCGGCGGCCGAGATGCTCCCCGCACCAGACTTCCACCAGTTGAAGCAGACGCAGCCAAACCAGCACCGGTCCGATCAGGGTTCCATCCTGGCGGCGCGGCAGACCAGGCCGGGGCAGGCGCTGCAGCAGGGCGAGTTCCGAGGCGTTGAGCACCAGCACAGCCCCCGCTTCGGCCCCAACCACCAGCCCCTCGCTGGGCAGGAGGCTGCAGCGCCAGGCGCCGTTGCCGAGGGGGGGATCAAGCGCCAGGCCGCTGCGGGCGCAGCTCTGCAGCGGCAGGCCGTAGCCGCCCAGGGCAAGCAGGTGGACGCAGCCCTGCACCGCCACCGCCAGGGCCTCCAGGTTGTCCTGCCGGCCCTGCACCACCAGCTCCAGGCGACCCAGCTGCATCACGAGATCATCGAGGATTCCGGCCACCCCATCGCCGCTGGGCACCAGCAGCAGGGCGAGCTCGCTGAGGGTCTGGGCCGCGGCAAGGGTTTCCAGCCGTTGGGCCAGGTGGCTGAAGCTGCGCAGCACCTTGAGCTGCCGGACCCGCCGCAGGCCGCTGCCGCCACTCACCTGCAGCTGCAGCAACGACAGCGGCACCGCCGCCGCCAGGCTGCTGCGGGGCCTTCGGGCACCGGGAACGGCCAGCCGGGTCAGGCCCTCAGCATCACTGAGCAGGGTGAGCAGCCGATCGTTCTCACCCAGGGCGCCGCACTTGAGCGAAAGCCCTTCGAGCCGCCCATCCGGGCTCACGCCGGCACACCGCCGGACTCACGGCCGGCGGGGGGGCGCCGCATGGCCTCGATCAGGGCCACCCCGCGGCTGGTGCCCAGCCGGCTGGCGCCCGCCTCCACCAGGGCGAAGGCCTGCTCCAGGTTGGTGATCCCGCCGGACGCCTTGATGCCGGCCCGTCCCCTGGCCAGTTCCCGCAGCAGGCTCACCTGCTCCACCGTGGCCGCCGGACCGAAGCCGCTGCCGGTCTTGAGAAAGGCGGCTCCGGCATCGATCGAGGCCTCCACCAGCAACTGCAAGGCCTCGGGGCCGAGCCGCCCCGCCTCAAGGATCACCTTCACCGGCAGACCCAGCGCCACGATCGAGCCGATCTCGTCGTAGACGGCGCTGCCGTTGCCATCGGCGAGGGCACCGAAATCAGGCACCATGTCGAGCTCATCGGCGCCGGCTTCGGCAGCCGCCTCAGCCTCGGCCTGCTTGACCCGGCTGGGCACGGCGCCGAACGGGAAAGCCACCACTCCGATCAGTTTCACCCGGGTGTCGCTGCCGAGCCGCTCCCGGGCCACGGTCAGCCAGCGGGAGGCCACGCAGACGCCGGCGAAACCGAAATGCCTGGCCTGGTCACAACAGATTTCAATCGCTGCTTGACCCTGGTGAGGGTCGAGCAGGGCGTGGTCGATCAAGGGGGCAAGGTCGGGGCGATCGCGGGCCAACGGTTCAGGACTCCCGGGCTTGGATCACGCCGTAGCCGCCGTGGTTGCGGTGATACACCACCTGGATGCCGCCGCTCTGCCGGTCCCGGAAGACATAGAAGTCATGGTCGATCACTTCCAGTTGATCAAGGGCTTCCTGCAGGGACATCTCCGGCATGGCGTAGTACTTGCGCCGCACCGCGGGAGCCGGCAGGGCAGGCTCGCGACCGCCGATCAGATCGCCGGGCAGCTCCGTTGCTGCGGCTGCCTCCAGGGAGTCCGGTCCGTCCTCCTGCTGTCCCACCGGGCGATCGCCGGCGAACAGCTCACCGCCATGGTGCTCGGTGAGGCGCTCCTTGTAGCGCTTCAGCTGGCGGCTGAGCTTGCCGGCCACCATGTCGATGCTGGCGTAAAGGTTTTCGCTGCGTTCCTGGGCCCGGATCACCGTGCCGTTGGCGAACACCGTCACTTCGGCGGTCTGCTGGGTCACCCGTGGATTGCGGGCGACGGAGAGGTGGACATCGGCCTCCTTGACCAGCCCCTCGAAATGGCTGATCGCCCGGCTTAACTTGGATTCGGTGTAATCGCGAATGGCCTGGGTGACGTCGAGATTGCGCCCGTGGATCAGTAGCTTCATCGAACACCTCTGCGGGAGAGACGGCTGCAACGCCGGCAGCAGGATCGAAGCGTTGCTTCAACGATTCGATCGTTTTCATCGTACGAAGACCGGCCGATGAATCCTGGCCTCGATGCAATCCTTTTTGTTCCGGATGCCCCTGTACCGTTCGCACGGGCCTGGCGTTGGCAGCGGTTGCTGCAGGAGCGCCTGCTGGCCGATTCCCGGGGCCCGGAAGCCCTGCTGATCCTCCAGCACCCCAGGTGTTACACCCTGGGCCGCGGCGCCAGCGAGGCCCATCTGGGTTTCGATCCGCTCGCCCCCCCCGCCCCCCTGTTCCGGATCGATCGGGGTGGCGAAGTCACCCATCACCTGCCCGGTCAGCTGGTGGCCTATCCCGTGCTCAACCTGCAACGCCATGGCGCCGATCTGCACCTCTATCTCCGCCAGCTGGAGGGGGCTGTGCTCGATGTGCTCGGCCAGCTCGGTCTGGCCGGCGAACGCATCGATGGCCTGACCGGAGTCTGGCTGGAGGGCCGCAAACTGGCGGCGATCGGCGTGGGGGCGAGGCGCTGGATCAGTCAGCACGGCCTGGCCCTCAATGTGAACTGTGACCTCTCCGGTTTCGCCGCCATCGTTCCCTGTGGCCTGGCTGATCGAGCCGTCGGCCGACTGTGCGACTGGTTGCCGGGCCTGGGCATCGACCAGGTGCAGCCGCTGTTGAGGGAGGCCATCGCCACCCGGTTCGGGTTGACGCTCCGCCCACCGGTTGGCACGGAGAGGCTCTGGGGGTGATAAGGCTGGGGCCAGTTCAGCTGGAAAGCACCGTGACCGGGAAGGCGGAGATTCACTGGCAGGCCGATCAACGCGACAGGCTCGCTCTGGCTGAGGCCACCGACTGGAGTGAGCTGGTGGGCCTGGAGCAGCTCTGGCCCGCCCTGGCCAGGCGCTACGGCGAGGCACCCGCCCTGGAAGCGCCCCATGCCAGTCCGCCTGAAACCCTCAGCTTCCAGCAGCTCGACGCAGCGATCAGCACGGCTGCCAGCGCCTTCGCGGCACTTGGCGTGCGGTCTGGTGATGTGGTGGCCCTGTTCGCGGAAAACTCCCCCCGCTGGCTGGTGGCTGACCAGGGCCTGATGCGAGCCGGTGCCGCCGATGCGGTGCGGGGGAGCAGCGCACCGCTCGATGAGCTCCGCTACATCCTCGAAGACTCAGGCGCGATCGGCCTGGTGCTGGAGTCGAAAGCCCTGTTGCAGCGGCTCGAGCTCAGCGACCCCCAGCTGGAACGGCTTCGCTTCGTGCTCGTTCTCGACGATGGCCCGGCCGAGCTCACCCCAGCCACCGCCCCTCCAGCCACCACCACCCCGGTCAGCGCCTTGCTGGACTGGGCCGCGTTCCGGCAACGGGGGCTGGCGGCGCCGCTCCCTCCGCCACCTTCGGGAGGGGCACAGCGGCTGGCCACGCTGCTTTACACATCCGGCACCACCGGCCGCCCCAAGGGGGTGCCGCTCAGCCACGCCAATCTTCTCCACCAGCTCGCCACCCTCGGCGTGGCGGTCTCGCCCCGACCGGGCGATCGGGCCCTCAGCGTGCTGCCGATCTGGCACGCCTATGAGCGCACCGCCGAATACTTCCTGCTCTCCTGCGGCTGCCAGCAGGCCTACACCACCCTGAAGCACCTCCGCACCGACCTTCAGCGGGTGAGGCCCCAGTACATGATCAGCGTGCCCCGCCTCTGGGAGGCGCTGCTGGCCGGATTCGAGGATGCGCTGGTGGCCATGCCGGCCTCGCGCCGTCGGCTGATCGAGCGGGCCCTCGGTCTGAGCCGATTCCATGCCCTGCAACGTCGCCGTGCCCTGGACCTCACCCTGCAGCCCGAACCAGCGCCGCAGCGCCTGCTGGCGGCCTGCCTGGTGGTGGTCAGCTGGCCCCTGCATGCCCTCGCTTCGCGGCTGCTCTGGCCGAAGGTGCGCCAGCAGCTGGTGGGGGGGGTGATGCGCACGGCGATCAGTGGTGGCGGCGCCCTGGCTCTCCATGTGGATGGCTTCTTCGAGGCGATCGGCATCGAGCTGCTGGTGGGCTACGGACTCACCGAAACCAGTCCGGTGCTCACCTGTCGCCGCCGTTGGCACAACCGCCGCGGCAGTGCCGGTCAGCCCCTGCCGGGAACGGCGCTGCGGATCGTTGATGCCGAGAGCGGTGCGCTGCTGGCCCTGGGCGAACGGGGCCGGGTGCTGGGCCGCGGGCCCCAGGTGATGGCGGGCTACTTCGGCAAGCCCGAAGCCACCGCCGCCGTGCTGGATGGTGCCGGTTGGTTCGATACCGGCGACCTGGGCCACCTGATGGCCGATGGCACCCTGGTGCTCACCGGCCGGGCCAAGGACACCATCGTGCTCAGCAGTGGCGAGAACATCGAGCCCGGCCCCCTGGAGGAGGCCCTGGTCGCCCATCCGCGGGTGGAGCAGGTGATGCTGGTCGGCCAGGACCGCCGCCAGCTGGCGGCTCTGGTTGTGCCCAGGGGGGAGAGTTTCGATCGCGAGGAGCTGCGGACCCTCAAGGGTGCGTTCAACCGGCTGCTGGCTGCCCGTCCCGGATCCCGCCCCGATGAACGATTGGCCGGCGTGGCGGGGGTGGAGCCGTTCACGATCGAGAATGGCCTGCTCACCCAGACGCTCAAGCAGCGCCGTGATCGGATCACCAGCCGGGATGCGGCGGCGATCGAGGCCATCTACCGCAGTTGACCCCTGGTCGCCGGGCTGACAGCCTGAACGTTCTTACAGGCATGTCATGTCCGAGGGCCAAACGCTGACGATCAAACGCACGATCACGGTGCGGGCCGTGGTGACTCCCCGCTGGAAGGAGGATGCCGAGCGCGAACTGAGCGCTGCGGTGAGCAACTCCGACCAGCAGCTCGCCCAGCTCGAGCAGGAGGGCCAGCAGCTGGTCGATGAAATCCGCAGCCAGAGCTTCAATCCGCTCGATCCGCGGGTGCAGGAGCAGGTGGGCTCGGTGCAGCAGCAGGTGGCGGCCAAGCGGGCCGAACTGGAGGAGCAGAAGCGCACCCTCCTGGAGCAGCAACGTCAGGTGCGGGAACTGGATTTCGAGCAGGTCGTCGACCAGGGCCAGATCGAGGGTGCCTGCAAGGTGAAGGTGGGGGACAACCTGGTTCAGAAGCTGCAGGTGGCCGTTCTGGTTCGCGACGGGGTGATCGAAGCGATCGAGGGGGGCTGAGTCCTGGCGGGGCACCCTTAAAATGCCGGTGCTCGCTGCCCCTTTGGATCAAGATTTTGGCGACCCACGACATCTTCATGCCCGCCCTCAGCTCCACCATGACGGAGGGGAAGATCGTCGAGTGGCTCAAGAAACCCGGCGATCCGGTCGCCCGCGGTGAGTCGGTGCTGGTGGTGGAGTCGGACAAGGCGGACATGGACGTGGAGGCCTTCCAGGCAGGCTTCCTCGCCGCCGTGCTGATGCCGGCGGGGCAAACGGCACCGGTGGGCGAAACAATCGGTCTGATCGTCGAAACCGAGGCCGAGATCGCCGCCGCTCAGGCCAGTGCCCCGAGCGCCCCCACGGCCGCCCCTGCCATTCCGGTCGCTGTCGCTGTCCCGGTAGCAGCGGCAGTTGCAGCGCCGGCTCCGCCCCCTGTCCCCGCCCCAGCGGCGGTTGCAGCGGTTGCTCCGCCGGCGGTGCCTTCCCCGCCCCCCGCAGCGGGCCGGCTGGTGGCCACCCCACGGGCCCGCAAACTGGCCACGCAGCTCGGGGTGGCGCTGGAATCCCTGCGGGGCAGCGGACCCCATGGCCGCATTCAGGCCGAAGATGTCGAGCTGGCCAGCGGCCAGTCCGTGAGCGTGCCGCGGGTGGCCGAAGGCACCGCGGCCTTTGCACCGGCTGCCGCCGCCGCCGCTGGCAACGGGGCCGCCCGGGCCGCCGCCCCGGCCGCCGCCTCTGGCCAGGCCTTCGGGCGCCCTGGCGACACCGTGGCCTTCAACACCCTGCAGCAGGCGGTCAACCGCAACATGAACGCCAGCCTCGGCGTTCCCTGTTTCCACGTCGGCTACACGATCACCACCGACAGGCTTGATGCCCTCTACAAGACGGTCAAGGGCAAGGGGGTCACGATGACCGCCCTGCTGGCCAAGGCGGTCGGTGTCGTGCTGGCCAGGCACCCCCAGGTGAATGTGGCCTTCACCGAAGCCGGCATGGCCTATCCCGACCGGGTGAACGTGGCGGTGGCGGTGGCCATGGACGACGGTGGCCTGCTCACCCCCGTGCTGGTCGATGCCGACAAGACCGATCTCTATTCGCTCTCCCGCAGCTGGGCCGACCTGGTCGCCCGTTCCCGCACCAAGCAGCTCAAGCCGGACGAATACAGCACCGGCACCTTCACCCTCTCCAACCTCGGCATGTTCGGGGTCGATCGCTTCGATGCGATCCTGCCGCCGGGTACCGGCGCCATTCTGGCGGTGGCCGCTTCCCGTCCCACCGTGGTGGCCGGAGCGGATGGCTCGATTGCCGTGAAGCGGCAGATGCAGGTGAACCTCACGGCCGATCACCGCGTGATCTACGGCGCCCACGGGGCGGCCTTCCTCAAGGATCTGGCTGCCCTGATCGAAACCAACCCCGAAAGCCTGGCCCTCTGAGGTGAAGGGGGTCGAGTCCGAAGGCGCGGTTCACCCGGACCTGCTGCTCTCCAGCTATGAGTTCGTGCTGCCGGAAGCCTGCATCGCCCAGCGGCCGGTGGAACCCCGTCATGCGGCCCGCCTGCTGGCCGTTGATGCCGATTCCGCCTGCCGGCACCTGACGGTCTGGGACCTCCAGAACGAGCTTCTGCCGGGGGATCTGCTGGTGGTCAACGACACCCGGGTGCTCAAGGCACGGCTGGCCGCTCGCCGGGCCAGCGGCGGGGCGGTGGAAGTGCTGCTGCTGGATCCCCTCGGTGACGGCTGCTGGCGTGCCCTGGCCCGGCCCGCCCGGCGACTGAAGCCAGGCGAATGGCTCCAGCTCGAAGCGCCCGACCAGCCGGCCCTGGCCGTGGAGGTGGTGGCTCTGGAGCGGGAGGCCGGCACCCTGGTGATTCGCTTCCCCGCCGATCGGGATACGGCTGCGGCGATCGAGGGGTTGCTGGATCGTTACGGGGAGATGCCGTTGCCCCCCTACATCCATCAGCACGAGCCGAGCGACGATGAGCGCTATCAGACCCGCTTCGCCGATCGGCCCGGTGCGGTGGCGGCACCGACGGCCGGTCTGCACTTCAGTGATGCCCTGCTGGCGGCCCTGGCCGAGCGGGGTGTGACGATCGCCCGGATCACCCTGCACGTCGGCCTGGGCACCTTCCGGCCGGTTGAGCGTGAAGATCTCTCGGGGCTGGAACTGCACAGCGAGTGGGTGGAGCTGAACGCCACCGCGGTGGAGGCCGTGGCGGCCTGCCGCCGCCGGGGTGGCCGGGTGATCGCGATCGGCACCACCAGCGTGCGCTCCCTGGAAGGGGTGGCTGCCCTCCATGACGGTCAGCTGGTTCCTTATCGCGGACCGGTGAATCTGGTGATCCAGCCCGGTTTTCGCTTTCAGGTGGTGCAGGGGTTGTTGACCAACTTCCACCTGCCGCGCAGCTCGCTGCTGCTGTTGGTGAGCGCCCTGGTGGGCCGTGAGCGGCTCCTGGAGCTGTACGGCACGGCGATCAAGGCGGGCTACCGCTTCTTTTCCTACGGAGACGCGATGTGGATCCCGCCAGCTGCGGTTCTGGAGAGCGCCCGGCCGACAGCGGCGGAGCCCTCAACGCAGGCGCCGCCGCAATCAATCACCGGCTGATCGCTCAGGCCGCCGCCAGGTTGGCAGCGACAAAGTCCCAGTTGACCAGCTTGTCGAGGAAGGTGGTCATGTAATCGGGACGCCGGTTCTGGTAATCCAGGTAGTAGGCATGCTCCCAGACATCCATGGTGAGCAGGGCCGTCTGGCCATGGGCCAGGGGGAGATCCGCGTTGGCGGTCTTGGTGATCTTGAGGGTGCCACCATCCAGCACCAGCCAGGCCCAGCCACTGCCGAACTGGGTGGCTCCCGCCGCCTTGAACTGCTCCACGAAGGCTGCATAGCTGCCGAAATCTGCGGCGATCTTCTCGGCCAGGGCTCCAGCGGGGGCGCCGCCACCACCGGCCTTCATTCCCTGCCAGTAGAAGGTGTGATTCCAGACCTGGGCAGCGTTGTTGAAGATGCCGGCCTTGCCGGCATCACCGGCCACCGCCACGATCACCTCTTCGAGGCTCTTGGTTTCGAGGTCGGTGCCTTCCAGCATCTTGTTGAGATTGGTCACGTAGCCGGCATGGTGCTTGCCGTGGTGGAACTCCAGGGTCTGGCGGGAGATGTGGGGTTCAAGCGCTTCGAGGGCATAGGGAAGCGCGGGCAGCTGGTGGGTCATGGGGAATCAGGAAGGTTGACGGAGATGCGCTGGTGACGAATACGCCGACTGGCCGGCCATGGTGAATCGGCCGGCAAGCCGCTCAGCCCTGTGACAATTGTAACAATGGCTTCGTAGACGTGGCTGCGTAGACGTGGCTGTTCAGCCGCCGATGCCGAGCAGCTCCACCTCGAAGATCAGGGTGGCATTGGCGGGAATCACGCCACCGGCGCCCCGCTCGCCATAGGCCAGATCGGGCGGGATCACCAGCTTGCGCTTGCCTCCCACCTTCATGCCGGCCACCCCTTCATCCCAGCCCTTGATCACCCGACCAGCGCCGAGGGGGAAGCTGAACGGACCGCGTCCATAGCTGCTGTCGAACTCCTTCCCACTGGTGAGAGTGCCTCTGTAGTTGACCTGCACGGTTTGCCCGGCGCCGGCTTCAGGGCCCTCACCAACCAGAAGATCGGTGATGCGCAGGCCGCTGGCGGTGG
Organism: Synechococcus sp. CS-1326; assembly: GCF_025128115.1. Classification (NCBI taxonomy): domain Bacteria; kingdom Bacillati; phylum Cyanobacteriota; class Cyanophyceae; order Synechococcales; family Synechococcaceae; genus Synechococcus; species Synechococcus sp. CS-1326. Next base: position 20,719 of record NZ_JAHLYV010000009.1, on the reverse strand, counting down.
TGCGTTCCGGGGAGGCGGTGAGTTCACCTCCGAGGGCACCCGCCCCGGCCTGGGCGAGGGTGTTGCTGTCGGAAACGATCGGGTCGGGAGCCATCGCGAACAGGGTGGGATTGGGGTCGTCGGGGTCGAGCTCGAAGCGGTTGTCCGCGGCCTGGCTGACGGCGGGCCGGGCAGCGGGGATGGGGGCAGCCGCCGCGATCGGGCTGGCCGCCTCCACGCCGCTCGGGGCGATCAGCTGGCTGAACAGGGCCACAAGCAGACAGGCCACGCAGACGGTGGCACTGATCAGGATTTCGCGCATGACGCGGCGGCCGCCACAGAGACATTCAATTCTGCCAGGCGCCGCTTCGCCCCCAGCCGCCCGCCAGGGGTCAGTCCGGGACGTTCTCCGATTCCCGCCTGGAGCGGAGCAGCTGTTCGAGTCGGTCGATGCGTCCACGCAGTTCATCGATCTCCTTCTGCCGCGCCAGGCCCACGTCCTGAAGGAAGTGGTCGATGTTGCGCTCCATCTGGCGGCTGGCCTGCTTTTCCAGCTCGGGGTTGTCACCCCGCAGGGCCCGCATGACATCGTCCACCAGGGCGGTGGCCTGGCCAGGGTCGAGCTGGCCGCTCCTCACCCAGTCCTGGGTCACACTGCGCAGGCGATCCGCCACCAGGGAACTGGTGCCGAGTCCTCGGAGCAGAAGCTGTTGCAGCAGGTTGTCCCTGTCCATGGCGATGTGTTGGTGCTCGTTCTGATCATGGTCATCGGTTTGGCTCCAGGTCATGGGCGATGACCGCCAACCCGGCTGGGTGGTCTCCACACCCGTGGCAGCTCTGGCCGGTGGGCTGGCCGGCCTGAGCCTCGCGCCGCTCGGCTGGCCGCCCGTGCTCTGGCTGGCTCTGGTGCCGCTCTGGGCCCAGACCCAGCGTCAGTGGGCTCGCCACCGGGTTGCTGGAATCGGCGCCAGCCTCCGGGCGGCGGCGCTGTGGGGTGGCTGCGGGGTGCTGGTCAGCCATCGCTGGCTGCTCTGGCTCCATCCTCTCGACTGGTTGGGGGTTCCGCTGCCGCTGAGTTTGCCGATCTGTCTGCTGCTCTGGCTGGCCTGCGGCCTGGCGGCCGGATTGCTGGTGGCCCTCTGGTGCGGTCTGGCGCGCTGGCTGGGGCCGTCTCGCTGGAGCACGGCTCTGCTGCTGGCGGGGTTGTGGGGGCTGGCTGAGGTGCTGCTGGCCCGCAGCCCCCTCTTCTGGCTGGGGCTGGGCGCGGCCCCGCTGCCAGGGGACCGGGCCCTGGCGGGGCTGGCGGCCATCGGCGGCAGTGGGATGGTGGCGGCGGCCCAGTTGATGCTCGGCTGGTGGCTCTGGCGAGCCCTCGGCGCCCCGCCGGCGCGACGGCAGCGCTGGTGGCTGGGCTTGATCGCCGTGGGGGTGGCGCTGCATCTGCTGGGCTGGAGCCAGCTCAGAGTGTCCCGGGCAGAGCGCGGCGAGCCGGTGGAGGTGTTGGTGCTGCAGCCGGCGGTGCCCACCCGGGAGAAGTTCGCGCCCAGCCAGCAACAGCGCCTGCTGCAGCGGCTGGCTGCGGCCCGGCGGGAGGCGGCCCGGCTCGGGGTTGACAGCCTGCTGCTGCCGGAGGGTTCCCTGCTCCGGGGCCAGGCGCTGCCTGGCCCGGAGCCGGTGGAGGTGATCGCCGGTGGCTTTCGCCTTGAGCGGGAGGAGCTGCGCAGCAGCGTGCTCCGGTTCGAGCCTGGGCAGCTGAACCCCTCCGGCTGGATCGACAAGCACCGGCTGGTGCCGCTGGGGGAATGGGTGCCGCTGGCCGGACTCTGGCGCTGGAGCGGTCTGTCCGCCGTCGGCGGTGTGGAGCCCGGCGATCCCTCCCGGCTGCTGCAGCGGCCGGCTGGGGCCATCGGCGTGGCGATCTGCTACGAGATTTCCGATGGCCAGGCACTGGCGGCAGCCAGCCGCGGTGGTGCCGGCTGGTTGCTGGCGGCGGCCAATCTCGATCCCTACCCCGCCCTGCTTCAGCACCAGTTCACGGCGCTCAGCCAGTTACGGGCGATCGAAACGGGTCGCTGGCTGGTCAGTGCCGCCAACACCGGCCCCAGCCTGGTGATCAACAGCCAGGGGGTGGTGATGCAGCGTCTCCCCGCCAATCGAGCGGCGACAGCCCGGTTCAGGCTCGAAGCGCTGAGCCGGCTGACGATGTATGCCCGTTGGGGGGAGCTGCCCCTGGGGCTGCTGCTGCTTCTGGCGGCCTCGGCCTCGGCCCTCAGCTCTGGGCGCATCAGCCGACAGCCAGGCGGCGAAACGGGGGCAGAGCAGGAGCTCCGGCCATGAAAAAACCCCGCGTCAGCGGGGTTTGGGGAGAAACCACAGGGGTGTGGATGCTGGTTGGCAGCTCAGTAGCGGCTGCGGCCACCGCCGCCACCGCCATAACCGCCGCCGCCACCACCACCGCCGCCGCCGTAGCCGCCGCCACCACCGCCGCCGCCGTAGCCGCCACCGCCGCCACCACGGTTACCGCCGCCGCCACCGCCGCCACGGGGCTCGGCTTTGTTGACGCGGATCATCCTGTTCATCCATTCGACGTTCTGGAGATCGTCGATGGCTTTCTGTTCTTCGGCATCATTGGCCAGTTCGACAAAGGCAAAACCGCGCTTGCGGCCGGTTTCCCGGTCGAGCGGCAGGCTGCACTGACGAACTTCTCCGTATTGACTGAAAAGGTCACGGAGATCCTCCTGTTCGGCGTCGAACGAAAGGTTGCCTACGTAGATTGTCATGTAACTGGGAAAAACTTGAACTGATCCGTCGAGGGCTCTAGCCCAGTTGTGAGCTAGCCAGAGATCTATGAACCTTGATCACCCTACATCCCACCGGCGGCCGAATCCGCTCCCCAGTCCCATTCGAATCCGATCTTCACCCGGTCTTTACCGAAGTCTGGCTTCCATGTCACATCGTGATCAACTGTTGCGTGAACTGGACCAGCCTGGTCAAGGCGGCGATCGCCGGGTCGAAACCCTGATTCAGGCCCTTGAGCAGGAGGAGCCGGCCGATCTCGAGCGGCAGCGGGCGCTGCTGGAGGGGGTATGGGAACTGCGCTGGAGCAGCAGCCGTCTGCCCTATCTCCTGGTGGCGCCCTGGCTGGAGAATCTGCAGATCCTCCTGCCGGAGCAGGGGCGCGGCATGAATCTGCTGCGTCCGGCCGGTCCGCTCGGGGCCCTGGCCGCCATCAGCATCGAAGCCAGCCTTGCGGTGGTGGGTCCCCAGCGTGTCAGCGTCGCGTTTGAGCAGGGTGGCTGGCTGGGTCCTCGCTTCGGTGAGCAGCGGCTGCGGTTGTTCCGGGCCGTTCGCCAGCCCTATCCCGCCTGGCTCGACATCACGGTTCTCGACCAGGACCTCCGCATCTGCCGTGGCAATGCCGGCACCGTCTTCGTCCTGAAGCGACGGACCGATCTGCGTCCCGGCGATTTCCTGTCTGTGGCCTGAGCCTGCCTGGACCTCCTGAGTGGTGCGTGGCACCTTGTGGCGATGAGCCGATTCCCCGACTTGCCTCCCGAGGTGGTTCTGATGGAACCGATGAGCTTCGATGAGGTGATGGCGGCCGTCCATGCCGTGCGGGAACGCAAGACGGTGTTGCTCAACCTCAGCTCGATGCCCCCGGAGGAGGCCCAGCGCTCCGCCGATTTCGTGGCCGGCGGCGTTTTCGCCCTCGACGGTCAACAGGAGCGGCTCGGGGAGCTGGTCTTCCTGTTCGCTCCCTTCGGAGTGGAAATCACCCGGGATCCCGGCGGATTGAGCGAGCGCTGAGCCCGCCGCAGGGGGATCGCCGGCTTCAGCCTGGGCAATCCAGGCCGAAGTGCCGCAGTCCCTCGGCAATGCCGGCGCAGCCATGGGCTTCGGCCAGGTAGGTGTTGGGAAGCTCGGGATGCAGGGCCCGCAGCTTGGCTTCGGCGTTGCCCACCATCACCCCATTCAGGCCGGTCTGGAACATCGCGAGGTCGTTGAGGGTGTCGCCGGAGGTGACCACCCGGCCGTGGGGGAGATCGAGCAAGGCCAGCAGGTTGAGCAGGGTGGAGCCCTTGTTCACCCCGGCGGGAAGCACATCGAGATACTGCTCATCGGAGAGCAGACAATCCACCCCGAGCTGCTCCAGGCTCTGGAGAATGGAGGCATCGAAGACCCGGGGCTCGTAGTTGAAGGAGTAGCGCCGCTCCACGTTCCTCAGCTGGGGGCTCAGCCCCGCCAGGCCCTGCAGGCAGCCGTCGAGCCGGGGCCGCACCGCCTGCCACTGGGCCTCGATCGGATCGACGGCGATCGGCACCGTTTCGAGGCTGCTGCCGCAGGCCACCGTGCAGCCCACATCGCTGATCACCAGGTGGGGAGTGGGGGGAGCGAGCCCGTTGTCGCCAGCGAGCAGCCCCCGCACGGAGGCACGGTCGCGGCCGGTGCAGAAGATCTGCAGCACCCGCTCGCGCCGGTTTTCCAGCCAGTGATAAAGCCGGCGCCGCTGGTTCACCGTGCCGCCCAGCAGGGTTCCATCCAGATCCATGACCAGGATCAGTTCCGGCTGCTCCGGCAGGCTGCCGCTGATCTGGGAGGTGAACTGTCGGCGTGAGAGGGTCACGGCCTGGTCCATCGCGTTGGCGGGGCTGCAGAACGATCGGGCGTCGGTGGCCAGTGAGCGGCCCGGGGAGAAGCCCGGGGAGTGGCCAGATGGAGCTGATTGTCCCAGGGGGGAGAGGCCTCAGCCTGTCAGCTGCTGGCGCCGCAGACGTTCATAGGCCTGGCAGAACGGCTCCCCCAGGGAATCCCGCAGAATCCGGTCGTTCGCGAAGGCCTCCAGGGCCTCGTGCGGGCTGGCCGGCAGGGGCCTGGCCGCTGCGCCGGTGGGGGGATCGGTGTAGGTGTTGGCGTCGCTGCGGGGGCCTGGATCCAGGCCCCTCTCGATCCCATCGAGACCGGCGGCGAGTACGGCGGCCGGCAGCAGATAGGGGTTCGCGTCCCCGTCGGCCAGCCGCAGCTCCAGGCGCTGGTCGTCGGGGATGCGCACCATGTGGGTGCGGTTGTTGCCGCCGTAGCTGATCCAGCCCGGCGACCAGGTGGCACCGGAACTGGGGGCCCGCCCCGCCAGCCGCCGGTAGCTCTCGGCGGTTGGATTGGTGAGGGCGCAGAGGGCGGCGGCATGCTCCAGCACGCCGGCCAGGAAGGCATAGGCCAGTTCGGAGAGGCCCTGCTCACCAAGCGGGTCGTGGAAGAGATTGCGGCCGTCCGCGTCCCAGAGCGAGTGGTGGAGGTGGGCACCGTTGCCGGTGAGCGCAGCGAACGGTTTGGGCGCAAAGCTCACCTGTGCCCCCTGCTCCTCCGCCATGGCGCTGGCCATCACCCGGAAGAAGGCGTGGCGGTCGGCGGTCACCAGCGCATCGGCGAAGGTCCAGTTGATCTCGAACTGGCCGTTGGCGTCTTCATGGTCGGCCTGGTAGGGGCCCCAGCCCAGCTCCTCCATCGCCTCCAGCAGCCCGCCGATCAGGGGCAGCTGGCGCATCAGGGCCAGCTGGTCGTAGCAGGGCTTGCTCTGGGTGTCGGCGTGATCGGCGATCGCTTCACGGTCCGGCGTCAGCAGGAAGAACTCCGCCTCCACGCCGGTGCGGAACCGGTAGCCCAGGGCGGCGGCCCGCTCCAGCTGCCGTTTCAGCACCCAGCGGGGCGACTGCTCCAGGGGCTGGCCTTCCACCACCAGGTCGGTGGCCACCCAGGCCAGCTCCCGCTGCCAGGGCAGCACCATCAGGCTGGCCGGATCCGGCAGCCCCAGCACATCGGGATCGGCGGGGGTCATGGCGAACCAGGCGGCGAAACCGGCGAAGCCAGCTCCCGCCCGGGCCACGCTCTCCACGGCGCAGGTGGGCACCAGCTTGGCCCGCTGCACGCCGAACAGATCGGCGAAGGAGAACAGGAAGTGGCGGATGCCGTGGCTGGCGGCGAAGCGGGCCAGGGCGGCGGGGTCTTGGGCGGTTGGGTCTGAAGCGGTCATGGGGTTCAGGTGGGGCAGAGACGATCGAGGGCGGCGCGGATCAGGGCCTGCTCCCGCGGCGCGTCACGGGGATTGCCGGCCCGGTGCCCCAGCACCGATTCGATCCGCTCGAAGCGGCTGCCGGGGATCAGGGCCGCCTCGGCTGCACAGTCGTCGGGGAGGAAGTAGAGATCGTGGCTTCCGGCCATCACGGTGGTGCGGGCCTGGATCGCTCCCAGGGCCGCCGCCAGATCGCCGGGCTGCGTGGAGCCATTGGCGGCCGCCATGGCGAGGGCGAGGTCGTTGTCCAGCCAGGTATCGAGCATGGCGACCAGGTCGTGGGGGTCGTGGCGGCGGTAGGCGGGCAGCCAGCTGCGCTCCACATAGTCGTCGACCGAGGGATAGCCGAGCGCCTCATGGCGGCGTTCGCGGTAGAAGGCCTGGCTGGCGGCCCAGCTGGCGTAGATGAGTGCAAAGCTGCGCAGGCCCTGCTCCGGCAGGGCGCGGAAGCGGAGGCCGTCCCAGGCCGGATCGGCGGTGAGCGCCTGGCGGAGGCTCAGCAGGAACAGGCGATTGTGGGGGGTGGTGCGGGCCGTGCCGCAGAGGCAGAACAGCCGCTCCACCGCCGCCGGGGCCAGGGCGCCCCAGTGATAGGCCTGCTGCGCCCCCATCGACCAGCCGTAGATCAGGGCGATCCGCTCCACGCCGAACCGCTCGGTCACCAGGCGTTGCTGGGCGCGCTGGTTGTCGCGGTGGCTGATCACCCAGCCGTCTTCCCGCAATCCCATCGCGCTGTTGCTGGGGCTGCTGGAGCGGCCGTTGCCGAACTGGCTCACCAGCAGCACGCACCACCGCGTCGGGTCGAGGATCGGACCCACCACCCAGTCGATGTCTTCCGGCCAGGCGCCGTAGGAGCTGGGATAGAGCACCAGGTTGGAGCGCTCGGCGTTGAGTGTGCCGTACACCCGGTAGGAGAGCTGGGCCTCGCTCAGCTGCCGGCCGCAGTGGAAATCGAAGCATCCGAGCGCGAAGGATCGGTCGCCGCTGCTGGCCGGGGCGGCAAGGGCGGCGGCGGCGGTGCTCAAATCGCCGGAGCGGGGCTGGCGGCTGGGGCGGGCAGGGCGAGCAGCTGCGGATCAGCCAGAAAGCGGCGGTGCAGCGCCAGGTAGCCGGAATCCAGATGGCGCAGCCGGGGTGCCAGCCAGGGGTGGGTTGCCGGCAGGGCGTGAAACGGCACCGAGGCGAACAGATGGTGTTCGGCGTGGAAGGGCATGTTCCACATCAGCCAGCGCAGCGGCGCCAGGGTTTGGGTGGTGCGGGTGTTGCTGAGCCCATCGGTGCCGGTGTCGCAGCCGCCGTGCTCGGCCAGCAGCACAAAGCGCAGCAGCGGTTGCCCCAGCGTCAGCGGCAGCAGCCAGTGCCAGAGCAGAAAGCCATTGCCGCCCGGCAACGACAGCAGCAGCAGCACCCCGTAGAGGGCCGCCTGTTTCAGCAGCGAGGCGCGCACCGCAGCGGCCGCTTCGGCGGGGATGTAGGGGTTGGCGCTGAAATCGCCACGCAGGCCGCGGGCGTGGCCGCGCAGCTTGGCGGCCCACCAGGGCAGGCCGCTCAGTTCCAGCAGGTAGCCCCAGCGCGTGGTGGGCGGCTGGTCTTCCAGTTCCGGGTCGAGGCCCGGCTGGTGGGTGTAGCGGTGATGCCACTGGTGGTAGCGGCGGTAGAAATCGGCGTTGTAGAAGCTCAGCACCCCGGCCCACCAGGCCACGGCATCGTTGACGGCGCGGCTGGCGAAGGCGGTGCGGTGGCCGCATTCGTGCATGGCGCAGAAGGCGAAGGCCAGGCCCCAGCCGCAGAGCAGCAGGGCCGGCAGGCGCAGCAGCAGGCTGAGCCGCTCATCGCCCCAGACCCAGCCCGCCGCCAGGATCAGCGCCGCATGGAAGAGGGTCTGCAGCCAGCCGGCCCGATCAGAGCGGGCGTTGAGTTGGCGCAGGCTGTCTGCGGGGATCAGGCTGCTGTTATGCGTCGGGATGTCCACGGCCGTCATGAGCCAAGCAATGCCGTGCATTCCAGTTGGTCCTGGCTGCCGTCGCGAGGGCGGAGCCGCCACTCGATCCGCTGGGCGATGTGGTCGGCGTCGCTGCCCACGCCGCAGAAGCGGCCGGAGCCCCAGGTGTGAAGCCACGGCAGGCCGATGAAATAGAGACCTTCGGCTCCGGTGAGGCCCCGCTGGTGCACCGGTTCGCCGCTGCCATCGAACACCGGCACCTCCACCCAGCTGAAATCGGAGTGGTAGCCCGTGCACCAGATCACGGCCGCCAGCGGCTCTGCAGCCAGGTCGAGTCGGCTGCTGCCGGTGTTCGGCGCCGGGCGCCAGCAGGGTTCGTAGGGAGGGTCGTGGGGAACGTCCAGGTCGGTGGCGTCGATGTGGGCGTCGATGCTGGCTCGGATGCGGTTGTAGACGGCATCAGCGCCATCGAGGTTGGCGGCCAGATCGGCGGCGAAGCTCAGCCCCGTGACGGCGATCCCCTCCAGGCGGCCGTGCAGCACCATGCCTTCGCCGGCCCGCTGGCGCAGGTCGATCTCGCGGCCACCGTCGCGGCCGGTGAGGTAGTGATTGGTCTTGTGCCGCACGGCACGGGGATCGTCGTGCGCGTCGATGGGGGTGGAATACACCCCCATCCGCTCCAGCCACTCAACCACGTCCCGGCCGCGGTAGCGCCGTGGGGAGCGGGGTGCCGATCCGACGCTCAGATGGACGCGGCGCCCGGAGAGAAAAAGGTCTTCGGCGATCTGACAGCCCGACTGGCCGCTGCCCACCACCAGCACCGGCCCCACCGGCAGCTGGTCTGGGCGGCGATAGTCGCGGGCATCGAGCTGGAGCACCGTGGCTGGCAGTCGCTCGGCAAGCGGGTGGCGGCGCGGCCGGTGGTAGGCGCCGGTGGCGATCACCACCTGCGCGGCCTCCAGCACTCCGCCGCTGGTGAGCAGCCGGTAGCCGCCGCCGCAGCGCTGCAACCGCTCGACGCGCACCCCTTCTCGGACATTCACCCTGGCGCGATGGGCGAAACGGCGCAGGTAGGACACGATCGCGTCGCGGCCCATGAAGCCATCGGGGTCGTCGCCGTCGTAAGGGAAGCCGGGCAGGCGGCACTGCCAGTTGGGGGTGACCAGGCAGAACGAATCCCAGCGCTGCGCTTCCCAGGCGTGCCCGACCCGGTGCCGTTCCAGCACCAGGGCGTCGATACCGCGTTGCTGGAGGCAGGTGGCCACTGACAGCCCCGCCTGGCCGCCGCCGATCACCACCACCGGAGCGGCGGCCGGCGACGCCAGCGGGGCGGCGTCGGACGAGCGGACTGGGGACGCCACGGACAGGCTGTGATGGAAGTTCATCGTGAGCCGCAGAGCGGCAGGCCGGTGGTAGCGAGCAAGACCAAACTTCCGGCCAGGGCGCCCGGCTGGTTTGGTGCCTGCCGATACACAAGTTCACACACGCCTGGTGCAGGGTCGTGACGCCGTTTCCATGACAGGTCGCTGGTTCATGCCTGAGGTCACCCGCCCCGCCAATCAACCTGGCGATTTCCTCGTGGATTACGAGGAGAAGGTGTTCCCCGATGTGAAGGCGGAACTTGGCGAAAAAGCGCTCATCACCTTTCACACCGTGGCCTTCGAAGGCTCGATCGGCCTGGTGAACCTGCTGCAGGCCAGTCGCCTGATCAACAAGGGCTTCGACACCTCGATCCTTCTGTACGGACCCGGGGTCACCCTCGGGGTGCAGCGCGGTTTCCCCAAGCTCGGGGATGCCGCCTTCGACGGCCATCTCAACTTCAACGCCCGCCTGCAGAAGTTCATGGACCAGGGCGGCAAGGTGTATGCCTGCCGCTTTGCCCTCCAGGCCCTCTACGGCCACGGCGAAGGGGCGCTGATGGCGGGCATCACCCCGGTGAATCCGCTCGATGTGCTCGACATCGTGCTGCTGCACCGCAAGGAAGGCGCCTTCATCCTCGACACCTGGACGCTCTGACGATGAACGGCCCGATCGTCGTGGCCGCCGCCCAGATCCGTCCGGTGCTCTACAGCCTGGAGGGGTCTGTGGAACGGGTGCTGGCGGCGATCAGGGAGGCGGCCGGCCAGGGGGTGCAGCTGATCGTCTTCCCCGAAACCTTCCTGCCCTACTACCCCTATTTCTCCTTCGTGGAGCCGCCGGCGCTGATGGGCCGCTCCCACCTGCGCCTCTATGAGCAGGCGGTGACGGTGCCAGGCCCGGCGCTTCGCCGCATCGCGGCCGCCGCCCGCGAGCACGCCATGCACGTGCTGCTGGGCATCAACGAACGGGAGGGCGGCAGCCTCTACAACGCCCAGCTGCTGATCGACGCCAGCGGCACGCTGCTGCTGAAGCGGCGCAAGCTCACCCCCACGTATCACGAGCGCATGGTGTGGGGGCAGGGCGATGGGTCCGGCCTCACGGTGGTGCCCACGGCGCTGGGACGCATCGGTGCCCTGGCCTGCTGGGAGCACTACAACCCCCTGGCCCGCTTCAGCCTGATGGCCCAGGGGGAGGAGATCCACTGCGCCCAGTTCCCCGGGTCGCTGGTGGGCCCGATCTTCAGCGAGCAGACGGCCGTGACCCTGCGGCACCACGCGCTGGAGGCGGGCTGTTTCGTGGTGAGTTCCACCGCCTGGCTGGATCCGGCGGATCTGGAGCGGATCACCACGGATCCGGCGCTGCAGAAGGCGTGCCAGGGGGGCTGCCACACCGCCGTGATCAGCCCGGAAGGCCGCTACCTGGCGGGTCCGTTGCCGGAGGGGGAAGGGCTGGCGATCGCCGAGCTCGACCCGGCCCTGATCACCAAGCGCAAACGGATGATGGACAGCGTGGGCCACTACAGCCGCCCCGACCTGCTGGGCCTGCGCCTCGATCGCACGCCGGCGCGTCAGGTGCAGGAGCAGGGAGACGGCGGAGCGCCCGCCGCCCTGCCGGCACTGCTGGAGCCGTTTCCGGAGCTGCTGCCGCACCCCCTGGCGGTCGTGCCGCCCCCGCTCGTTTCCCATCCGGAGCCGGTTCCCCATGGCTGACCCCCGCGACCATGCCGCGCTGGCGCGGCTCGTCACCGACCTGCAGGTTCAGGGCCTCGTGGAACCTGGGGTGCCCGGCAACAAGGGTCGCCGCGGCGGTGCCGGCCCCTCCGACCACCGCGCCCTCAGCCTCGATGGCACCACGGTGATGGTGCCCGTCTACAGCAGCGCCGCCCAGCGCTCGCCCTATCGCCTGGAGGCCGGCGCCGCCGGGCTGGAGCTGCGGCGGGAGGCGCCGCTGGGGGTGGCGGTGCAGGTGGAGGCTCCGCCGGAGCCGCGCTTCTACGGCCTGCACACCGCCGACGGCACGCCCTACCGCTCGATCGCGCTGCTGCACAGCCGCGATGTGCTGGCCACCACGCTTCTGCAGACCTGCATCCGCTTCCGCGACCGCAGCCAGTCGTGCCAGTTCTGCGCCATCGAGCAATCGCTTGAGGATGGCCGCACCGTGGTGAGAAAGACCCCGGCCCAGGTGGCCGAGGTGGCGGAAGCAGCGGCGCGGCTCGATGGGGTGCGCCAGCTGGTGATGACCACCGGCACCCCCAACAGCGACGACCGCGGCGCCCGCCTGCTGGCCGAGACGGCAGCGGCGGTGAAGGCGCGGGTGAACCTGCCGATCCAGGCCCAGTGCGAGCCGCCGGAGGATCCGATCTGGTATCAGCGCATGAAGGACGCCGGCGTCGACAGCCTCGGCATGCACTTGGAGGTGGTGGAGCCCGATGTGCGGCGCCGCATCCTGCCGGGCAAGGCGGAGCTGAGCCTGGAGCGCTATTTTGAAGCGTTCGCGCAGGCGGTGGCGGTGTTCGGCCGCGGCGAGGTGTCCACCTATCTGCTGGCGGGGCTGGGCGACAGCGCCGCCGCGATCGTGGCCTGCAGCGAGCGCCTGATCGCCGCCGGTGTGTACCCCTTCGTGGTGCCATTCGTGCCGATCAGCGGCACGCCGCTGGAGCACCATCCCGCGCCCAGCGCCGCCTTCATGGTGGAGATCTACACAGCCGTCGCCCAGCAACTGGCGGCGTCGGATCTGCGGTCTGCCGCGATGTCGGCGGGCTGCGCCAAGTGCGGCGCCTGCTCGGCCCTGTCGCTGTTCGAGCAGGCGGCCACCCCTCCGGCGGGCGGCGGCTCCGCCAGCGCCTGATGTTCTTCATTGATCCCTCCAGCCACGAGATCGGCCGCAGCCCCACCTCGGCGCCGGCCGCCTTCACCCCATCGGTGCGCTGGGGCCTCGGCATCGACGCCGAGGATTTCCGCCTCTCGCCCTCGGCCAGCTCCGAGCGCTTCTCCTTTCATCTGCTGCGCCCCGGCACACCGCTGCTGGCTGGCTACTGGCACCTGCGCCGCCGCATCTTCTGCCAGGAGCAGCACCTGTTCGAAGCCTCCGACCGCGACGATCGCGATGGGGTCGCCACGCCGATCGCGGCGATCGCCCATGGGGCCAACCGGGCGGGGGAACACCAGGGCGGCACGGGGCCGGTGGTGGGGGTGGTGCGGATCCTGGAGCAGGAACCACGGCTCTGGTACGGCGGCCGGCTCGGTGTGGATGCCGCCTTCCGCCGCCACAACCAGATCGGCAAGGGCCTGATCTGGAAGGCCGTCACCACCGCGAACGGCTGGGGCTGCGACCGCTTCCTGGCCACGGTGCAGGAGCAGAACGTGCGCTTCTTCCAACGCCTGCACTGGCGCTCGGTGGAGCGGCTGGAGATCAAGGGCCTGCCCCATCACCTGATGGAGGCCGACCTCAGCTACTACAGCCCGTCGCGGGAACGCCGCCCGGTGGCATGAGCGCCATCGACCTGGCGCCGCTGGCGGCGCGGCTGCGTGCCCTGGCCGGCCTGCAGGGCAAGCGTGCCATCCAGCACCCCGCCGCCCATTTCCCGCACCAGCCCTTCGCCGCGCTCGGCCCGGCCGCCCTGCTCGGCGATGACGCCGCCCTGCTGCCGGCCAGCAGCGGCCAGCTGCTGCTGGCCAGCGAGGGGATGGATCCGGGCCTGCTGATCAAGGATCCCTGGTTCGCCGGCTGGTGCGGGGTGCTGGTGAACCTCAGCGACATCGCCGCGATGGGCGGCCGGCCGCTGGCGCTGGTGAACAGCCTCTGGTGCCGCGACGCGGCGCGGGCCGAGCCGGTGCTGGCGGGCCTGCAGGCGGCGGCGGCGCGCTTCGGCGTGCCGGTGGTGGGCGGCCACACCAACCTGAGCAGCCCCTATGACGCGCTGGCGGTGGCGGTGCTGGGCACGGCCGCCGGGGCTGTGCTCTCGGCCCGGTTCGCCCGCCCCGGCGACCGTTGCTTCCTGCTGGTGAATGGCGACGGCCAGATGCGCCACCCTGATCTGTTCTGGGATGCGGCCACCACCGCGGCGCCGGAGCTGCTGCGCCGCCAGCTGGCCCTGCCGGCACAGCTGGCCGAAAGTGGTGTGGTGCATGCCGCCAAGGACATCAGCATGGGCGGCCTGGTGGGCACGGCGGTGATGTTCTGCGAGAGCGCCGGCTGCGGCCTGGCGCTGGAGCTTGAGGCGATCACCCCGCCTGATGGCGTGCCGCTGGACGACTGGCTGGCCTGCTTCCCCAGCTTCGGCTTCCTGCTGGCGGTGGCCCCGGAGCAGGAGCCGGCCCTGCGGGAGGCCGTCGCGGCAGAGGGCCATGGGCCGGCGCTGATCTGCCAGCCGATCGGCAGCTTCACGGCGAAGCCGGGCGTGCGCCTGCGGGCCGGCGGTGGCGAGGAGCTGCTGTGGAGCGGCGCCGAGGCGCTCACCGGCTTCGGCCCGGTGCCGTCGGGGTAGGCGTGCAGCTTTCACCGCCAGTGCTTAGCACCGTTCACCGCTCAACTCCACCTTCTGCTTTCCGGCCATGCCCGAAGTGTTGCTCCAGCTCGAATGGCCCGATGGCCACCTCACCACGCTCTACTCGCCATCGACGGTGATCCTGCAGCACCTGAAGCCCGGCGAGCGGCTGCCGGTGGGGGAGCTGCAGCAGCGCGCCGAGCGTGCCCTGGCGGAGGCGTCCGAGCGGGTGCGGGCCCGCTACGGCTTCGCCTGCACGCGCACCGATGAGGAGCGCAGCAAGTTGCGCCACACCGCCACCGCCTACGCCGCCGACCAGTTCGTTCAGATCAACGCCGCATGAACGTCTCCTTCCTCGCCAAGTTCCGCGGTGACCGGGCGCCACTGCCCCCTCGCCCAGCCGGCCGGGCCATCGCCCTGGCCTGGCTGGGCGGCTTCCTGGCGATCGCCGCCGTTGCCCTGCTGCGCCTTGGCCTTGGCCAGGAACTGGTGCTCGGCTCCTTCGGCGCCACCTGCGTGCTGGCCTTCGGTTACCCCGATGTGCCCTTTTCCCAGCCGCGCAACATCGTGCTGGGCCACACGCTCAGCTCCGCCGTGGGTCTGCTGTTTCTCAGCCTGTTCGGACCGCAGTGGTGGGCCATGGCCGCTGCCCTGGCCACGGCGATCGCCGTGATGATGGCCACCGGCACCGTGCACCCACCGGCCGGCTCCAATCCGGTGATCGTGTTCCTGCTGCAGCCAGGCTGGGGCTTTCTGCTGTTTCCCACCGTGCTGGGCGCCGTGATCGTGACGGCGGTGGCGCTGATTTACAACAACGCGGTGAGGGTTGGCAGGTATCCGAAGTATTGGTGAACTTGATTGCTGAAACCAGGCAACGCAGCAATCAACCAGCAGGTGCGGCTCGGGAAGATTGGCCGAGTCTTCCAGGCTCTCGTCGCGGAGCCAGAAGAGATCAAGCTCACCTTGTGGCAGGCCACGACTTCATCAAGGTCGGCGCGGGCCATGCGCTTGGTCTTGAGGGTGAGGTGAATGTTCGGGCGCAGGTCGTACACCCACACGGTTTTTGTCCACGGAGCTTCCGCACCCGGCCGCGGTCGAAGAACAGCACTTTGGCCTTCACGCCCTGGGCGTAAATGATGCCGGTGGGCAGGCGCAGCAGGGTGTGGACCTCACATTCCTTGAGCAGATTGCGGCGCACGGTTTCGCCGGCGCCGTACCAGGAAGGCTTCAGCAGCTGCCACCCAACCCTCACCCCGGGTGCACCACCCGCTGCGGGAAGGGGATTTCGATGCCTTCGCTGGCGAAGGCGTGCCAGACGGCCGTGGACACCTCGCTCTTGATGCCGGCGTTGTCCATTGGATTGGCGATCCAGTAGCGCAGCGCGTAGTTGATGCCCGAATCGCCATAGCTGAGCAGGAGGGCCTTCGGGGCGGGCTGGGGCAGCACCCGCGGGGAGGCCAGGGCCACCTGCTCCAGCAGGCGGATCACCAGCTCCGGGTCGTGCTGATAGGCGGCGGATACATCCACCTGGCTGCGGCGCATGCGGTCGCTGCCGGTGTAGGTGGTGGTGGTCTTGGTGAAGAAGTCCTGGTTCGGCACCACCAGCTCGGCGTTGTCGCGGTCGCGCCAGAGCACCGCCGCCCGCATGCCGAGGCTGCGCACCTCACAGGGGTCGCCATCGATGAACAGGATCTCGCCAGGACCCACCGACCCCTCGAACAGCAGCCACAACCCACTGATGAAGTTCGAGAACACCTCCTTCACGCCGAAACCCAGCCCCACCGACAGACCGCCGGCCACGGCGGCGATCGCGTTGGCGTTCAGTCCGATCCGGTGCAGCACCCAGAGGAACCCGCCGCCCACCAGCAGGTAGCGGCAGGCGATCTGGATCGCTTCGCGGGTGCCCCGGCTGAATCCCAGCAGCCGCTGCAGCAGGCTGCCCAGCCAGGTCACCGGAAACTCCGAGAGCACCACCAGGAAATAGGGAATGCTGAACAGCAGCACGATTCCGCCGGTGGTGAGCGGTTCGTTGAACAGGGGAAAGAGTGGAATGTCGGCAAAGTCTTCCAGTGAATCGAACTGATTCACCAGGGACCCCGCCAGGAACAGCAGAAAGATCGGCTTGATGATCCGGCCGTACAACCGATCGATCGGCGTCGCTCCGAAGCGCTGGGTCAGCAGCACCCGCCCCGCGATCAGCACCTGCCAGATCGCATAGATCCTCACCGTGTACTCCACCAGGCCGCTCGGTTGCCCGAGCACCTGGAGCAGCTGGGCGCCGAGCCGCAGCGCCAGCAGCAACCCGAGTGTGCCCAGCAGCCGCACCACAGGGGCGCGCGCGGCCAGGCGGGGTTGGATTCCCCAGCGATAGCCCAGCATCAGGGCGGCGATCATCAACCCCTGCAGCAGCACCAGGGGGCGGCCGAGGTAGCCCAGCCAGCCGGAGATCTCGATGAGCAGTTTGTCCATCGGCCGGGCTTCAGGGGGTGTCCAGGTCGGGGGGGGCGCCGGGATCGTTCAGGTCCCGGAGCACCCCAGGAGCATCGATCGTTCCCACAATCAACTGACGCAGGAGGTCGTGCAACTGGCCCACCCGTTCCTCCACGCTGTCGGGATGGCGGAAGCTCAACATGCGGGAGTGGTCGAGGCTGGCAGCCATCGCCGCAAAGCGGCGGGAACTCTTGACCGGGATCAGCACCTCCCTGTTCACGGGCAGATTACCGGGGCCGGCCTGCATCAGCCGGCGTTGATTCACGGTGTTGAGGGTGAACAGCACGAAGGCTTCCGCCAGCTCCCGCTGGCGGGGGCTGGAGTGTTCGCCGAAACTCCAGACCTTCAGCCGGGTCAGCGTGGTGGCCGGCTGATCGTTCGCACCCGGCAGCTCCGACACCCCGAGCGAGCTTCCGAGCTCCTTGCTCAGGCGGCCCAGCCAGAGGCTGTTGCAGCTGATCCAGTCCCGCTCTCCCTTGCCCAGCCGTTCGACCAGATCGATCGATTCCTCGGCGAATTCCACGTTCTGCTGCCGGTTGGCGTTGTCCAGCCAGTTGAGCCAGCCCAGCAGCCGGAGCTGGTCGGTGGGCGTGATCGCTGGGGAAGCGGCGCCGGCTTGCTTGCCGGCTTGCTCGGAGCCGAGCAGGGTGATCAGGCTGTCAGCGGCTCCGTTGCCGCTGGCCGTCCAGAACAGTTCGGTGGCACCCAGGGGGAGGCCCACCCGCATCCCCTTGGCGCTGAGGTCGATCAGCTGGTCGAGGCTGGTGGGTGGAGCCGGAACGCGGCGCTTGTTGAAGCAGGCGAGCTGCGGTTCAGCCAGCAGCGGAACGGCCAGCAAGGTGTTTTCGGTGAGTCGGAATTCGGCCAGGAAGCGGGGGTGGATCTCGCTCAGACGCTTGCCGGAAAACCGCACCGGGGTGGTCAGTTTCTGCTCGTGCAGCTTCAGTGCCGTGATCACCCTTGTCACCAGCAGATCCGGACCGAGGGCGCGGGAGGAGCGAAAGGTGGTGGCCGGCAGGATCTCTTCGCTTGAGAAATGCCGCACCTGGATACGGACGCCTGGATTGACCTGCTCGAAATCCTTGAGCAGGCCTTCCACCACACCCCTGGAATCGCCGATCTCCGCCTGTCGGGTCTGATTGGATTCGTTCTCAACGAAAATGAACAGGGTGTCGGAGAGGAGGCCATCGCTGCAGCCGCTCAGCCCCAGCGACAAGGCCAGGGAGCTGGCCATGGCGCCGGCCATCCGCAGCCATGGCCTCAAGACCGAGCCTCCGTGAGCGATTCACTCAGCTCCCAGAGCCGGCGCCGCTGGCTGGAATCGAGGGCGGCCTGGGCGATCCGCGCCTGGGTGGGCCAGCCCCGCATCCCCCCCCATTGATCAGGCCCGTAGAGCTCGCCGCCGCGCGCTTCGGGGGCCGTGGCGGCATGGAGCTGGGGCAGTGCCCCCATCGCGGCGCTCTGGAACAGCGGGTCCATCAGGCGGTAGGCCAGCCCTTCCAGCCGCGAACCGGCGGCCGCCAGAGAGGCGGGCTGCAGGTTGGTGCGGGCCAGGCCGGGATGGGCGGCCAGGGAAGCGAGGCTGCTGCCACTCGCCGAGAGGCGCTCCTGGAGTTCGAGGGCGAACATCACATTGGCCAGCTTGCTCTGGCCGTAGGCCGCCCAGCGGTCGTAGCGGTGCTCACCCTGCAGATCATCGAAGGCGATCCGGCCGAAATGCTGGGCCCCGGAAGTCACCGTTACCACCCGGGAGCCGGGCCGCTGCTCCAGCAGGGGCAGCAGGGCCATGGTGAGGGCGAAGTGGCCGAGGTGGTTGGTGCCGAACTGCAGCTCGAAACCATCGTGGGTGAGCTGCCGCGGTGTGCCCATCACCCCGGCGTTGTTGAGCAGGAGGTCGAGCCGGCCGTACTGCTCGGCCATCCAGTTCGCCGCTGCCCGCACACTGGCCAGATCGGCGAGGTTGAGCTCCAGGACCTCCAGCCCGGCGGCCGCGGCCGGCAGCAGCACGTCCCTGGCCGCTTCCCCCTTGCGCCGGGAGCGGCAGGCCAGCACCACGGTGGCGCCACGCCCGGCCAGGGCACGGGCCGATTCGAGGCCAAGGCCGCTGTTGGCACCGGTGATCAGGGCGATCCGGCCGGTCTGATCGGGGATGTCGGCGATGGTCCAGCGCATCGGCGTGGCGGCTGCGTGGTGGTTTCTGCTGGGCTGTTGTGGGTCAGTCTTCGGCGGGGAACAGCAGGTCGGCCAGTTCGTCGGGATCGACGTCGTAGACGCGGGCGAGGCTGGTTTCGATCGCTGAGGTCACCTCACCGGGCAGGAAGCGCATGGCGTTGAGGGCGTCCTCGGCGATGTCGTCGGTGAGCAGCTTGTCCTCGGCGCCGAGCTTCTCGTCGTTGATCACCGCCATCACCCAGCTCTGGTAGGCGTAGACCAGATCCGCAAACTCCAGATCCGGATCGTTGAGGTCGAGGGCCATGGGTCTGTCACGTTGAGGCCCCTGTAGTTTGCCCCCCTGCTGGCTCCGCTGGCCAGGGAAGGGGTGGTGGCAGTGTTGGCGTCTGGACCTGCTGTGCCTTGAATGTCAGCCCCTCCCAAGGCGTCAGATCCCGCCGTGCTGCAGGCGGCGCTGTTTGAGTTCGCGATCGGCGAGCTGGTGCGCCAGCACCGCAGCAGCTTCCCGCCGCTTTGGACCGCCGAGAGCTGGGCCAAGCTGATGATCTGGCTGGCGCTGAGCTGTGGCTGCAGCGGCGACGACGAGGGCCTGCGGCGCTTCGCGGCAGCACTGGAGCCGGCCCTGGCGCGGCGGCTGCGGCAGACCTTCTTCGAGCGCACATTGGAAGATCTGGAGCTGCGCCTGCTGGCCGATCCAGCCGACAGCCAGGTGGTGGTGCTGCCGCTGCACCCCTCGGTGGAGCTGTCGCCTGAACGGGTGGCCGAAGCGCTGGCCCGGGTGGGGCTGAGCGAGCGGGTGGCAGGCGATCCGGCCGGCTGGCAGCAGCTGGAGGGCCTGGTGGCCGTGCCCTGGGCCAACGCGGCGGCCCACACCAGCACGGTGGCCCACCCATGAACCTGATCGGCACCTACCGCAACGCCGGCTATGCGGCCCTCGCCGACGGCATCTGCGCCTTCTACGACCGCCGCACCGACCTGCAACGCCGCGGCGTCGCCTTCGGCGAACCGCAGGCCGAAGGCGTTGCTCCAGCCACCCCTGCCAAGGTGTCGACCGACATCAGCCTGGTGGCGATCGACCGCAGCGATCCGGAAGCCTTCGCCCTGGCTGAGGTGATCGTGCGCGGCGTGAACGCCGGGCTGGAGCGCTACCTGCAGGAGCGGCCGTTGCTGCGCCAATGCGCGCCGGAGCAGGCGCTGTTCGTGCTGCCGATCTTCAACCTGCAGCGCTACGCCCCCGGCGAAGCCTTCCACGCCTGGCACTGCGACTGGACCACCAGCGACGAGGCCACCGAGCCGATCCGCCGCGTGCTGGCCTGGATCCTCTACTGCAACGATGTGCCCGACGGCGGCACCGAATTCCACTGGCAAGACCACCACGTGGAAGCCGTGAAAGGCACCCTGGCGATCTTCCCGGCGGGCATCTCCCACATCCACCGCGGCCGGGTGAGCCACGAGCACACCAAGACGATCGCCACTGGCTGGATCAACACGGGCAGGCGGGAGGATTACATCGCTCGGCTTGCGAGCAGCTGAAGCGCAGGTTGGCGGCGGGGAATGGGCATGTGTGGAGAAGCGTTATGGCCCAAGAGCCCCAGGTCGCTTACTCGCGTGTGAGCTGAACCTTGAGCAACAGATCAACCTTTTGGCATGGGTGGATAGCGGATCCGCATAAGATCCGGCTCTGCAACCGCTTCAAAGGGCAAAAGCCTGGCGCCGCTGCCGATTCAAGGCCAAGAGGTAGCCAATGCAATGGTTCTTAGACTGTCAAAAAGCCTGGGTTTAGCGTGGATACCGGACCCGCCCATTCAGCGTTAGACATCTTCTGGAGGATCTATGAGCATCCATTCAAAGCTATTTGAACTACTCGAAACTTCTAACATTCAATACCCTATATGCGATAGGGGAGATTACGAGGTAGTTCCCGTTCCGAAGGGGCCTGTTACGAGAATTGCAGGCAGGGCATTCTTCCCAGGAGGCTCGGGAAGCTCTGTGGGCGAAAACCATCTCGTCCCAGAGAATCCAATTCTTGTGATCGGCAATAATTTCGGCTCTTACTCATACTATTTAGACTGTGTACAAATCTACACTTGATTAGGTAGCTGGCTCCGCACTCCTCAAGAAGCGTTCCGGCCGAGCGCCGCAGCTGCAGATGGCATGAACCACTCGCTCAGTCATCGTTGCCAAGTTGAAGCGCCGGTTGAAGCGGTAATTGAAGGCACCCAGG
>NZ_JAHLYV010000008.1:0-3017 GCF_025128115.1 Synechococcus sp. CS-1326 | reverse complement strand
GGAGGTTGTAATCAGCCTGGTTTAGGCCAGGAGAGCAGGATAGGCCGATGGAAAGCAAGAGAATCTGCGTACAACCGCAGCAATGGCATGGAGAGAAACATTGGTCAAGCTACAAAGGGCTCACGGTGGATACCTTGGCACACAGAGGCGATGAAGGACGTAGTTACCTGCGATAAGTCTCGGGGAGCTGGAAACACGCTTTGATCCGGGAATTTCCGAATGGGGCAACCCCTAGAACGGCCAGCTGAATCCATAGGCTGGCTCGAGCCAACCCAGCGAACTGAAACATCTTAGTAGCTGGAGGAAAGGAAAGTAAAAACGACTCCCTGAGTAGCGGCGAGCGAACGGGGAAGAGCCTAAACCGATGGCTTAGGCCATCGGGGTTGTGGGACAGCAATGTGGACCAGGGACGTTAGAGGAAGCGTTTGAATGGCGCGCCAGAGAGGGTGAAAGCCCCGTACTCGAAAACGAAACTGGCCTAGCTGTATCCCGAGTAGTACGGAGCACGTGAAATTCCGTATGAATCTGCGAGGACCACCTCGTAAGGCTAAGTACTCCTGTGTGACCGATAGCGCAACAGTACCGCGAGGGAAAGGTGAAAAGAACCCCGGGAGGGGAGTGAAATAGAACATGAAACCGTGAGCTTACAAGCAATGGGAGCCCGACTGATCGGGTGACCGTGTGCCTGTTGAAGAATGAGCCGGCGACTTATAGGCACTGGCAGGTTAAACCGGTAATGGTGGAGCCATAGCGAAAGCGAGTCTGAATAGGGCGATCGTCAGTGTTTATAGACCCGAACCCGGGTGATCTAACCATGGCCAGGATGAAGCTTGGGTGATACCAAGTGGAGGTCCGAACCGACTGATGTTGAAAAATCAGCGGATGAGCTGTGGTTAGGGGTGAAATGCCAATCGAACCCGGAGCTAGCTGGTTCTCCCCGAAATACGTTGAGGCGTAGCGTCTAGTGCTATAGCAGGGGGGTAAAGCCACCGTTTCGGTGCGGGCTGCGAGAGCGGTACCAAATCGATACGAACTCTGAATACCCTGTGTGAAACTAGGCAGTCAGACTGTGGGGGATAAGCTCCATGGTCGAAAGGGAAACAGCCCAGACCGCCAGCTAAGGTCCCCAAATCAATGCTGAGTGATAAAGGAGGTGGGATTGCCCAGACAACCAGGAGGTTTGCCTAGAAGCAGCCATCCTCAAAGGAGTGCGTAATAGCTCACTGGTCGAGCGATCCTGCGCCGAAAATGAACGGGGCTAAGCATTGTACCGAAGCTGCGGATTTAATTGTTCTTAGGAACATTCGAATGGTAGGGGAGCGTTCCATGTGGGGTGAAGCGTTAGCGTAAGCGGGCGTGGACTGCATGGAAGTGAGAATGTCGGCTTGAGTAGCGAAAACATGGGTGAGAATCCCATGCCCCGAAACCCTAAGGGTTCCTCCGGCAGGCTCGTCCGCGGAGGGTTAGTCAGGACCTAAGGCGAGGCCGAAAGGCGTAGTCGATGGACAACAGGTCAACATTCCTGTACCTGTCATGTTTTGGGAAGGGGGACGGAGAAGGCTAGCCCAGCCAGATGTTGGTTACTGGTTCAAGCGTTCAAGGCGTTGAGGAGCGGAGAAAACGCTCTGAGCTGAGGCGTGAGCACGAGCTGCTACGGCAGCGAAGTGGGTGATGTCAAGCTTCCAAGAAAAGCCCTATACCCGTTAAGGCATGACGGCCTGTACCCGAAACCGACACAGGTGGGGTGGTAGAGAATACCGAGGGGCGCGAGATAACTCTCTCTAAGGAACTCGGCAAAATGGCCCCGTAACTTCGGGAGAAGGGGTGCCACCGCAAGGTGGTCGCAGTGAAGAGGCCCAGGCGACTGTTTACCAAAAACACAGGTCTCCGCTAAGTCGCAAGACGATGTATGGGGGCTGACGCCTGCCCAGTGCCGGAAGGTTAAGGAAGCTGGTCAGCGAAAGCGAAGCTGGCGACTGAAGCCCCGGTGAACGGCGGCCGTAACTATAACGGTCCTAAGGTAGCGAAATTCCTTGTCGGGTAAGTTCCGACCCGCACGAAAGGCGTAACGATCTGGGCGCTGTCTCGGAGAGAGGCTCGGCGAAATAGAATTGTCTGTGAAGATGCGGACTACGTGCACCCGGACAGAAAGACCCTATGAAGCTTTACTGTAGCTTGGTATTGTGCCCGGGCTCGCAATGCGCAGGATAGGTGGGAGGCATTGATCCATTGCTTGTGGGTGATGGTGAGCCAACGGTGAGATACCACTCTTTGCGAGCTAGGGTTCTAACAGCCACCCGTTATCCGGGGGCTGGACAGTATCAGGTGGGCAGTTTGACTGGGGCGGTCGCCTCCTAAAAGGTAACGGAGGCGCGCAAAGGTTTGCTCAGGCTGGTTGGAAATCAGCCGACGAGTGTAAAAGCAGAAGCAAGCTTGACTGTGAGACCAACAAGTCGAACAGGGACGAAAGTCGGCTTTAGTGATCCGACGGTTCTGAGTGGAAGGGCCGTCGCTCAACGGATAAAAGTTACTCTAGGGATAACAGGCTGATCTCCCCCAAGAGTTCACATCGACGGGGAGGTTTGGCACCTCGATGTCGGCTCATCGCAACCTGGGGCTGAAGTCGGTCCCAAGGGTTGGGCTGTTCGCCCATTAAAGCGGTACGCGAGCTGGGTTCAGAACGTCGTGAGACAGTTCGGTCCATATCCGGTGCATGCGTAAGAACATTGAGAGGAGTTCTCCCTAGTACGAGAGGACCGGGAGGAACGCACCTCTGGTGTACCAGTTATCGTGCCAACGGTAAACGCTGGGTAGCCATGTGCGGAGAGGATAACCGCTGAAAGCATCTAAGTGGGAAGCCCACCTCAAGATGAGTGTTCTCATGGCTGAAGCCAGTAAGGTCACGGGAAGAACACCCGTTGATAGGCTCTACGTGGAAGCGCAGCAATGCGTGAAGCGGAGGAGTACTAATAGACCGAGGGCTTGACCAACACTTGGCTTTGCTCAATGAAGCATGG
>NZ_JAHLYV010000007.1:0-47231 GCF_025128115.1 Synechococcus sp. CS-1326 | reverse complement strand
GGGGCTTCTGGCTCGGCGGCCTCTCAGCCGCTTCTGAAACTTACAGCATCGGGGGCTTCCGCTTCCCTCTGCCCTAAGCCCTGCAGCGCTTTGCCTTCCGGCTCACGCGCAGTCCAATAACCTATCACATCAGCTCTCGTCTACAAGTGCTTCTGCCCAGGGGAGGAAGATCTCGAGGGTCGCGGGGTCGCGGGCCGCCAGAACGGGAAAATCGGCATGGGCCTGGTCCTCGCCCGGCTGGAGGCGGGCTGGATTGGTCACCAGCCACCGCAGCGGACAGCCCAGCTCCGAGAGCACCAGCCAGGCCGCAGCCAGATCCCAGATCTTCGGGGTGGCTTCGAGCGCCGCCACTGTCTGGCCCATCGCCACGCTGACCAGATTGAGGCTGGCCACCCCGAGCAATCTGATCTTTCCGGGAAAACGCCGGTCGGGCAGCCTCTGAAGGACGCCGATCGATCGGCTGCACAGCGAGGCGCAGCCGATCGCCTGGCCCTGGGATGTGGGAGCAGGCAGAGGCTTGCCATTCCGCCAGGCCCCCTGCCCCCGCACCGCCACGATCCGTTGCCGGAGGGGAGGAATATCGAGGATCGCCAAGACCGGAACGCCGTGCTCGAAACGGGCCAGGGAAATCGCCCAGTACGGAATGCCGGCGGCAAAGTTCGTGGTGCCATCGAGGGGATCCACCACCCAGTAGGCGGAGGTCCGGGGGATCCGTTTCTCTCCCTCCTCACTGAGTACCCCTTCGCCGGGATAGAGCTGGCCCAGGCCGTGCACCAGGGTCGCGTCGCTCCAGCGGTCACAGGCCGTGATCAGGCTGCCATCGGCCTTGGACTCCGCGGCCATGTGACCGAAGTCGAGGCGCTGCCGGGTGGCCACCTGATCGAGCAGGCCATCAAGCGGCAGGGCGCCCAGCGGAAGGTGGCTCATGGCAGACGCGCTCATCCGAGTTCCAGCGAGAGGACGCGGCTGAGGCTGCGGCTGGTGTCCTCACGGAACTGGCGCAGGTTCAGCGCCGAGAGCAGCCACAACGCCGCAAAGGCGACCAGAGCCTCGATCGACAGCACCAGGGCAAAGGGGAAAAAGCTCGAGCCATCCGGCCCGATGGCCCGCCCCAGATCGAGCAGACCTCCCCCCAGCAACTTGCCGACGGCCCTTGAAAATGCCTGGGCCAGGCCCCAGACCCCGACAAAGGTTCCAGCCGCCTCCGGCAGGGTGAGGTCAAGCATCAGGCAGAGAGTGCTGTTGGTGCCGATCCCCGAGGCCAGGCCGAACACCAGCATCACCGTCTTGAGCACGGCCACCTGGGCTGTGAGCCCAGCCAGAAGAAGCAGAAGCATCGAAGCGGCGATCAGCTGGCAGCCCAGCCGCGCCGTGGCCAGCGGTCCAAGCCTGGGAACGATCCACCAGCCCGCAGCCACCAGGCCGATCAGGGTCCCCGATCCCCAGAGAGCGTTGAGACCGGCGGTGGCAGCGATCGGCATGCCGAACACTTCGGCGCCATAGCTCTCCAGAACAGGATCCTGAAGGAACAGGGCAAGGGTGAAGAGGACGAGAAAAAGAAAGAAGATGGCCACCTGCCGGCTGGAGGTGATCAGCTGCCAGGCCCGCCTCAGGGTGATCGCATCCTCCCGTTCGGCGCTCTGACTCAGATCGGTCTGGGCCGGTTCCATCCCCAAAACAGCCAGGAGGGTCAGCGCGAAGACAACCAGGGCGGAGCGCACCATGAATGGCCCCAGGACCGCTTCGAGTACGGCGGGATCCTTCACCCCATCGAGATTCCGAAGACTGAGGGAAATCGCCACCGCTCCAGCAACGATGCCGACAGTGAGCATGCACCAGATGATCCCGACCGCCCTGGGGCGATCCTTCTCGCCGGTGCGATCAATCACCAGAGCGAGATACGGGGTGCTGGCCATCGACACAGCCAGCCCGTAACAGGCGAACAATCCGCAGAGCAAGGCTCCCCCCAGCAGGCTCGCCTGGGAATCCTGCGCCTGGAACGCCCTCGCCAGCCTGAAGATCACCGGCACCACCAGCACGGCCAGGCCGCAGAAGCCGGCAGCACCCACAAGGATGTATGGGGTGCGATGCCGTCCTGCCCAGGCATAGCGATCGGAGATCTGGCCGAACAGCACCCGGGAGGGAGCAACGAACTGCTCGAAGGCCAGGGCGCCGCCCACCAGAAGGCCTGGGAACCCCAGCTCACTGACCATCACCCGATTGAGCAGCCCGGCAAAAACAACAGCCAGAAAGCCGAGACAGGCCTGGAAAAGGCCAAGCCTCAGGGTGCCGGGGATGGAGAGCCCTGGGCCCGATGAAGCATCCGGGTTCATCGGGGCGGCAGCTTAAAGCGATGTGACCTTATCAAGGACATTCTGGAATCCAGCTGGCCTGGCCCAAGCTGGCTCACAGGCTTGAGTCGAGCTGGCAGGCCGGCTGCAGAGGCAGGGGTTCGATCGGGATCTGGGTGGCTGGGTCCTGAGCTGGCTTGCTTCCCGGCAGGGCAGGAGGCTTGCAGAGCGCCACCTGATCAAGACCGGTGCGGCGGCGCAGCTCAGCCAGACGCTTGTTGTAGTCGGTGACGGCGCGAGCGTAACGAACCTCGGCCTGGGTGAGATCGCGCTGTGTATCGACAACTTCCCGCTGGGTCGTGACGCCGGCCTGGAATCGAAGCCGCGCCAAGCGGAGGGTCTCCCGCGCCGAGATCACTTCCCGGGTCGTGGTGGCGATGTCGCGATTGTTCTTGAGCAGCTCATAGAAGCTCGATTCCACTTCCTGGCGAATCGAATCGCGACGACTGGCGAAACGGAACCGATTTTCCTCAGCGACCTGCTTCTGCTGGCGGTACTGGGCGGCGGCTCGACCGCCATCAAACAATGACCAGCTCAAGTTGAGCCCGATTGTGTTATCGAAGCCGTAGGTAAGCGTATCGGTATTGCTGGTGTTGATCGCTCTGGAGGTGGTCTCACCACTGAAGCGGTTCCAGCCGAAGTTATTCACAATGCTGAGAAAGGGCTGCACCGCTCCGATCGAGGCATTGGCATTGCTGTTTGCAATCGAGATGTCAAGAATGATCTGATCGAGTTCCTCGCGGAAGGCATAGGCGGCCACGATGCTCTCCTGCAGAGAGGGCAACCAGGAGGCCAGCACCCGCGCCGGTTCCCTGGCCGTGGGGGTGACGTTCATGGGCAGATCAAGAAAGGCGGCCAGGCTGCGGCGGGCCACGGATTGATCAGCCAGGGCTGTGGTGAGCAACTGCTGGTCGCGGGCAAGCTGGGTTTCTGCCTGCAGAACGTCGAGCTTGGTGGATACACCGGCCTGGAAACGAGCCCTCGCATCCCTGAGACTCACCAGAGAAGCGCGCACCGATTCCTGGCCGATTCTCACATTTTCGTCGGCAAGTTGCAGATCGAAGTAGGCCTGGGCCACCTGAAGCCGCAGATCCCGCAAGGCGATCAGATACTGATTCTGGGCCTGCTCATACTGATCGCGGGCGGCGGCGATCTGAGGGACCCGTTGGGGATTGATCAGATCCCAGTTGATGCCGATGCTCATCTGCCCGCCATACCTCAGATTGGAGGTCGTGGTGGTGTTGGAGGTGGGGTTGAAGGGTGTTCTGCGGCTCGGGAAATTTGTATCACTCCGAAAACTATTGTTCAAACCTGGAAAACTGTTTGACGTGTTGAGGTTGATGTTGGGATACCAGGCGGAGATCTGGGCCCTCAGGTTGGACTTGGCCTGATCCACCTGGGAGGCCACAGCCTTCAGATTGGGGTTGTTGACTTCGGCAATGGTTTCCACCTCACGCAGGCCAAGGGGCCTGAGTTCCTGGATCCTCACCTGGGTGGGCTTGGTCGGCAGGGCCAGCGAGGGTGGGCCACTGAGCCCTTCCAGGCCGGGCTCGAGCTGCTTGGCTGCCGGAGCCAGCACGGAGGGATCCGACCTGGGACGGTTTCCCAGGACCTCAGGGGCCAGGGGCAGCTCGCTGCCCACGGGCTGGGCGGGCTGCACCGAAGCCGGCTGAGCCACGGCAGGGAGACAGGCCATCCCGGCGAGTGCCGACAGGACAAGGATGGAAGGCCGCACGCCAGAGAGGTCGGTGTTCAGGCAGAGCTTAAGGAACAAAGGCCAGCTCGCCGATGCAGGCAGCCACGAAATCATCCGCCCCATCCACCAGGCGAATCGGCACCGGGCAACGGGCTCTGAACGCGTCGAGGCTGAGGTCGTCCAGAAAGACAGGCATTCCCTGGCGCAGGACCACCGAGGGGAGAAGAAGCTGATCGCCCAGATCCAGGCCAGCCAGCCCCGTCAGCAGGTCGGATCCGGTCAGCAGGCCCGTGACCACCTGATCCTGGCCCCAGTAGGGGCTGGGCAGACCATGCAGGATCACCTCCAACCCATCAACGCGGTTGAGGCGATCCACCACCGGCTGGAGGGCCTCGGCCACCAGCCGCCCCACCACCCAGCTGATCCGGCGGGGAGCCGCCAGGCGCTCCGGCAAGGGTTCGGTGGCCCGCTCCAGGGATTCAAGGAAGGCCCGGATGCTGCCGACGCCGTTCTCCTGCTGGGGGAGGTCTTCGTAGGCGGAGCGGGGAGGCAGAGGCAGGCCGGCGATCAGATACCACTCATCCGAGAGCCAGGCGAAGCGGCTGCCCAATCTCGAGAGGAAGTGCTCCTGGATCGGCTCCACCTGGGCAATCACGGTGCGTGCACAGTCCCGATCGACCGGCACCAGACCATCCTGCTGGGGCCGGAAGCGGGTCAGCCCGACAGGCACCACCGCCGCGGAAAGCACCGCCGGCCAGGGTTCGGCAGCGAAGCTGGCCAGGTCATGGAGGCTGCGCTCCAGGGCCGCACCATCGTTCAGACCCGGACAGACCACCACCTGGGCGTGGATCTGCAGGCGCCGCTCCGCGAACCAGGCCAGCTGCTCCATCAGCAGCCCAGCCCGCTGATTGACCAGAAGGCGTTGCCGCAGCTCCGGATCCGTGGCATGGACCGAAACGAACAGCGGCGAAAGCCGCTGATCTTCGATCCGCCCCCAGTCGGCCGGGGTGAGGTTGGTGAGGGTGAGATAGGAGCCGTAGAGGAAGCTGAGCCGGAAGTCGTCGTCCTTGACGTAGAGGCTTTCGCGCTGACCGGGGGGCTGCTGATCAATGAAGCAGAACGCGCAGTGGTTGTTGCATTGCCGCAGCCCGTCGAACAACGCTTCTGTGAAGCCCAGCCCCAAACCGTCGTCGGCATCCTTCTCGATCTCCAGCCGGTGCAGAACACCCTCCGGGTCCTCCACCTCGAGCACCAGGTCTTCCTCACCGACCAGCACCTGCAGATCGATCAGGTCCCTGGGCCTGAGGCCATTGATGCTGAGCAACCGATCGCCGGGTTGAAAGCCGAGCTCCTCACCGATCGAACCGGGCGCCACGGTGGACACAACCGCCGGCTGGGGGAGGCGATCGACGGCGCCGACATCCAGCGAGACGCCGGCGGAAGGCTCATTCCACACGGGATCAGCGGTTCCACAGACCCTTCAGTCTGAACGACGATCAGCTCAGCCGGCAGCACCCCCCGACCGGGCCACCCAGGCCAGCAGGAACACCCCGAAACCGAGCCGGTAGGCCACGAACACCCAGGTGCTGTTGTTCTGAAGAAAACGCAGCAACCAGGCGATCGCCAGCCAGGAGACCACCGCCGCCGCCGCGATCCCGACCAGCATCGGCACAGGCCCCAGGGCCGCGTCGGCGGCAAAGGCCGTCTTCAGCTCGACAAGGCCGGCCAGGGTGATGGCGGGGATACCCAACAGAAAGGAAAAACGGGCCGCCGCCGATCGCTCCCAGCCATCGAAAAGCGAGGCCGTCAGGGTGCTGCCGGAGCGCGACACTCCTGGAATCAGGGCCAGGGCCTGGGCCAGCCCGACCCAGACCCCATCGATCGGACGGACCTGGGGCAGCGACCGGCGCCTGGCGCCAAGCGTTTCCGCCAGGGCCAGAACCAACGCCATCACGATCGAAACAATTCCGATCGAAGCGATCCCACGCAAGGCGGATGTTTCGTAGCCCGGCCAGAACACCTTGATAGCCAGACCGGCGAGCACGATCGGCACGGTGCCGATCACCATCGCCAGCCCCAGCCGCGCCGAGGGGTCCTTCCATTGACCCAGGCGAAAGGCGCGGCTGATGCCACGGATCACAGCGGCCAGGTCGTCACGGAAATAAAGAATCACCGCCCCGATGCTGCCGAGCTGGATCACCGCCGTGACCGCGACGCCAGGATCCCCCCAGCCCAGCAACACCGGCACCACCTTGAGATGGGCCGTGCTGCTGATCGGCAGAAACTCGGTGAGCCCCTGAACGACCCCAAGCACCAGGGCGTGCCAGCAGGCCTCGAAAAGCCCCAGCGCCGGAGGCTGGATGGCGGCGGGCATCGGGGGCATCAAAAATGGGAAGTTCCGACCCTATGGCCTGGAGGCGAAACGCACCAGGACCCAGCCCCCCTTAAGGTTGAAAACCTTTTGTTACACGTGCCGGTGCCTGGGGCCATTGCCACCCTCTCTCCCCCCGCTCCAGCCAGCCTGCAGCTTCGGATTCCCTCCCCTTCGGCGCGAGGGCGACAGGCAGGGTTGCCTCTTCCGGCGATGGCAGCTCTGCTGGTTGTGTTGCCCGTTTTCCTCCAGGCACCCTGGGTAAGGCTCCATCCCTTCAGTGCATCGCTGTTCACCGCTGGCCTGCTGGCGATGGGCCTGCTGCTCGATCGCCTGAACGGGGGCCGCTGGGCCAGCCTTGGTCAGCTGCTGGTCGGCTTCGCCGGCAGCTGGCTGGGGGGATGCCTGTTCTGGGGATGGTTTCGGCTTCACCCAGCCCTTCACCTGCCGATCGAGGCCTTTGCCCTTCCGCTGGCTCTTGCCGGCCTGAACGGACGCTGGAGCAACGGTTGTGCCTTCTACCTCGCATCCCTGGTCGGAACGGCCTGCACCGACGCCACCATGGCCCTGGCCGGAGTGATGCCTTACTGGCCCCTGGTCCTGAACGCCCCTCTCAGCGACGCTCCAGGACTGCTCAACCTGGCGGGCCGCCAGCTTGCCCACCCCGAGGCCCTGCTCCCCGTCGCCCTGGCCGCCATCGCCCTGCTCTGGGCCGCCGGTCAGCTCTGGCGAGCCGGAGCCCCAGGGAAGATCGCTGCCGCCGTCCTGCGAACCACCCTGGTGGTGGATGGTCTCTTTCTGGCGGCTGCCCTGCTCTGCCCCCGGCTGAGTGGCCTGATCTGAGCGGCCGAGCCGGTTGGTATTGAAGAACTGCGAATGCTCAAGCAGGCGAGCCTGGAATCACCGGAGCGCGCCTGTAGCCTTTGGCTGGATCCCGTCCGGCGATCAACTCGAGGAGATTTTCGATGAAACGGCTGGTTGCCTGGCTGATGAGCGGTGTGCTTGTTGCCGGTCTGCTTCTCACCCTGTTCCTTCCCGCCGCCGCCCAGGCGGAAGAGCGTCGGAACGTTGCCGACGACAAGATTGCCGCTTCCGAAGGGAAGGTGGACCTGAACAACTCTCCAGTCAGAAGCTTTCAGCAGTTTCCAGGCATGTATCCCACCCTGGCGGGCAAGATCGTGCTGGGGGGGCCCTACGAGGCCATCGATGATGTGCTGAACCTTGATCTCACCGAGCGGCAGAAGGAACTCTTCCAGAAGTACCGCGACAACTTCACGATCACTCCATCTTCCATTGCCCTGAATGAAGGGTTCGATCGGATCAACAACGGGGTTTACCGCTGAGCAGACAGGTCCTGCTCCTGGCTCAAGCCGTCGGCAGTGATCCGGCGGCTTTTTTGTTGGCTCCTTGACGGGCCCCATGGCTGCTGACGCCGCCCTCCCAGGGCCGCTGGCCAGGCGATGGGATGTCGTCGTCGTCGGCGGTGGCGCCGCCGGACTGATGGCCTGCCTGGAGCTGCCTGCGGATTTTCGGGTCCTGCTGATCAGCAAGGAAAAAGCACCCCGCTCGGCCAGCCGCTGGGCCCAGGGAGGCATTGCCGCGGTGACCGGGCCCGAAGACAGCTTCGAGAGCCACCGAAACGACACTCTCAAAGCCGGCGCCGGTCTCTGCGATGTCGGGGCGGTGGAGTTGCTGGTCCATCAGGCCCCCGGCTGCGTCAGGCGATTGCTCGAGCTCGGCATGGCCTTCGATCGGGTGGAAGGGGGACTGAGCGCCACCCTGGAGGCAGCCCACAGCCACCGCAGGGTCCTGCATGCCCAGGACCGGACCGGGGGCGCGCTGGTGGAGGCCCTGGAACGGGAGGCGAGCCGCAGGCCGCAGCTGCAGCAGGGCAAGGGACTGCTGGCCCTCAGGCTCTGGGTCGAGCAGGGACGGTGCCTCGGTCTGCAGGTGCTGGAAGGGAGTCGGGTGCGGTGGCTGAGGGCTGGAGCGGTGGTGCTGGCCAGCGGTGGCGGCGGTCATCTCTTCGAGAAAACCACCAACCCGGCCCAGGCCACCGGTGACGGTGTGGCGATGGCCTGGCGGGCCGGTGCCCAGGTTCGCGACCTCGAATTCGTCCAATTCCATCCCACCGCCCTGATGCTGCCGGGGGCTCCCCATTTCCTGATCTCCGAGGCGGTCCGGGGGGAAGGGGCCCGGCTGATCGATGACCAGGGCCTCAGCCCGGTGGCCCAGCTGGCCGGCGGCGACCTGGCCCCGCGTGATCAGGTGAGTCGCGCCCTGGTGCGGACCATGCAGGAGCAGGGGGTTGATCGGCTCTGGCTCGACCTGAGACCGGTGGGAACCGAGCTCCTGGAGCGGCAGTTCCCCACCATCCTCGGGCGCTGCCGCGAGCTGGGGCTTGAGCCCACCACCACGCCGATTCCGATTGCTCCGGCCGCCCACTACTGGATGGGGGGAGTGAGCACCGACCTGACGGCGGCCACCAGCCTGCCTGGGCTCTACGCCATCGGTGAAGTGGCCAGTACGGGGGTGCACGGCGCCAACCGTCTGGCCAGCAACTCGCTGATGGAATGCCTGGTGTTCGCCCGCCAGCTGGGTGATCTGCAGCTGGCGCCAAACGATTGGCCCCAGCACGATGACGCCCAGGCGGAACCCTGGGTGGCAGCGGATGAGGCTGCCGGCCAGGATCTCGATGGCCCCGGCATCACGGCCAGGATCGACGCCCTGCGAAGGCGTTGCTGGCGCGTGGCGGGAGTGGAGCGCCGTGGCACCGCGCTGAGCCGGGCCCTGCTGATCACCCAGGCGGAACGCCTGGAGCTGGATCACCAGCCGCTGGCACGGCAACTGGATCGACTGGCCCCTGGCGGGCAATTGCAACTCACTCCCCTGCAGCAGAGTCGGCTTCGCCCCCTTCAGGATCTCAGGCAGATGCTGATCCTGGCTGAGCTGCTGATCGCCGCGGCCCTGTTTCGCCAGGAAAGCCGCGGCGGCCACTACCGCACCGACGCTCCCGCACCGCAACCGTTCTGGCAGCGGCACACCATTCAGGAACGGGGCAGGCCGATCGGCACGGATCCGCTCAGCGAACCGCCCAGCCGCCTGGGCTGAGCCTGGAGCTCACTTCAGGGTGCGACCGGGCCCTTGAACCCACTCCATTCCGCCAGCCTGGCGAGGGGCTTGACCCCCGATTCCATCCGTCCGTTGATCTCCCAGCTGGGGAACCCCTCGATCTTCTTCGCCTCACACAGGGCCCTCTGGTTGTTCACCCCATCGGGGGCACATTCGACCACTGTGAGTTTCGCGGCTGCCTCCTTGCCGAACAGTTCCTTCTGTTCATGACAATGGGGGCACCAATAGGCGGAATACATCACGGCGCCCTGGGCCTTGAGGTGCTCCGCCAGGGCGATGGTGGCCGGGGTGCTGGCCCTGACGACGGGAGGCGGTGTGCCCTTGGTGGTGAGGGCAGCCGGCCTGTCGACGGACGCCGCCCAGCCGAGCCCGGCCAGGCCCACCACGAGGGCAACGATCACACCACGGAAAACGAGCTGGCCACGGTCTTCCCAGTCGCCGCCGAACAGGCTCAGGACGAAGAGCAACAGGCTGAGCACCGCCGAGAGCACGCAGAAGAAGCAGAACGCCTGGATCTTGAAGATCAGCAGGCCCATCAGCAGCAGGCTGAACACCAGCATGCCGCCGGTGAGCAGGAACAGCCCCCACCAGCTGCGCTCCGAGAGGCTGGTGCGCAGCTCACCCCGCAGGACCAACGGCAGCAGGGCGAGCAGCAGCACCGCGGTGTAGGCCAGGAAGCCGAACAGGGAGAGGGGTTGGCCGAAGAAACTGCCCCAGACGCTGTTGAGCACCTTGTCGCAGCCTTCAGCTCCCCCTGGGCAGGTGAGCTGGCCGATCACACCCCAGCGCTTGAGGGTGATCGTGCCGGTGTCGATCATGCCGATGGTGGCCAGCACGGCCATCACCACGCGTATCCAGCGATGATTGGGTTCACTGCGGCGACGGCTGCTCAGGCGACTGCTCAGGCGGGTGGTGCTCACGGCGGATGTTGCCAGTTGGGCGATTGTGGCAGCACCCGCCTGAGGGCGGTCACCCGTTGCCGGTCCACAGCACCGCTCACCACTCCATCCTGCTTGAGGGCGGTGCCGGCGATCACCCCGTTGCAGCAGGAGGCCAACTGGCCCATCAGCGCCGGGGTGGCTCCACTGCCGATCAGCACCGGTGCCCCCCTGGCCGCGGCCATCGCCTGCTCCAGGTCGCGCCGGACGGTGGGCTGGCCGGTGCCGGCCCCGGAGACGATCACCCCGTCCGCCCCGCCGCGCTGGAGAACATCAGCCACAGCTTCGGCCATGCCGAGCGGCGCCAGTGGCGCGCCGTGCTTGACCAGAACATCGGCAAGAATCAGGATGGATTCAGCCCCCAGCAGGCGGCGGCGGCGCAGCAGCTCGGCCGCCTGACCCTCGATCACACCCTGATCGGTGACGGTGGCACCGCTCAGCACGTTGACCCGCAGGAACCTGGCTCCGCTCACCTGGGCGATCGCCAGAGCCGCCAGGGCATCATTGCGAAGCACGTTGATTCCAACCGGCAGGCAGGTTTCGGCCACCAGCTCGGTGGCCAGGCGGGTCATGGCCGCCACGGTTTCCGGCGGCACGGTCCCGCCCCAGAAGGGCACATCACCGAAGTTCTCCACGATCAGGCCATCGGCGCCGCCATCGCGATAGGCGCGGACATCGGCAAGCGCCGCAGCCAGCACCGCGCCGAAATCCCCCTGCCAGCCGGGTGAACCCGGCAAGGGCCTGAGATGAATCACCCCGATCAACGGGCAGGGCTGAGCAAACAGGCCCTGCCAGCGATCCGGAATCAGGAAGCCGCTCGGGGGAGTGTCGCGGTTGTGCATCTCATAGGGTGTCAAGACCGGCCTGGGACCCGAACCTCCGATGAGCCAAGCCGCCAGCAAACCCACTGTGGCCTTTGCCCACCTGGGCTGCGAGAAGAACAGGGTGGATACCGAGCACATGCTCGGCCTGCTGGCCCAGGCTGGCTATGGCATCAGTGCCGATGAAAGCGAAGCGGCCGTGGTGGTGGTGAACACCTGCAGCTTCATTCAGGACGCCCGCACCGAATCGGTTCGCACCCTGGTGGGACTGGCTGAACAGGGCAAGCAGATCATCATCGCCGGATGCCTGGCACAACACTTCCAGGAAGAGCTGCTCGAATCGCTGCCGGAAGCCCGGGCGATCGTCGGCACCGGCGACTACCAGCACATCGTTGAGGTGCTGCAGCGAGTTGAGCAGGGCGAACGGGTGAACCGGGTGAGCGCCACCCCCTCCTTTGTCGGAGACGAACACCTGCCCCGCTACCGCACCACTTCCGAAGCGGTGGCCTACCTGAAGGTGGCCGAGGGCTGCGACTATCGCTGCGCCTTCTGCATCATCCCCAGGCTGCGCGGTGATCAGCGCTCCCGGCCGATCGAATCGATCCTGGCCGAGGCTCACCAACTGGCGGCTGAGGGGGTGAAGGAGCTGGTTCTGATCAGCCAGATCACCACCAACTACGGCCTGGATCTCTACGGCAAACCACGGCTGGCCGAGCTGCTGCGGGCGCTCGGAGAAGTGGAGATTCCCTGGATCCGGGTCCACTACGCCTACCCCACCGGCCTCACCCCGGAGGTGCTTGCCGCCTACCGGGAGGTGCCCAACGTGCTGCCCTATCTGGATCTGCCGCTCCAGCACAGCCACCCCGACGTGCTGCGGGCGATGAACCGCCCCTGGCAGGCCGATGTGAACGGTGCCCTGCTCGAGCGCATCCGCTCCCAGTTGCCTGATGCCGTGCTGCGCACCACCTTCATCGTCGGCTTCCCGGGGGAAACGGAGCAACAGTTCCAGCATCTGCTGAACTTCGTGGAGGAGCAGCGCTTCGACCACGTCGGCGTGTTCACATTCTCATCGGAAGAAGGAACGGCCGCCGCCGACCTGCCGCAACCGGTTCCGCCTGAGATCGCCATGCAGCGAAGGGATCGGCTGATGGCCCTGCAGCAACCGATCGCCGCCGCCCGCAACGCCACCTGGGTGGGCCGCATCGTCGATGTGCTGATCGAGCAGGAGAACCCGGCCAGCGGAGCCATGCTCGGCCGCTGTGCCCGCTTCGCCCCCGACGTGGACGGCGAAGTGCGGGTTCACCCCGGTGAGGGTGGGCTCTGCGCCGCACCCGGGACCCTGGTGCCGGTGCGGATCACAGCAGCGGACACCTACGACCTGATCGGAGAGGTGGTGGGGACCAGGGCGATGGTGGAGGACGCCGTGGCCGCCCTGGGGGCTGGTGCGTGAGGGGCTGGATCCTTCGGAACCAGCGCACCACCTTTCTGATCGCCTCGGGGCTCAGCACCGCCGGCTCCTTCGCGGGGATCACGGCCAAGGGCTGGATCCTGATGCACGACACGGCCAACCCCCTGCTGCTGGCACTGCACTTCGCCGCCCTGGCGATGCCCAGCCTGCTGGTGAGTGGTCGCGCCGGAGAACTCACCGACCGTCTGGGCTGCGAGAAAGTGCTGATCCGCTCCCAGTGGGGGCTGCTGAGCGGCGCCTCGCTCGGGGCAATCGCCATTCCCCTGCTGTCGGGAACCTCCCAGATTGTCCTGCTGTTGCTGAGCACCCTGGTGGTTGGGCTCTCGAGCGCCTTCGAACTCACGGCCCGCAACAAATACTGCTCCCTGCTGGTGGATGAGCCCCAGCAGCTGGCGCCCTATCTGACCAGCTTCTCGGTGGTGTTCAACGTCGGCAAACTGATCGGTCCACCGATCGGCGGCGTGCTGCTCGCCCTCAGTGGCCCGACGGCGGCCCTGAGCATCGATGCGGCCAGCTACCTCCTGCCGATTGCCACGGTGGTCTGGCTGCTCAAGCCCAACCGAGCGGCCGAACAACGCAGCCAGCAGGGCAAAGCCGGCTCGCTCGCCACGGCCTGGAGGGAATGCGGCGCTCCCCTTCGCCACGTGCTGGTGTTCACGGCCCT
Source organism: Synechococcus sp. CS-1326 (assembly GCF_025128115.1). NCBI lineage: Bacteria > Bacillati > Cyanobacteriota > Cyanophyceae > Synechococcales > Synechococcaceae > Synechococcus > Synechococcus sp. CS-1326. The sequence goes on along the minus strand of NZ_JAHLYV010000007.1, from coordinate 33,790 downwards.
GGCCTGCCTGGCCGTGTTCTTCCACCCCGGCCTCGCCCCCCTGATCGCCCGGCAGGTGCTCGGGCCCAGCCCCCAGGCGCTCGGCCTGTTCACCAGTGTGCTGGCGGCAGGAAGCATCAGCGGTGGGCTTCTGCTGCAGCGCAACAGCCACTGGCTCAGCAGGCGACCATCCCTGTTGCTGGGGGGATGCACCCTGCTGACCAGCCTGGCCCAACTGGGCATGGCCCTCCCCGCCGGCAGTGGATTCAAGCTGGCGATGAGCTTCGCGATCGGCGCCGGCACCGCCGGTCTGCTGGCCGGCAGCAACCTGATCACCCAGGTGGCCGCCGCACCCGTGCTGCGGGGACGGATGGCCGGCCTGGGTCAGATCGCCTTCCTGGGCGGCGGTGGTCTGAGCGGACTGTTGGCCGCCTTTCTGAGCCTGCGCCTGGGGTTGTCCGCCACCTTCGCTCTGATGGGAGGGGTCGGACTGGTTCTCGCTCTCTGGGAGCTGACCCTCCGGCCCCGGACCCTGCTGGAGGTGCTGGAGAACCCCGGGGTCAGATCAACTTGATGCCACGCAGGACCGTGGACAGCAGGAAGGCCGTGACCAGGCCAGCCCCGACAAGACCCAGATAAAGCACGACGCCCATGGTGACCGAAGGCACACAGCCTCGTCATTAGAGCAGAGCGTGGCCTGATCGTTTCGGAAGCGCCTAGGGTGGCAGCCAATCATCACGGGATCCAACCGCCCTGGCGGAACAAAGGTCTGCGTGGAATCCATCGATACCCGGAACGGCATGCGCGCCCTGCTCATCTACCCGGAATTTCCCAAGACGTTCTGGAGTTACGAGAAGATCCTCGAGCTGGTCAATCGCAAGGTGCTGCTGCCCCCGCTGGGCATGGTCACCGTTGCGGCACTGCTTCCCCAGCACTGGGAGTTCAAGCTGGCCGACCGCAACGTGCGCGAGGTGACGGAAGAGGAGTGGACGTGGGCCGAGCTGGTGATCATCTCCGGGATGATCGTGCAGAAGGCCGACATGGCCGCCCAGATCGCCAAGGCCAAGCAACGGGGCCTGCCCGTGGCGGTCGGAGGCCCGTTCGCCAGCTCGACGCCGGATGCGCCGGAGCTTGATCTCGCCGATTTCAAGGTGCTCGATGAAGGGGAAATCACCCTGCCGATGTTCATCGAAGCGATCGAGCGGGGAGAAAGCCAGGGGCGCTTTTCCTCCAATGGCGAAAAGCCCGATGTCACGGGTACGCCCATCCCACGTTTCGACCTTCTCGAGCTTGATGCTTACGACTCGATGTCGGTTCAGTTTTCCAGGGGTTGCCCGTTCCAGTGCGAATTCTGCGACATCATCGTTCTGTACGGGCGCAAGCCACGCACCAAATCACCTGAACAGTTGGTAGCTGAGTTGCAGCGCCTCTTTGATCTCGGCTGGCGGCGTTCGATCTTTCTGGTTGACGACAATTTCATCGGCAACAAGCGCAACGCCAAGCTGTTGCTTCCCGCCATCAAGGAGTGGCAGATTGAGCATGGCTATCCCTTCAGCTTTGCCACTGAAGCCTCCGTGGATCTGGCCTCCGATGAGGAGATGATGCAGATGATGGCTGAAAGCCGATTCGACAGTGTTTTCCTCGGCATCGAGACACCCGACGAAGCCAGCCTGGAAACAGCCAAGAAACTCCAGAACATGCGCAGTTCCCTGGAAGAATCCGTGGACCGGATCACCTCCTATGGCATCCGCGTGATGGCTGGATTCATCATTGGCTTCGATGGCGAAAAAACCGGTGCTGGCCAGCGCATTGTTGAGTTCGTCTCCCGCACCGGCATACCCGCCGCCATGATGGGAATGCTGCAGGCGCTTCCCAATACGGGGCTCTGGTATCGCCTTGAGAAGGAGGGCAGGCTTGTGCAGGACAAGGCCGCCGCCAAAGGAGTGAATCAGACGAATCTGCTCAACTTCGTACCAACCAGACCGATCCGCGAAATCGCCACCGAATACGTTGACGCCTTCTGCGCCCTCTACGAGCCCAATGCCTACATGGACCGGGTTTACCACTATTACCTGAAAGTGGGATCGCCGCGTTGGAAGCCCTTCGTCAAGCCTGCCGATGCCACCGCCAAGCTGCCCAGCTGGACAGATGTTCGGGCCCTGGCGATCGTGGTGTGGCGACAGGGAATCAAGCGCGATACCCGTGGGCGCTTCTGGCGTTACATGCTTGGCATTGCCCGTCAGAACCCAGCCCAGCTCGAACAGTTTCTCGTCGTGCTGGCCCACAACGAACACTTCATGGAGTACCGGAGTGTGGTCACCCACGAAATCGAAGATCAGCTCAAGACCCTGCCTCCCGAGCTGCCGCCGGCCTCGGCCGTGATCAAGGAGTTGCAGCCGGCCTGATCCACATCCCGGCTGGTTCCAGCCTCCTAATCCTGGATGTAGGGCTTGCCTTCCCTGAGGCAGGCCTCCGCTTTCTGGAGCTCCCGCCCGAGGTAAAGCGCATGGTCGAGGCGACTGAGCGGTGAATCTTCGGCCGCTTCAGTGAGCTCGATCCCCAGTTCCTTGGCGGTTCTGCCGCGATAAATCCTGGCCGGAAGGCGTGGGTCGCCGCCGCGGCAGCTGAGCACAGCGCCGGTTTCGGGATCGGTGGCCAGCCCCTGGGCGTTGATGTCGTTGCGGTAGTGCTCGGCGATCAGCAGGCCCGCCTCCAGATCGAGCTTGATCAACAGATAGCCGGCCGGATCGAGGTTGATGAAGCGATCGGACAGCTGCTCATCGAGGCCATCCAGTGTCTCCAGGGCCTCCGGTGACAACGTCTGTGTCATGCCCGTTCCTGCCTCAATCCACCGCCAACCCTAGGCGGCATCCAGGGGGAGCTCGCGGCGGCTGAAGGGAAGCTCGGCATTGACCGCCTCCAGCTCCTCAAGCAACTGGGCATTGGCGGCCGGCAACCAACTGCGCAGCAACCGATCGAACTGTGGCTCGTACCAGCGATGCAGGCTGGCCCGGGGCTGAGCAACGAATCCACGGCGACGCTTGTGGCTGCCACCGGCGCCGGGGTCGAAGCGGCGGAGACCCTGGCTGATCGCCCAGGCAATCGGGGCGTAGTAACAAACCTCGAAGTGAAGATTCTCGATCTCCTCGTTGCTGCCCCAGTAGCGCCCCCACAACGAATCTGCCGAGTGAACGCAGAGAGACATCGCAACCGGATCACCGGGGTCACCGCGATGGGCACTGAACAGAACAATGGACTGGCGCAACTCGGCGGCGGCAAAGCTGAAGAATGCTTCGGTGAGGTACTTGCTGCCCCAGGCTCCCCAGCGATCACAATGCTGGGCATAAAACCGGTGCATGCGGATCACCATCGCCTCCGAGAGATCCTCACCGGCCAGCGCCGTCACGGTGAGGCCCGCCTCGGCGATCGAGCGGCGCTCCCGGCGGATGTTGCGGCGCTGGTTGGCATTGAAACTGGCCAGATAGTCATCGAAACTGCTGAAGCCAGCGTTGCTCCAGAGGCTCTGCTGGTTCAACCAGGTGGCGCAACCGGCTTGCTCCCCCAGAACCTGCCAGCTGGGATCGACATAGAGAAAGTTGCAGCTGAGGATGCCCTGCTCGCGGCAGAAGGCGTCGATCAGCTCCAGCATCACTGCTGTGAGGGCAGGAGCCTGCTCACCGGCGGCGAAATGGAAGCGATAGCCCTCGACCGGGCTGAGCGGACTCATGCCCAGCAGCTTGGGGTAGTACCGCAGACCGAGTTGGCCAGCCAGCTGGGCGAAGGACTGATCGAAGACGAACTCGCCATAGCTGTGCCCTTTGAGATAGAGCGGTGCGAGGGCAACCAGGGTCTGGTCGCGCCAGAGGCCGAGGTGACAGGGCTGCCAACCCTGGCGGGGAGCGACGCTGCCGGATTGCTCCAGACCATGCAGCCAGCGCCAGTCGTAGAAGGGCAGGCCGGACGCAGCGGTGAGAGCCTGCCACTGGTGCTCAGGAATCCCGTCGATCGACCGGTGCCAGCGGGCCTGCAGTTCAGCCATGGGCCAAGGCGATCCGACCGGACGACGGCTGCGCAAAACTAACGGGATGACCCGACCATCTGAGCGCCCAGCCCCAGGCCCGACCCGCTGGCGGCGGGGCGCATTCGGTGCGGCGATGCTCGCTGCCCTGGTTGAAGCGATGGTGGCTGGCCCGCCGGCGCAAGCCAGCCTGCTTGGACCGGTGCTGCAGTGGATGCGGCCCCAGCTGGAGCAGCGCCTCACCCAGCTCTGCCTGAATGTGGCGGCAGGAGGACAGAGCGGGCTGGAACGCAGCCTGCGGGAACCGTGCCGCCAGCTGGCTGGACCAGCCAGTCACTGCCTGATCAAGGAGGCCGAAACCAGTGGCCGCAGCTTCGGAGTGATCACCGAACTGGTGGCCGGACGCTTCGGCGATGACAGCGAGGTGGTGGTGAAGCGTTGCGCCGCCAGGCTGCTGGGCCTCCCTCCCGACACCCTCAAGGAGGTGCCGATGCGGGAGCTGAAGCAACGTTTCGGCCTTCCGCCGGGATGAGCGCAGCTCTCCGGTAGCGCAGCAGCAGTTCGCTTTCGCCCAGGGAGCGATGTTCCACCAGCTCCCAGCTCTGGCCCCACGGCAGCGCCGTGGCTGGACACCAGCCATGGGGACCACCCAGCAGCACTGGGCAGAGCGTGAGCTGGATCTCATCCACCCAGTGGCCCTGCAGCAGGCCGGCAGCCAGCTGGGCACCGCCCAGCAGCACCAATCGCTCCAGCCCCAGGCGCCTGAGCTCAGGCAGGGCGCTTGACCAGCTCTCCACGGGCAGCTGGCGATCGAACCCCGGCGGCAGCGGCTCCAGGCCAGGCCGGTGGGCCGGAACTCCAGTGCCCCCCTGGAGCAGCCAGCGTTCCAGGGGCTGGGAAAAGAAGGGCAGGCTGGCCTCAAAAGCGGCGCTGCGGCTTGCCACCAGGGCGATCGGCTGGGGTGAACGACCCGCCTGCCGCCGCTCCTGGAGCAACTGGGGCCGGTGGATGAGGCAGGTGCTTCGGTGCAGCCGCAGGCTGCGGGCGCCGATCAGACAGCCATCCGCCCAGGCCAGGGACTCCTCCAGCACACGGCGATCACCACGTCCACCCAGCTGGGCAGCTCCGCCAGCCGGAGGGGCCAACCGTCCGTCAAGGCTGACGGCCAGCACCAGACGAAGCAGGGGCCTCGCCGGGGCCACAGGTTCAGACAGCGGCGAGGGCCTCGAGGGCAGCCGGCCGCATGTCGAGCAGAGGCGTTTCAGCGAAGACTTCGGCCGCATTGTTGGGGCTCTCCTGCAAGCGCACCTTGTGCAGACGCGCCCCGGTGGCTGCGACCGGGGCGGCGAGCAGATCGACGATGTGGAGCGCGATGTTCTCGGCGGTGGGCACGCAACTGGCGAAGTGGACCACGTCCTTGTTGAGGAAGGTGTGATCGAAGGGCTCCACCACCAGATCGTTGACGATCTGCTGGAGTTCGGCCAGATCGCAGACCATGCCGGTACGGGGATCGATCGTGCCCCTCACCGTGACATCGAGCAGATAGTTGTGGCCGTGGCCGTGGGGGCGGGCGCACTTGCCGTAGATCCGCTCGTTTTCGGCCTGGGAGAGCTCCTGGCGGGCCAGCCGATGGGCGGCGGCGAAATGGGTGCGAATCGAGAGGAAGGCTTCCATGGTGTCGTCGAGCAGGTCGGCCCAGAGGGTGGGTTGTTCGTAGAGGCGCAGGCCGATCAGGGGCAGATGGGGCGCCAGGCGCTGCCAGATCGCCTGGCAGAGGGCCTCGGTGGTGGGCAGCCGGCCCGCAGGGCCCCGCAGATCGAACTCCGGCCAGCAGTCGTTGAGGAAGCGGAAATCAAGCTGCTCGGTGACTTCGCGGCGGATGGCGTGCTTGACATCGGAGAGATTCAGCACCATGCCGTCCTGGTTGAGGCCACCAGCCATCGCCACGATCAGTTCGTAGTTGTGACCATGGCCGGGGGCCAGGCTGCAACGGCCGAAACGGGCCAGGTTCTCGGCATCACTGAGCTCGGGCAATCGGTAGAGATGGCTGGAGCTGAAGGTGGCGCGGCGGGTGATCACGCAGCCACGGCCCTCGCCATGGCCGGAGAACCGCTCAACGGATCTCGGCTCCGCAGGCGGCTTGCCTTTGGTGATCAAGCCCTGGGCCGACATCGAAACAATTCTGGCGCTGCTGCATCCTAGGGAGGGCCATGGATGGGTAGCCGGTGGCCATGGCTCGCCGCGTTTTTTGATGTCCTCCCCAGATCCCTGCTCCACTGATCGACCGCTGGCAGAGCGCCTCGGCGGCATCAATCTCTATCTGGTGGGAATGATGGGTGCAGGCAAGAGTGCCGTCGGCAGGCCCCTGGCCGACGGCCTGGGCTATCGCTTCATCGATGCCGACCGGGTGTTGGAGCAGACCGCCGCGCAGACGATCCCGGAGCTGTTCGAGACCGAGGGGGAGCAGGGCTTCCGGGATCTGGAGTCAGCCGTTCTGGCCCGGATCGCCAGCTGGCATTCGCTGGTCGTGGCCACCGGTGGGGGGGTGGTGTTGCGGAGCGAGAACTGGGGCCGTCTCCAGCAGGGTCTGGTGGTCTGGCTCGATGCACCGGAGTCGGTGCTGCTGGAGCGTCTGCGCTCCGATCCCACACCCAGACCCCTGATCAGCGGTCCTGATCCGGCCGAGCGCCTGCGGGTCCTGCTCGAGCAGCGGCGTCCGCTCTATGGCCTGGCGGATCTGCAGATCCAGCAGGATGGGCGCCCGCCGGCGGACGTGGCCAAGCAGGTGCTGATGGCCCTGCCCGGGGTGCTCAACGGGCGTTAGCGGCGGGGCGGCTCCAGCCGCACCGCAAACCATTGCACCGTCAGGCCGGGCTCCAGCTCAAGCTCACAGGCCGTGTCGAGCAACCGTTCGGCCCGGGCTCGATCGTTGGGGAAGTCAGCCAGGTCAGCCGGTGGCTCGGCCAGCTCCGCCAGCCGTTCGGCCAGCCAGTCGACGGTTTCGAGCGCTGTGAGGGTGCGTTCGCCGAACCGGGGCTCCAGAACCACGTAGTGATCGCATTCGCGCAGAAGCGGATCGGACATGGCAGGGGCAAAGCGAACACCATCCTGGCCCTGCCCCTGGAGCCGCTGATCAATCCAGCGGACTGGTCGGGTCGATCAGCTCAGCAACCCTGCCCACCGTGAGATAGAGCTGATCCCGCCAGTCGAACAACGGCAGCAGCAGGGGATGATCGGCCAGACCAGGAACCCCCAGGCCCGCCAGGGGCGCTCCGGCGCTGGCGGGGAAGCGAAGCAGATAGAGCTGGGCCGCGACGGCCAGATCGGCGAGCGACAACTGATCGCCGGCCAGGAACGGCTGGCTGCCGACCAGCGCAGCCAGTTGCTCCAGGCTGGCCTGCAATTGCTGACGGCCATCGCGGCCGATCACCTCGCCGAGGCCGCTGAGCAATTCCCCCGGCAGTGCCCCGAGCAGAGAACGCAGAGGACCCGGCGTGGCCTCCGGCAGCAGGGCTCCACGCAGGACACCGTCCTGGCTGGCGGCCTGCAGCAGAGCCAGACGAACCCCGGCAGCCAGGGTGGTGTCGGCCCAGTCTTCAAGCAGCAGCACCCGGGCCCGCTCGGCTGGAGCCGCGGAAATCAGCGGCGGTGCCTCCCCCTGAGCATCGAGGTAGACGGCGATGGCCGAGGAATCGGCGATCACCTCCACCCCATCGCGGATCACCGGAACCTGCCGCTGCCCCGAGAGCCGGAACAACTCCAGCTGACCGAAGCCGGGGGTGACCTCCACAACGCTGTAGGGCAGCCGGCGAGCGGCCAGAATCAACCTGACCTTCTCGCAGAAGGCGGAATGCCTGAACTGGTAAAGCTCCAACTTCGTCGCTGCGAACCCCGTGGCGGCAGAGTAGCTCTCATTCCGTAAACCCTCGCCAGGGGGCACCGCCACGCACCGCGAGCCATGAAGGAATTTTTTCTCAACGTGACGCGCTACCCGCGCTACCTGGTGGCCTTCAGCCTGGGGGTGTTCAATTCGGTGCTCGAACCACTGGCCCGCCGAGGCAGCAACCCCGTCACCGCCGTGGCGTTGATCGGGGCCCTGCTCAGTGGCCTGCTCAGCCTGGCTCTCGTGCTGCGTGCGATGGTGAACCCCGCACCGCTGGCATAGGCATGGCACAGGGCCGACGGGTGGAGCGGGTCGCGGCGCTGATCCGGCGTGAAGTGAGCGAACTGCTTGTCCACGGCATCAAGGACGAGCGGGTGGGACTCGGCATGGTGAGTGTCACCGAGGTGGAGGTGGCCGGTGATCTGCAGCACTGCAAAGTCTTCGTGAGCATCTACGGCAGCGAGGACGACCGCCAGGCCGCCCTGGCGGGCCTCAGCTCCGCCACACCCTTCGTGAAGGGGGAACTGGGCCGCCGGCTGAAGCTGCGGCGCACGCCCGAGCTGATCTTCCAGCTCGATCGCGGCATCGAGAAAGGCACAACCGTGCTCGGTCTGCTCAACGAACTCGGGCGGCAGCGTCAGGAGAAAGGGGAGGTCCCACCCGGCCGTGATGATCTCGACGCCTGACTGGCGCCAGCTGTCCCTGCCGCAGCAGGTGGCCCGGCTGCTGGTGGTGCGCTGCAGCGGCCATCTGGGCGATGGCCAGCGCCGCTACCCCCGCTGGGAGCTGCCCAACGCCGAGCTGAAACGATTGCTGGGCCAGGGGGTGGGCGGGGTGATCCTGCTGGGCGGCAGCGCCAGCGAACTGCGCCTTCGCACCGACCAGCTCCAGCGCTGGGCCGGCCGCTCCCTGCTGCTCTGCGCCGATGTGGAGGAAGGCGTGGGCCAGCGCTTCGAGGGGGCCAGCTGGCTGCCCCCTCCCCTGGCCCTCGGCCTGCTCCACGCCAGCGAACCGGCCAGGGCGATCGCCCTGGCCACCGCCTATGGCCACTGCACCGGTCGCCAGGCCCGCCTGCTGGGCCTGAACTGGGTGCTGGCGCCGGTCTGCGATGTGAACAACAACCCGGCCAATCCAGTGATCAATGTGCGGGCCTGGGGGGAGGATCCCAGCACGGCTGGGCGGCTGGGGGCCGCCTTCATCGCCGGCGCCCAGGCCGAAGGGGTGCTGGCCTGCGCCAAGCATTTCCCCGGCCACGGCGACACCGACACCGACTCCCACCTGGAGCTGCCTCGGCTGCCCCACCGTCGCAGCCGGCTGGAGGCGGTGGAGCTGCCCCCGTTTCGCGCCGCGATCGAAGCGGGCGTGGCCACGGTGATGACAGCCCACCTGCTTCTGCCGGAGCTGGATCCAGATCGCCCCGCCACCCTCTCACCCCTGGTGCTGGAGCAGCTGCTGCGCCGGGAGCTGGGCTTCAACGGGCTGGTGGTCACCGATGCCCTGGTGATGGAGGCGATCACCGCCCGGTGGGGCGCCGGAGAAGCGGCGCTGCTGGCCTTCGAGGCCGGGGCCGATCTGCTGCTGATGCCCGCCGATGCCGACGCCGCGATCACTGCCCTGCTGGAGGCGCTCGCCAGCGGCCGGATCAGCCGAGGGCGCCTGGAGCAGAGCCTGGAACGGCGCGAGCGGGCCCTCGCTCTGGCAACCGCAGCGCCAACCGATCCAGCCACCCCTGAAGCCCTGGAGGGAGTTGAAACCGGCGCGGAACTGGCCCTGGCCAGGGAGCTGGTGACCGTCAGCCTGCAGAGCCAGGGCCGCGAGGAACTGCCGCCGGGTCCGGGCCTGAACCTGATCCGGCTCGACAGTGTCCTGGCCAATCCCTTCCTGCCGTTGATGGCACCGGCGCTGCAGCGACCTGCCCGCAACGGCTACGCCGCCTGCCTGATCGATGGCCGCAGCCCAAGCCCCTGGAGCGGCGAGCCGACGGCACCGCTGGCCCTCGATCGCCTGCCACCGGGTCCGGTGCTGCTGCAGCTGTTCGTGCGGGGCAACCCCTTCCGCGGCAGCGCCGGCGGCGAGGAACCCTGGCCCGCGGTGGTGCGTCAACTGCTGGGGGCCGGCAGGCTGGCGGGGCTGGCCATCTACGGCAGCCCCTACCTGTGGCAGGCGCTCCGACCGCTGCTGCCGCAGGAGCTGCCGGCGGCCTACTGCCCCGGGCAGATGCCCCTGGCCCAGGCCCTGCTCCTCGATCGCCTGGGGCTGGCGGGTGGCGGCCTGGAGGGCGGCTTCACAGACTGAATCGCATGGCCCACCAAGTCCAATCCCGGCGCAGGGCCAGCCTGGCGACCAGCCTGGCGAGCGCCGTGGCCTTGCTTCTCACCGGCCCGATGGGGCGCGCTGCACCGGTTGCCGCTGATCCTGTTGTCGCTCAACAGCCACAGGGTAAGCAGTGTCAACGGCTGAACCAATCCGGCAGACCCGATATCCAGCCCGCAGCGATTGACTGGCTGGAGCGTTGCCTCCTCGGACTCCCCACAACGAAGAGCACATACTTCAACGAAAGTGGTTATTCAGCCAAACGCCAGAAACTCCACGACGAGATCATCCGAGCAGCCCTCTCAGGGAAGCCTTGCGTAGCGATGGGAGCGCCGGTTGCCATTCTCACCGGAGGTCCACCGGGCGCCGGCAAAACCACCTGGCTGCGGCGCCACATCAGCGGCTCGCTTCTGCAGAGCAGCTACCGGATCGATGCTGATGAAGTTCGCGAAGCATTACCGGAGTATCACGGCTGGAATGCCAGTTCCACACAAGCTGAGGTCCGCGACATCGTTGCCATGCAGATTGAAGCCATCACCAGGCCATGCCGATTGAACGTGATCTACGATGGAACAATGACCCAGGCTGATCGCTATGAGCAGCTGATTGGATCCTTGAAACAGAACGGTTATCAGGTTTTTCTGGTGCAGATTCTGATCCCTGAGCCCCTCAGCCTGCAACGGGTGCTGGAGCGCTATCAGTCCAGCGGCCGTTATGTGCCGCGCTTGATTGTGAAGGCCTTTTATCAGCGCGGTATTTCCGTGTTCAGGCAGCTGGCCCCCAGGGCGAACGGCTCCGTCCAGGTGGATGGCCTCACCGGCAGGGTTCTCTGGAGCCAGGGCGATCCCCTCCCCGGCAGGGAAGTGAAGCCGATCAATCCAAACCACCCGCCCATGGGTAACCAACAAAGGCAGCCGGTGATCTTTGGGCAGAGTGGCGCACCGGAACAACGCTGAGCCCCTGATCCTGCTGGGCTATGGGCTTGTTTCCGGGCTGCGCAGCACGGTGCTGAAGGGATTGCAAGGATTCGGTGCCAGCCATCCAGTCGGCGGCGAGAATCCGATCAGCTTCTGCAATGTCTTCTTCATCGCCCAGTCGATGGTGGGACTTGCGCTGCTGAGCGCCGAGCCCAGGATCGTCTGGAGGGAGATCCGCACAATCAGCCCGGCGGCCTCAAGAGCCGTGGCCGCCGATTCCTTCCTGGGTTGCTTCCTCGCTCCACTGGCCTTCTACCACTCACTGGATCAGCTCTCGGTGATCACCCAGACGCTGCTGTTCTCGCTGACCCTGCCCGCTTCTGGCTTCCTGGCCCTGTTCTGGCTGAAGGAGAAACTGCCCGAGCGCTTCGCTCTGAGCCTGATGCTGATTTTCGGCGGCTTGCTGATCGGAATCCTGTTCGGTGCAACCGGGGGAATGATGAGCATGGACAACTGGATGGGCCTGGCCTGGGGCCTGGTTTCGGTGTTGGCCACCTCGCTTCGCAACTGCATCCGACGCAAGATTGCCACCTACCAGCTATCCCGTGGCCTCACCGTCGGGGTATCCAATCTGGCTGGAGCACTTGTTTTTGCCATCATCGCGTATCTGCAATACGGCCCCGATCATTTTCTGCTGCTTCAAACCTGGTGGGTCTTCTGGGTGATTGTTGTCTACGGAATCACCCTCAGTCTTGGCACCGAAGTGCTGCGCCAGGCCAGCGGCCGCCTGTTCAGCGTCAGCCAGGTGGCCCTCGCCGGCAGTGGCAGCATCCTCGTGACCGTGGTGAGCGCAGCCGTGGTTCTGGGGGAACCGTTCACGGCGGTGACCGCCCTGAGCCTCGGACTGATCCTGGCCGGGGTGACGCAGCGATTCATCCAGCCCAGGCTCGCCAGCGGCTGAGCCAGCGGTTCCAGGGCGCGGCGAAAACCGCCTTTAGGCTCTGCTGACCCAACCAGGCCGCCGATGCTCAGCCTCTCGATGATCGTGCGGGATGAGGCCGAGCGGCTTGGGTCCTGCCTGGCGTCGGTGGCGGGTTTCGTCGATGAGCTGGTGGTGGTGGACACCGGCTCGCAGGATGACAGCGTGGAGATCGCCAGGCGCCACGGCGCCACGGTGCACCAGATCGCCTGGCCGGGGGATTTCGCACCAGCCCGCAACCTGGCCCTGGAATCGGTGAGCGGCGATTGGGTGCTGGTGCTCGATGCCGATGAGCAGCTCCTGCCGGAAGCCAGAGCCCCGCTGCGGGCCCTGATGGCCCTCCCCGACGTGCTGCTGATCAACCTGCTGCGGCTGGAGCGCGGCGCCGAGCAATCTCCCTATTCCAGCGTGAGCAGGCTGTTTCGCCGCCACCCGGCGATCCACTGGAGCCGGCCATATCACGCGATGGTGGATGACAGCGTGGCGGCGCTGATCGCGCGCGAACCCGGTTGGCGCGTCGCTGAATGCCCCCTGCCCGCCCTGGTGCATGACGGCTACCGACCGGAGCTGCTGGCGGCCGGGGACAAGGCCGAACGCCTACGCCTGGCCATGGAGCAGGACCTGCGCGACAACCCCTCTGATCCCTATGCGAGCGCCAAGCTGGGAGGCCTGGAGATCAGCGAAGGACGCCATCGGCAGGCCATCAGCCGCCTGGAAGCAGGGCTGGCCCACTGCCCCGAGCAGGCCCACCCGCAACGCTACGAACTTCTCTTTCACCTGGCGATCGCCACGGCGGCTCTGGATTCCGAGCGGGCCATCGACCTTTACCGCCAGGCCCTGGCCATTCCGTTGAACCCTCGCCTCAGCCTGGGGGCGCAGCTGAATCTGGCGGCGCTGCTGCTGCGTCAGGGAAACGCCCAAGCCGCCCTGGCCCTGGCGGAAACCGCCACCCGGCGGGCGCCGGAAGTGGCGCTCGGCTGGGGGAACCTCGGGCTGATCCGCCGCCGCCTCGGCGACATCGCCGGCGCGATCGAGGCCTACGGCCAGTCCTTGCGCCTGAACCCCAGCCAGGCCGAAACCCACCAGAACCTGGCGGCAGCCCAACTGCTGGGGGGCAACATCGATGGGGCCCGCAGCCATTTCAGCCAGGCGATCCGCCTGCTGCGCCGCCAGGGACGCGCCCTGGACGCCGACCAGTTGCTGCGCCAGGCCGGTGCGATGGTGAGGCTCGATGCCTGAACCGATGCCAGAAGCCAGCAGTGAGGCGAGGGGCGCCGGATCAGCGGGGCCACCGCTGCTGGGGCGCTCGATCGTGGTGACCCGGGCCGAGCAACAGCTGGGTGAGGCGCGGCAACGGTTCGAGCAGGCCGGGGCCCGGGTGCTTGATCTGCCCGCCCTGGTGATCGGGCCTCCCGATGCCTGGGGACCGCTTGATGATGCCCTCGCTGAACTGGACGACTTCCACTGGCTGGTCTTCTCCAGCGGCAACGGCGTCGATGCCGTCGAGCAGCGCCTGGAGCGGATCGGCACCAACCTCGCCGGCCGGCCCCGTTCCCTGAAGATCGCCGCGGTGGGTCGCAAAACAGCCGCACGGCTGGAATCCCTTCGGGCCCCGGCCGACTTCATCCCCCCTGCCTTCGTGGCCGAGAGCCTGATCGAGCATTTTCCCGTTTCAGGCTGGGGTCTGCGCCTGCTGCTGCCGAGGGTGCAGAGCGGCGGTCGCACCCTGCTGGGTGAAGCCTTTGGCGAAGCCGGTGCCCGGGTGGTCGAGGTGGCCGCCTATGAGTCGCGCTGCCCGCAGCAGATGCCGGCCGCCACCGCCACCGCCCTGGCGGAGCAGAGGATCGATGCGATCACCTTCAGCAGCGGCAAGACCGTGCTGCACAGCTGCCAGTTGTTCGAGCGGCAGTTTGGTGACGATTGGCGCCGGCAACTGGAGGCCGTGGCGCTGATCACGATCGGCCCCCAGACCAGCCGCACCTGCCTGGAGTTGCTCGGCCGCATCGACGGACAAGCTGATCCCCACGATCTGGACGGCCTGGTTCAGGCCTGCATCCATACCCTGGCGAACCGCCCCCAGCTCAGAGCAGCGCCGGGTTGAGTCTGGCGCTGACGGTCCGCTGCCCCTGGCGAAGCAGGAGGTGGCCGGATTGGGCATCGATCGAGGCCACACTCCAGCCGATCGGCAGCAGGGGGGTGGTGCGCCCCCCCTGGTCACCCCTGGAGAGGCTGCCACTCTCGTTGCGGTAGGTGACCAGCGCCTGGGGAACCCCCCCGACGCTGACCACACCGTTGAACTTAAAGCCAGCCGGCAGGGTGATCGGCGGCTGAACGGCCAGGGATCCAGGCCGACCTGTTGCGGCGGCTGCTGGGGCTGCGGTGCGGGGCCGGGCCAGCGGGGCGAACGGATCGAGGCGCCGCTCCGGGGTGGTGGCCAGCACCTGCTCACGACTGGGCAGTGGCGTGAAGCCCTGGGTGGCCGGCGAGGCGACCGCTGGCCTGGAAGCGCCAGCAACCTTGGCGGGCTGCGGTGCAGCCGGCGCTGGAGCAGGCGGTGGCAGCAGCGCCTCGGGGCCGGGCGGTGGCGCACTGGCGCAGCCGACCAGGGCGGCCAGGGCGGCGATAGCCAGAGCCAGGTGTCCCATTCCCCGCAAATCAGTCGATCGGATGTCCACGTTCCACGAGATCCCTGAAGCGATCCAGATTGGCCTGGAGTTCCCGGGTGACGATTCCACCCAGGATGGCGGGTTCCATCAACGGCGCAAGCACACCCGGCAACTCGTAACTGACGGTGAGACGAACCGCCGTGAGGGATTCGCTCTGGGGGTAAAACCGCACGGCACCCTTGGTGGGCAATCCTCCCACCGATTCCCAGTGCAGCTGCTGGGCCTCGACTCGCTTGGAGATCCGCGCCTTCCAGTGGAAACGAAAGCCCTGGGCGGAGAGGGTCCAGTCGGTGAGATCAGGATCGTCGAGGGTCTTGACCGATTCGATCCAACGCATCCAGCGCGGCATCGCCTCCAGATCGCTCCACACCTCCCAGACCCGCTCCACCGGAGCGGTGATTTCGGTGGTGACGCTGTGCTCCAGCCAACGACCCATGGCTTCAGGCCACCGCGGCGCAACGGGTCAGGCGGGCCGGCTGCTCAAGGATGGCGGCAGCGGCCAGACGGCCACTCATGGTGGCGCCCTCCATGGAATCGATGTAGTCCTGGCGGGTGTAGCTGCCGGCCAGGAAGAAATTGCTCACCGGCGTGCGCTGCTGAGGACGGAACGGCTCCATGCCCGGTGCCTCCCGATAGAGCGACTGGGCCAATTTCACCACATTGCTCCAGATCAAGGTGAGCGGCTGGGCGGAAGGGAACAATTGCCGAACCTGGCCATCCACCGCCGCGGCGATCGCCGCGTTGCCCTTGGCGATCCAGGGATCGCCGGGGGTGAGCACGCACTGCAGCAGAGATCCCTGGCCGGGGCGGCGATAGTCGTCGGGGCTGGCCAGGGCCAGATCGGCGAAACAACTGAAATCGGCGTCGGCGGTGTAAAGCAGGTTGTTGAGACCGGCGGGGCGCTCAAGGTTGCGGCGGGCGGCTTGATTGGCCTCCGAATCGCCCAGTTCGGTCACCCAGCCGTCATAACGCAGCTGCACGGTTGCCACAGGCACCGCCTCGAGCCTGTAGATGTCATCGAACTGCTGAAAACGGCGCCAGGCCGGCGGCAGCAGCCGCTGGATGCCTGGCACGTCACAGGCGGCCAGATAAACATCGGCCTCCACGCTGATCTCGCCATCGGGTGTGCCCAGCAGCAGGTCGGTGATCCGGGGGGAGTCGGTGCCGTTCTCCTCGAAGCGCACCTCACTGACGCGATGCCGCAGATGCAGATGGGCGCCACGGGCTTCGATGTAATCGAGGATCGGCTGATGCAGCCAACGGTGGGGGGAACCCTTCAGCAGGTTGAGCTGGGAGGCCTCGGTGCGGGTGGCGAACATCAGGAAGATGGTCAGCATGCAGCGGGCCGAGATCGTGGCGCAATCGATGAAGCCGAGCGCATAGGCGATCGGGTCCCACATCCGCTCGATGCTGCGCTCACTGCCGCCGTGGCCGACGAACCAGGCCTTGAAACTGAGGCGATCCAGGTCGCGGATCACCGCCATGGCTCCGTCGTAATCCACCAGGCCACGCACGATCGGGCTGGTGCCGAGAGCCAGGGCGTTGCGCAGCTTGTCGATCCAGTCGAGCTGGGGGGTGGTGAAAAAGGCCTTGAGGCCATTGAAGGGGGCGCCGATCGGGAAGCGAAAATCCAGCTCCCGCAGATCCCCCCCCTTGTTGACGAACAGGTGAGTGTGGTCCTTGGGCAGCAGGTTCTCGAAGGCTCCCACCTTGCGCATCAGGGCAAAGAGGTTGGCGTAGTTGAAGAAGAAAACGTGCAGCCCCATCTCGATGTGGTTGCCGTCGCCATCCACCCAGCTGCCCACCTTGCCGCCCACGAACGGACGCGCCTCGTAGAGGTCGACCTGGTGGCCGGCATCACAGAGGTCGACGGCCGCTGACAAGCCCGCCAGACCCGCACCCACGATGGCGACCCGCACCCCGTCACTCCCGCTTTCTCCGACTCTATGGAGCCGACCGTCGCGGCGGCGGTTGTTCAGAAGCCGGGAAGCCTCCATAGAGTGGATGCAGCGAATTCCTCAAGACCCCACAGGCGCCCCCATGAGCAGCTCGATCGCAACGGTGACGGCAGACCAGGCTCCGGCCACCCACACCGGCAAGGACGGCAAGGGAATCCTGATCACCGACCCCGCCATGAAGCAACTGGCCGGCCTCACCCAGCAACAGGGTGAGGAGAAGCTGCTGCGGGTGGGTGTGCGCTCCGGTGGCTGCAGCGGCATGAGCTACACGATGGATTTCGTGGCCGCTGATGCGATCCAGGCCGATGACGAGGTGTACGTGTATGAACCGGCGGGGGCCGCCAGCTTCCGGGTGGTGTGTGACCCCAAAAGCCTGCTTTACATCTACGGCATGCAACTGGATTTCAGCTCCGCGCTGATCGGCGGCGGCTTCAACTTCACCAACCCGAACGCCAGCCAGACCTGTGGCTGCGGCAGTTCCTTCGCCGTCTGAGCCGGCAGCGTGGGAACCTGAGCCCATCCCTTTCGACCACCGCCGCTGCCGATGACGGCCACCAGTTCTTCTGCGGAATCCCAGTTCGATCAGGCGATCGACCGCTACCGGCAGGGCGCTCCAGCCGCCGAGCTGATCGACGAATTTCTGGCGATCACGGCCCAGGCTCCGCGCCTGGCCGCTGCCTGGACCTGCCTGGCCTGGTTGCAACTGCTGGAGGATCAGCCGGAGCAGGCGCTGCGATCGGCCCGGACGGCGGTGAAACTCAACCCCCAGGACCCGCAGTCGCGGGTGAATCTCAGCCTGGCGATGCTCGATACCGGCGCCAAAGGGGTGCGCGAACACATCGACCTGGTTCTGCGGGTCACGGCCCTCGCGCCTGAGCTGGCCACCGAACTGCAGGGTTCGATCAGCGATGGCCTGAGCCGCAAGCCCGGCTGGACCTCCCTGGAGAAGGTGCGGAACTGGCTGCAGGGTTGAGCGGCAGGTCTTCTGGAGGGGCCAGCCCCATGCAGCGCGTTCTCCTGCTCAGCAACGGCCACGGCGAGGATCTGAGCGGCAGCCTGATCGGCGCTCGGCTCCAGGCCGGCGGGGTGATCGTGCAGGCCCTGCCGCTGGTGGGGCATGGCGCGGCCTACCGACAGGCGGGCATCGAGGTGCTGGGAGCCACCCGCGAATTCAGCACCGGCGGTCTCGGCTACACGAGCCTGGGCGGCCGGCTGACCGAACTGTTTCAAGGTCAGCTGGCCTACCTGCTCGGCCGGCTGGGCCTGTTCCTGCGCCAGAGCCGAACGGCCGATCTGGTGGTGGTGGTCGGCGATGTGATCCCGGTGCTGGCCGCCTGGTGGAGCCGCCGGCCGGTGGTGACCTATCTCGTGGCCTACTCCAGCCACTACGAGGGCAGGCTGCGACTGCCGTGGCCGTGCGGTCTCTGCCTGAAGCAGCGGCGGTTTCGCCGCCTGTTCAGCCGCGATGCCTTGACGGCCAGTGATCTCACCGCCCAGCTGGGGCGGGCGGTGGACTTTCTCGGCAACCCCTTTCTCGATCCCGCACTGACGGACGCTCCACAGCCAGACGGCCGTGAACCCTCCACAGAATCAGAGCCACGCTCAGTCTGTCTGCTGCCGGGAAGCCGGCTGCCGGAAGCGGAGCGGAACCTGGAATCGATGCTTGCGGTGCTCCAAGCGCTTCCAGCCGATCTGCAGCAACCGGCTTGCCTTGGCCTGGACGCGGCCCTGGTCAAAGCGTTCACACCGGAGCGGATCGCAGCGGTGGCGGCCCGGCTGAACTGGAGGCTGGAGAACCGCAGCCTGCGACAGGGTCCACTGGAGCTGCGGCTGCACTGGGGGCGCTTCCCCGCCGTCCTGCAACAGGCCAGCCTTGTGCTCTCAATGACCGGCACCGCCGCTGAACAGGCGGTCGGGCTGGGGAAACCGGTGATCCAGCTGGCCGGGTTCGGACCGCAGTTCACCCCTGCCTTTGCCGAAGCCCAGCGGCGGCTGCTCGGACCCTCGGTGGTCTGCAGCGCCGGGGAACCGGGAACCGCCCTGAGCCTGGCCGGCACCGCCCGGCTGCTGCAGGAGCAGCTCGAAGCCCTCGGCGCCGGCACCAGCCTGGCGAACCGCTGCCGAGCCAATGGGCTGGAGCGGATCGGCGGCCCGGGCGGTTCAGCGAGAATGGCGGAGCAGATCCTGGCCTTGCTGGATGACTGAACTGGCTTCGCTTCCTCTGAGCCTGCGTCTGAAGGGTTGGCTCGACAACCTGCTGGTGCTGAATGTGTTCGTGGTGATCAGTGGAGCACTCTGGTTCGCCCTGGCGATCGGGCTGCACAGCCAGAAGGTGGAGGCACCGCTTGTCCTGTTTCAACGGCTCTGGACCCCGCTGTTCACCCCGGCCATCGGCGTGCTGATGGCCGCATCGGTGCTCAGCGGCGTGCTGGGCTGGTGGCAGCGGCGAGGGCCGCGGCAAGTTCCGGGTAGCGGAAGTTGAAGCCCTGATCCAGCAGACGCTGCGGCACCACCTCCTGGCCCTGAAGCACCACCTGGGCCCCGTCACCCAGCAGGAGTTGCAGCATGGGGCCGGGCACCGGCAGCAGGCTGGGCCGGCCCAGCACCCTGCCGAGGGCAGCGGCAAACCCCGCCATCGAAACCGGCTTCGGCGCCACAGCGTTGTAGACGCCCCGGTAGCCGGGATCCTCCAGCGCCTGGGCGATCAGGCTGCAGAGGTCATCGCGATGGATCCAGCTCATCCACTGGCCGCCCGAGCCGATCGGGCCACCCAGCCCGGCACGGAACACCGGCAGCATCTTGCCCAGGGCGCCGCCATCGGCACCGAGCACGATGCCGATCCGCAGCTTCACAACCCGGGCGAAGGCCGCCGCCCCATCCGCCGCCGCCTCCCACTGGCTACAGAGCCGGCCGAGAACATCGTCAGCGGCAGGGCTCGCCTCGCTGAACCGCCGCTCCAGGCTGCTGCCGTAATACCCCACGGCCGAGCCGCTGACCAGCACCGCCGGCCCGGACTGGAGCGCCGCCATCGCCTCCACCAGCAGCCGGGTGGGCTGCAGGCGGCTGTCGAACAGCAGGCGCACCTGCTCGGCCGTCCAGCGCTTCTCGGCGATCGGCTCCCCGGCCAGGTTCACCACCCCTTCGGCCGCGGCCAGGGCCTCGCCCAGCTCGGGCCGCTGCCAGCTGGCCGCCAGGGCGGGATCGGCCACGAGCCGTTGGAGCCCGGAGTGCTCCAGGCCCGCAAGGCTGCCGGAACGGCGGCTCACCACGCTGCAGGAATGGCCCCGCTCCAGCAGCAGGGGCACCAGGGCACGCCCGATGAACCCGGTGCATCCCAGCAGAAGCAGGCGCATGACTGTGATCCGGCGGCAGGGGAACAGGCTAGGAGCCAGGGCTCGCCAGGGCCGGTGGGGGGTCGGTGAGGCCGAGGCGGCGCGCCAGGGGCACCAGTGCGAAGCCCTGACCCAGCAGGCCCAACAACACGACCCCGAGCGCCAGGGGCGGCATCAGGTGCCCCCAGGACACCCCACTGGCGGCGGCCTGGATCGCCATCGCGATCGGCACGGCGCCGCGCAGCCCGGCCATTCCCACAAACAGCTTTTCGGCCTGGTTGTAGCCGCTCCGCACCAGCAGTCCCTGCACCATCAGCCAGCGCGCCAGCAGCATGGCCAGGAACAACACCACCGCCCAGCCAAAGGTCTGAACCACCTCCCGGGGGTCCACCACAAGCCCCATGCAGAGGAACAGCAGCAGCTCCGCCAGCTTGGTGAAGCCGGCATGGGCCTCCTCCAGGGCCGGCTGATCTCCATCGGGGCTGTTGCCCAGCACCAGGCCGGCGATGAAGGCCGCCAGCAGGCCACTGCCACCGAGCAGCTCGGTGGCTCCCACCAGCAGCATCAGTTCCGCCAGGCTCATCACCGCCAGCAGGGAGGGGCTGGCCTTACTGCGGTGCTTCGCGAGCAGGAACTGGGCGATGCTGCCGCCCATGAAACCCAACAGACCACCCAAGAGGAACTGGCGCACCACGTCGATCACCAGCCCTGAAGGCGCCGTGACGGCCCCCCCTGCCATGGCGAGGGCGAGGCCGGAGAACACAACAGCCACCGGATCGTTCACCGCCGATTCCACCTCGATCAAGGCGAGCAGCCGCAGGGGCAGCAGGCCTGAGAGGGGGCGCAGCATCGCCAGCACCGCTGAGGCATCGGTGCTGCAGACCATCGCTCCGACGAACAGTGCCAGCGGCAGGCTGGCGGGGATCTCGCCGCCTGGGAGGTACTGCAAACCCAGCACCACAGCCATCACCAGCAGGGCGGTGATCAGGGAGCCGGCTGTGGCCAGGCGGGTGGCCGGGCGGATCACGGAGCGGACCCGGCGCCAGTTGGTGGTGAGCCCTCCGAAGAAGAGCACCAGCACCAAGGCAACCTGGGCCACCAATTCGGCCCTGGGGAGGCTGAGCAGCGGCAGGGGTTCGCCGGGCAGGGCTTCAAGGTTGTTATCGGTGAGCAAACCGAGCACAAGCACCAGCAGAATTCCCGGCACACGGACCTTGATGGCCAGCGAATCGAGCAGAACAGCGGCCAGCAGCAGGGCGCCGAACACAGCCAGCGCCATGGCCAGGTTCGTTCCCAACAGAAGACCAATCCAGTGGGAGTGGTTATAGCCTGATCGGGCCGCCTTTTCGCCTGATGGCCGAAACTCCCACCGCCGCGATCAAGAAGGGCTCCCTGGTGAAGGTGAATGCGGCCGCCTATGCCGGCAGCCTCGAAGCGGCGGCCAGCGACCCCACACCGCCTGCTTATCTGTTCGAAGGGCCCGGCGAAGTGCTGGCGATCAAGGGCGATTACGCCCAGCTGCACTGGAGCCTGCCGGTACCCGACATCTGGCTCCGGCTGAATCAGCTCGAAACCTTCTGAGCCGGATCCCCGCGCCTCAGAGTTCCAGGCGGCGGCGCTCCTGATGGAGAAGGCTGCGGCGGTGCTTGGCTTCACGCAGCATTTCGCGGCCATCCCTGAGGTAGCTGTCCACATAACCCATGGTGTAGCGCTCCAGTTCAGCCAGGGCATCCTGCACCTGGCTGAGGCAGTGGTAGAGGCTGAGGCCGAATCCCTTGGCGGCGGCAGGGCAGGCCAGGGAACGGAACAGGGCCTCCACCTTCTCAAGTTTGGCTTTGCTCTGGGCCAGAAAAACGCAGAAGGTCTCCATCAGGGCGTCGTCGTAGGGATCGGCCGAGAGGGCCCGCAACTGGGCGGGGAAGGGGTTGATCACCTGGGCGAGCAGACGATCGATCGGGCCGTAGACCTGCTGCAGCCAGGCAACCAGTTCGCTGTCCCTGGAGCGCCCGCGCTGACGCATTGGCACGGCGGGAATAGCGGCCACGAAGCCGGCACGCTCGGCGTCGTAGTGGCGGCGCTGCTCCGCATCGCCCAGCACCGCCCAGGCCTCGTTGAGGGCCAGGATCACGGTGGCATCACCGCCGGCATCGGGGTGATGCCGTTTGACCAGGGCGCGATAGGCCGCCTTGATCGCGGCGGCACTGGAGCCGGGCGCCACCCCCAGAACGGCATAGAGCTCTGGCTTGGTGGAAGGCACCAGCGACGCACCGAACAGGCACACCATCATCGCCACGGGCCGGGCCGGAAGGCAGTGATCAGCCAGCAAAAAACCCCCGTTGCCGGGGGTTGCTGGTGTGTGAGGAGCTTGGGGCCGTGAATCAGAACCGGAAGGTGGTCTGAACCAGGCCGCCGAACACATTGAAGGTGTCGTCGCTGCCGGTGTTCTGGCCCAGGGGACGGCTCAGGTAGAAGATCGCCGGGGTAACCGAGATGTTGTCGGAAACCCGGAAGCGATACCACCATTCCCAGACGTAGTTGCCATCGTCGGGGGTGGTGTTGGCGTTGTCGTTGGTGCCACGAGACAACTGAGTGGCGAAGGTGCCCTGACCAACGGCCATGCCGGCGGCATTGCCCTTGGCAAACACATCACTCCACTGCAGACCGGCGAACCAGCTCTGAGACTGAGTGACGTAGGGCTGTACGAACTCAGCGCCGGTGGTCCTGGTGTCGTTGCCCGAAAGGGTGTTGATACCCCAACCCACACTCAGAGATGGAACGAAGCCGGGCTTCTTGGGTTGCCAGTAGGCGTTGACGGCGAAGTTGTTGGAATCGCCGTTGGCCAGGAAGGAGCTGTTCGAGGCAGCGAAGCCCGTGCTGCGCCGGAAGTTGGTGGCGGCCTGGCCGTAGCGGTAAGCCAGGGAGATGTTCCACTGGGGAGCCGTGTAGTTCAGCTGGGCCAGGAAGTTGCCGCGGGAGCAATCAGCACCGATGCCGCCTTCACCACCGGAGCAGGCAAACGGATTGCCTTCATAAACAGTGCCCACGTTGCCCGTCTGAGCCACGTAACTGGCACCGAAACTGAAGGCGCCTTGCCCCTTCTTGACATTCTGCTTCCAGATGCCTGCCAGTAGGGAACCAGTGGCCTTGTTGTAGACACCCGGTGCACCATGGACAGAGAAGTAGTCGAGGATGCTGCTGTTGTAAACCGAGGGGTTCACAGCCAGCGACTCAGTGTTCCGGGCCTTGGGACCAACAATGAAGCTGAACTCCTTACCAACGGGGAAGCGATAGTAGAGACGATCGATGCCAACCCCATCAGAGCCGGCAAAGCCATTGCTCGCCTTGTCAAGGGTGGTCAGGTTAACCGGATCACCACTACCGGCGTTGAAGGCATTGGCAAAGTTGCCGGAACGCAGCCGGGTGTAAAGCAGGTCCTTGCCGGTGAAGCTGGTCAGCAGGTTGAGGCGGACGTCGTAGCTGAAGGTGGTGGCACCATTCGCCTGGTTATACCGGTCTGACGTGTTCCTGCCCAAACCAGTGGGTACGCCAGCAATTGGGCCGTTCCGATCACCACCGGCGCTGAGGGCGCCAAGCACGAAGTTGGCCTCACCCTGAAGCTTGGTGGTGGTGGAGAACTGGCTGGCTTCGAGTTCACCCACCTTGGCTTCCAGGCCATCGACCCTGCCCTTGAGCACGGCGAGTTCGGCCTCGAACTCCTTCATTAACCGGCGCAATTCGTCGGTCACTTCGGTGATCCGATCGAGGCAGGCGTTGAGCAGAGCGGCGGCTTCCCAGCGGCTCAGCGGCTGCTTGCCGCGGAAGGTGCCATCGGGATAACCAGCCACGCAACCATATTGCTCAACCAGGTTGGAGAGCGCCTGATAGGCCCACTCGGTGGGTTGAACATCGGAGAACTGGCTGATGCTGGTGACCTGGTTCTGGCTTTTAGCCGAAGCAGGCCGGGCATACTTGTTGATGCCATCAAGATTGAGATCTGCGGCGGAAGCGGCCAGGGGACTGAACATCCCAAGGGCCACAGGCGCCAGCAGGAGCTGCTGGAACGGTTTTATTGGATCCTCACACCAATTGAGGGGGCTTCCATTGGAAGCTGCGCAAAGTGTATCGGATGCGGCCTCTTGAAACCATCAAAATAGAACTGGATGATGTATCGCAGGATACGCCAACTTGCCGCAGCCAGGTTGCTCCATCAAGGCCCAATCCAGAGCGAGACAGGCAAACCAACAGACACAAAAAAGCCGCAACAAAGAGCTGCGGCCTTTGGAACAAGAGTGCAAACGTTCAGCTCTGAATGAGCTTGAAGAAAAGAATCCTGGCTGATGAGTGTGAGGGATCAGCCAGGTTTCCTGTTTGTTGCTGATAGATCAGAACTTGAAGGTGGTCTTGAGCAGACCGCCGAAGTTGTTCAGATCAGGCCTGTTGTTGGAACCAAAGGAACCATCCTGGCCAAGGGGAGCGCTGAGGTAGTAGATCGCAGGCGTCACACTGATGTTGTCAGTGACCTGGAACTTGTACCACCACTCCCAGGCAAATTGACCATCCCGAGGATCAATGGTGGAATCACCACTGGTCTGGGTGAGGAAGGTGGGTTGACCCACAGCCATGCCCGCGGCATTGCCCTTGATGAACACATCGGTCCACTGCAGGCCGACATACCAGGATTGGCTCTGGGCGTCGCCGAAGTCTTCGCCGATGGCACCGGTGCCATTCCCGTAGGTGTAGGCGTTGATGCCCCAGCCAGCGCTGATCGAGGGAATGAAGCCGGAGTTGGAAGGCTGCCAGTAACCACTGATGCCGACGGAGTTGACGGAGTCAGCGTTCAGGTAAGCCGTCACTGCCGTGGGGGTGCCGTTGCCGCCGTAGAGGCCAGCCACACCATTGGGGGTGGAGTAGTTGTAAGCCACGGCGAGACCGAAGTTGGTACCCGTGTAGGCGATCTGAGCGGTACCGGTCTGCTGGGAGCAATCGTTGCCGATGCCACCGCAGACAGCGAAACGATCATCCGGGGCGCCGACGTTGCCATTGGCAGCGACGTAGTTGACGCTGGCACTGAAGCCGCCGCTCTTCCACCACAGACCACCACCAGCGCCGAGGTTGAGGCTGTAGGTGCCGGGGGCGCCGGCATAGGTGAAGATGTCGAGAACGGTGTCAGCCGGGTACACACTGGGCCAGACAGCCAGCATGTCGTCCTGACGGACCCGGGGACCGGCGGTGACGGTGAAGGAACTGCCGACCGGGAACTGGTAGAAGAGCCGGTTGATCATGACGGAGTCAGGACCGGGAGGGCCCTCGAAGCCCACTTCCAGCGCGTTCAGGCCTACGACGGGCGCACCGAAGGGGCTGTCACCGAAGTTGCCGGCGCGCAGGCGGGTGCGGAGCAGGTCCTTGCCTGTGAAGCTGGTGTCCAGATCGAGCCGCAGGTCGTAGTTGAAAGCAGTGGAGCCCTGGAGGGCCTGGGCTGCATCCACTCGGCCGCTGTCACCGCCGTAGGAGTTGGCGCCGATCACGAAGGTGGCCGTACCTTTCAGCTTGGTGGTGGTGGAGAACTGATTGGCCTCCAGCTCACCCACTTTGGCTTCGAGGCCATCGACGCGGCCCTTCAGCACGGCCAGCTCAGTTTCGAACTCCTTCATCAGGCGACGGAGTTCGTCGGTCACCTCAGTGATCCGGTCGAGGCAGGCGTTGAGAAGGGCGGCAGCTTCCCAGCGGCTCAGCGGCTTCTTGCCACGGAAGGTGCCATCGGGATAGCCAGCCACGCAGCCATAACGCTCCACCAGGTTGGAGAGCGCCTGGTAGGCCCACTCGGTGGGCTGCACATCGGAGAACTGGGTGATGCTGGTGACCTGCTCTTCAGAGCCGGCGTACTTGTTGACGCCGTCAATGTTGAGCTCGGAGGCCGAAACGGCCATGGGGGCGAGCAGACCGAGGGCTGCCGGCGCCAGCAGCAGTTGCTGGAAAAGTTTCATGGATTCCTCACACACGAGATGGCGCAAAGCGCACAACACCAGAGTCACTCCAGCGGGGCTGGATGGCCAAGGGGGTTGTGACAGAAGGCACAACGGCCCAGGGTGCGGATCGGTGCTCCGCACTCCGCCGGGCGGTCAGAGTGTCGGGGCCTCGCCTCAGGCCCCTGGCCGGTCTTCGGTTTCGCTCGCTTCGGCTCCCGGCTGCAACCACCTGGTGCTGGTGGCTGGCACTCGGCCTGATCTGGCTTGCCTGCACCGCTGCCGACCGGCTCTGGCTTCAGCTCGATCAGCGGCTGCCGGCCTGGGATCAGGCCGAATACCTCAACAGTGCCGTCGACCATGGCCGCGCCCTGGGCCTGCTCCCCGGCGGCGGCTGGGGCGGATGGGGCGCCCTGCTCGATCTCTCCCCCAAGATCCCGCCCCTGGCCAGCCTGGTGAACGGCACGGTGATGGGGATGGCCGGCGACAGTCCTGATCAGGCCAGCTGGGCCCTTTCCCTCTGGCAGTTCTTGCTGCTCACCGTGGTGGCCTGCTGGGGCCGGCAGCTGGTCGGGCCTGGGTTCGGCCTGCTGAGCGCGGCTCTGGTCGGCCTCACCCCTGCCCTGGCCGCCCTGCGGGTGGACTTCACCCTGGATCTCCCGCTCACCGCCGCCGCCACGCTGGCGCTCTGGCTGCTGGGCCGCTGGTGCGCACCCGCCCCCAGCGGGGGCCGCTGGGGGCAGTCCCTCGCGGCAGCGGCGGCGATCGCGGCGGCCGTGCTGGTGAAGCAGAGCGCCCTGCTGGTGCTGGCGCTCCCCTGCCTCTGGGCGATCGGCACTGGCCTGCGCCAGCGGCCGCGGCGCCTGCAGGTGCTGGCAGCCCTCGCCCTGGTGCTGGCGGCCGTCCTGCCCTGGCTGCATCACAACTGGATCACCACCCTCGGTGGCACCAACCGGGCCGTGATCGAATCGGGGACGCGGGAGGGGGATCCGGGCCCGTTCAGCCTCGCCAGCCTGCTCTGGTACACGAGGCTCGGGCCCGAGCAACTCGGAATGCCCCTTTTGGCTATCGGAGGGCTGGGGGGCCTGCTCGCCTGGCTGCGGCGGCTGCGGCGGCGAAGTGGGCCCAGCGGCGGCCTGATCGGCTGGGGCTCAGGCTGGGGCTGGCTGCTCGGCTGCGCCCTGGCCGGCTGGCTCTGCACGAGTCTGAGCCCGAACAAGGATCCGCGGTACATCGCCCCGGTGCTGCCCCTGCTGGTGCTGCTGCTGGCGCGGGGCTGGTGGAGCCTGCTGCACGGGATCCAGGCGAATGGGATCCAGACGCGCTGGAGGGGTGCGGCAGCGGCGGCCCTGCTCGGCATCGGCCTTGCAGGCACGGCGGCCACAACAGCAGTGGCCCGGATTGAGCAGATCGAGGCCCAGCCCGGTTCACCCCTAGTGAGCGTGATCGCGGCGCTGAGGCAACAGGTGGCCAACCAGCCGGTCACCGTTGTAGTGATTCCCACCACAGCCTCGCTCAACCAGCACAACGTCAGCAGCTTCGGCCGCCTCAACGGCGGCCAGATCCTCGGCCGCGAAATCGGCAAGCGAAAGGAGGAGCACCCCCTCGTGCTCGAGCAGGCCGAGTGGCTGCTGCTCGCCAGTGGCGACCAGGGCACCGAACGGAAAGCGTCGCGGCGCCTGAGCCGGGAGGTGCGGCGGGATGGCCGGTTCAGGCGGGTCGGCAGCTGGCCGTGGGACCGCGGCAGGGAGATCGAACTGTGGCGCCGGCGCGCCGACGCTCCGCCGGCCGGGCGGTTCGACCAGCGCTTCATCGCCCTGGCCAGAGGGATCAAGCAGGGGCCGGCCGGGCTTGGGGCGGTGTTCGCCGCGATCGGCCCCCAGCACCAGCTCGATGGCCACTTTCTCTATCAGCGCCGGGTGAACGCCTGGGCCTGGGCCCGACTGGAGCGGAATCCATCCGATCCCGATGCCCTCTGGAGCCTGGGGCTGCTGGCCGTGCTGCGCAACCGGCCCAGCGAAGCGGATGGCTGGTTCAGCCGCCTGGAGCGGCTCGCTCCCACCAATCCGTGGCCGAGTGCCTACCGGGCTGTGGTGCTGCTGGCCGACTGGCAGGCCGGCCAGGCCGCCGCCGTGGCGCAGGGCGCCTCCGGACGGTTCGAGCAGCCCGTGCTCAAGGCCCTGGCCGATCTAGCCGGGGTGTTGAGCGGCGATCTGCGCCGGATTCAGCCGGCCAGACAGTCGCTGCCCCGTGCCATCCGGATGGTGCAGGCGGAGCTGGAGGGCGAGCCGGAAAGCGAGACGGAGAGCCCCCAGTAACCTCCTGCCCACTACCCCCTCAACGATGCCCGCCGCTGATCCCGCACCGCCCGGGCGGGGCGCCGCCGGCCTCCCCCTCTGGCTTCCCCTGCTGACGGGGCTCGCCCTCCGGCTGGTTCAGATCCAGGCACCGATCCTGGGGGTCCACAGCTGGCGTCAGGCCGACACGGCCGCGATGGCCCGCAATTTCGCCGAGCAGGGGATGCATGTCCTGCTGCCCCAGATCGACTGGGCCGGAGCGGGCAGCGGCGTGGTGGAAGCGGAGTTTCCGCTCTATCCCTACGCGGTGGCATTGCTCTATCGCCTCTTCGGGGTGCGGGAGTGGCTGGCCCGGGGGGTTTCGGTGGCCCTGAGCGTGCTGACGATCTGGCTGCTGATCCGGATCGGGCGGCGGCTCGTGGGCGCCAGGGCGGGCTGGTGGGGAGGGATGGCGGCGGCCGTGCTGCCGATCCCGGTGTTCTATGGCCGCACCGTGCAGCCGGAAGCCACCCTGCTCTTCCTGGCCGCCCTCTGCCTGGAGGGGTTCCTGGCCTGGCTGGAGCGGGATGATCCACTTCCGTTGCTTCTGAGCTGGCTCGCCTTCACTGCTGCCTGCCTGATCAAGGTGTTGCCCTTCCTCTGGCTGGGGGTGCCGCTGCTGTGGCTGTGGGGCTCCCGGCGGAGCTGGCGCGTGCTGCGGCAGCCCGGCACCTGGCTGTTTCCCCTGGCCGCCGCCGCGGTGACGGCCCTCTGGTACTGGCACGCCCACCGACTGGGCCAGGCCAGTGGCCTCAGCTTCGGCTTCTGGGGCGGGGAAGCCAACCGCTACAGCTGGCGCGACCTGCTCGGGCCCGGCTACTGGCTGGGTCTGGCCATCAGGATCACGGTCCGGAACCTGGCGGTGCTGGGGCTGCCCCTGCTGGTGCTGGGGCTGCTGGGCCTGGGCCGCATCCCGGACCGCGAGCAGCGAACCCAGGCCCTGGTGCTGCCGATCGGGCTCGGGGCCGTCCTGGCCGCCGGAGCCCTGGCACCTGAGAGCAGTGCCGTGCACGAGTACTACCAGTTGCCGCTCACCCTGTTCGCCGCCCCCCTGATCGGCCTCGGCTGGGTGCGACTCCAGCAGGGAGCCCTGCCCTGGCTGCGCGGCAGGGGCTGGATCCTGCTGATCCTGCTGCCCCTGGTCAGCCTTACCGTGCTGACGATCGACTACTGGAGCCGCGAAAACACGGCCGGATCGCCGACCCTGGCCCTTGCCGAGCGGATCCGAAAGGCCACGCCCCCTGAAGCCAGGGTCGTGGTGGCCAGCGGTTCGGATCCCACCGTTCTCTATCTGGCCCACCGCAAAGGCTGGCTGGTCTCCCCGGCAGGCCTGATCAAACGCAGCCCAGAGGAATGGCGGCAACGCGGTGCCGCGGCCCTGGCCGGCAGCTTCCAGCAGATCGAAAGCTTCAGACCCTTCGAGAACGGCCCAGCCAAAACCAGGCTGCGCAGCTGGGTCTGCGCCCATGCCGGAGACTGTGGAGCGGATTCGAGCTTTCTGATCCCGCTGGGCCCGATCGAGCCCGCCCGCCGCTGAATCCGATGGAAGCGATCAGCCCCGGCCCTCGCCCCCCCACCGTCCCCTGGCGCGGCCTGCTGCTGCTCTGGGCCGTCGCCCTGATCCTGGCCGGCACAGGGCTGGGCAACCTGCCGCTGCGCGACTGGGACGAGGGCATCGTGGCCCGCGTGAGCCTCGAAATCGCCGATCGGGGGCTTCCCCGGGGCCTGTTGCCGACCCTCTGGGGGGACCCCTACCTCAACAAGCCCCCCGGGCTGCATCTGCTGATCGCCGCAACGATCTCGCTCTGGCGCCAGGCCAGCTCCGCCGCCGCCGGGTTGCCGCCGGAGTGGGTGATGCGGCTGGCGCCGGCGCTGCTCTCGACCCTGGTGGTACCCCTGGTGGGCCTGGTTCAGTGTCAGCTGCGGCCAGGACAGCGGGGCGCGGCCCTGGCCACGGCAGCCGTGATGCTGACCCTTCTGCCGGTGGCGCGCCATGGCCGCCTGGCGATGCTTGACGGCCCCCAGCTCTCAGCCATGGCCCTGCTCTGGTGGGCCCTGCTGCGCAGCCGCTCGTCCGGCCACTCCGCACTCCGGGAGGGGGGCATGGCCGGGCTGGCCGGAAGCGCCTTGCTGCTGCTGAAGGCCCCGGTCCTGCTGCCGGCCCTGGCGGCTGGGCTGATCGGACTGGCCGCCGACCCCAGCCCCGGCAGGCGGCGCTGGGGTCAACTGCTGATCGGACTGGTCCTGGGTCTGGGGCCGGGTCTGGCCTGGCATCTCTGGCATGGATGGAGCCGCGGCGGGGCTGCGCTCTGGCTCTGGGGCGGAGACGGGGTCACCAGGGTGCTGCTGGATGCCGGCGAAGGCAGTGAGCTCGGTTGGCGGGTGCCTCTGATCGAGCTGCTGGAAGGAGGCTGGCCCTGGCTGCCGCTCTGGCCGATGGCCCTGGTCATCGCCTGGCGGCAGCGCTCGATGCCCTGGGGTCGCTGGTGCCTGGTGCTTCAGCTGGTGCTGGCGGCATCCATCCTGCCGCTGCGCACCCAGCTGCCCTGGTACAGCCATCCCCTCTGGTTGCCGTTCGCCCTGCTCTGCGGACCGCTGCTGGCGCGGCTGCTGCAACCCCGGCAGGACCGCCCCCCCCTGCGGTTCGTGCCGATCCTCTGGTCTGTGCTGGGCGGCGGCCTGGTCGTGCTCGCCCTGCTGGCCGCAACAGGCCGGACCGGGCTGCCTGGCGAGGCCAGCCGCCTCGTTCTGCTGGCGGGCCTTGGACTGCTGGTGGGCGGCCTGATGCTGCTGCGCCCCACGGCACGGCAGCGCCGCAGCGGACTGGCCCTGCTGCTGGCGGGCTGGTGCTTCTCCCTGCTGCTGCTCTTCCAGAGTTCCCTCTGGAACT
Organism: Synechococcus sp. CS-1326; assembly: GCF_025128115.1. Classification (NCBI taxonomy): domain Bacteria; kingdom Bacillati; phylum Cyanobacteriota; class Cyanophyceae; order Synechococcales; family Synechococcaceae; genus Synechococcus; species Synechococcus sp. CS-1326. The sequence goes on along the minus strand of NZ_JAHLYV010000007.1, from coordinate 2,556 downwards.
GGGAGTTGAACGAGCAGGACGACGTACGGCCGCTGGCCAGCCTCGCCAGGGCTGCCGAGACAGGGGCCGACACAGGCCTGCTGCCGATCTATGTGGCAGGACAATCAGGGCGGCGGCCCAGCCTCAACTGGTATGCCCAGCGGCCAATCGATCCGTTGCCTTCCAGGGCGAGCTCCGGCACGCCCACCCCGTTCCTGTTGCTTGCCAAAGCCTCCACTCCGCCTCCCCCCCTGCTTCTGGAGCCTGGTTCCCACTGCCGCCTGAGCAGGCTGGGCGAGCAGGACTGGCAACTCTGGCGATGCACCGTTGTGCCCCTCTCCGATGAACCACTCCGCTGATCGCCGGTCCTGGAGCGGCGTTGTCCTGGCTGCCGCCGTGGTGTTCGCCGTCGTGGGCCTGGTCCTGCAGTGGTGGCGCCTGCAGGTTCTCACCGCTTCCTACGACCAGGGCATCTTTCTGCAGGTGCTCTGGAACAGCCTGCGGGGCCATCCATTCGAGAGCACCCTCTCCTCCCAGCTGTCCGCCAGCGTTGTCCACGACGGACAACTGCCCGCCCTGGGTTATCACCGGCTGGGACAGCACTTCACCCCGGCGCTGCTGCTCTGGGCCCCCCTGGTGGGCCTGCTGGGCGCAGGAGCCCTGCCCCTGGTGCAGGTGGGCCTGATGACGGCCGCCGGACTGGTTCTGCATCGCTTCGCCCTCCAGACCCTTGGAAGCAACAACGATCGACTGGCGGCCCTGCTCACCTGTTCCTTCTTCGCAGCCAATGCCGTGATCGGCCCCACCTGGGGAAACTTCACGGATCTCTGCCAGTTGCCCCTGGCCTTCTTTCTGCTGGTCTGGGGTTGGCAGCGGCGGAGCTGGTGGCTGGTGGCCCTCTGCACGGTGTTGATCCCATTGATCCGCGAGGACACGGGCGTGCTGCTGGCCGGGGTGAGTCTCTGGATCCTGGTGCGCCGCAAGCAACAGTGGCCGGCAGCACTGCTGATCGGCGGGGTGGGAATCAGCTGGGTCGTGATCGTCACCACTGTGTTGATGCCCCTGTTCAGCGATGACAATTCGCGCCGCTTCATGGTGGAGAATTTCGGCCATTTCATCGGCGATCAGGATCGCGCCAGCAGCCTGGATGTGGCGGGGAAGATCCTTTCAACCCCCATCGGACTGATCCGGGAGCTGGTCAACGAACCTGGAGACACGCTCCGCTACCTGTTTGCCCAGGGTCTGCCGCTTCTGTTCATTCCGCTGATCTCCCTGGACAGCTGGTTGCTGATGGGACTGCCGTTTCTGGGATTGCTGCTGGCGGATGGGAAACCACCGCCACTGGCCATCAACGTGCGCTACGCGCTGCTGGTGGTGCCCGGCCTGTTCGCGGGGGCGGTGCTCTGGTGGCAGCAGCATCAGGGCAGCTTCCAGCGGCCCAGGCTTCGGGCCGCCTGGATCGGAGCCATCGGGCTGTCGATTCTGCTCACGATCAGCAGCAATCCCAACCGCGCCCTCTCCTTCCTGATTCCCGACAGCGTGAGTCCGTGGATCTACACCAACCCCGCCCAGCTCTGGAAGCATGGCCAGACAGCCCGGCGTGTTCTCCAGCAGATCCCGCCAACGGCCTCCGTGGCAGCCACCACCCCCCTGGTTCCGCTGCTCGCCGAGCGGGAAGTGCTGGTGCGCTTCCCGCGCAGCTGGCGCTACGCAGACAGAGCTGGTGCCCCCCGCGAGGTGGAGTGGATCGCAGCGGACCTGGCGATGCTGAGCAGAAATCTGAGCGTGTCGGATGGTGACCGCAGAGAAATCGCCCGAATCATCGAGCTGATCCCCGAGCTCTCACCTGGCTATGGAGTGGTGGATGTGGAGGGGGGAATCGTGTTGCTGGCGCGGGGAATGCCAGATCGTGCCGACGCCCAGGAGCGGCTGGCCGAACTGGTGAAGACTTTCGAGCTGGAGCCAAAGGACGAACGCTGATCGGCCGATCGGCTCACGAGGACCGTTTGAGCATGGCCGGTTCACCATGGCCGGTTCACCATGAACGGTTCACCATGAACGATGCCCCCGCTCCCACCAGAGGGTGGGAACGGGGGCTCTCGCCGGGTCCGCTCTGGCGCGGAACCGATTGAACTCAGAGGCTGCTGCCTGAAATCAGACGGCGTTCTCCGCGATCAGCAGACCCTTGCACATGGAACTGTGACTCACAGACACCTCCTCCCCTGGGGGAAAAAACGCCAGCCGGTGAAGCCTTCGGAGTGAATCCTGGAGCAGGCTCCGGGACAACACTCCACGACACTGCTGACAGAACGAAGCCAGTTTAGAAGAAAAGCCGGGAAAACGGATCACAGCGAGTTCCGTTGCCAACAAAAAAGGCGCCCGATCGGGCGCCCCTATTGACTTCACTGCGAAACAGAATGAAGGCGCTCAGAAATCAGAGAGCGTTACCACGGGGCAGGACCTCCTCAGGGAAGACGAAGTTTTCATGCGGCTGGTCAGCCGGTGCCATCCAGGCACGCAGACCTTCATTCAGAAGAATGTTCTTCGTGTAGAAGGTTTCGAATTCAGGATCCTCAG
>NZ_JAHLYV010000006.1:0-22289 GCF_025128115.1 Synechococcus sp. CS-1326 | reverse complement strand
CGTAGAGCTCGATAAACTTGGGCAGAGACAGACCCGACTGGAACTGGATCCGATTCATAGCCATGGCAATCAGAGCTGGTACATGTGTATCAGTCTAGGCGACAGGCAGCAGGCGGCGGATCTTGCTACCTAATCAAGAGGGATTTTCAATTACAAAAGATTTTGTTTTGAAGACTTTTTTATACTTACACAGCAAAGATATTAAGTTCAAGGTTACAAATTTCTCAAGAAGCAATGCCGTCGAATTTGAAAGTGAGTGGGACAAGATTCGAGACGCAATCCTTTCCGTATTCGACCTTGTTAAATCATTTGGATTTTCGGATTCGACATTGACATCAAAAAACGCGCTTATCCCTATAGTTTATTACATTTATCATAAAGACATATTCAGAGATTTCCATACCAGAATTGCATTTTCTAGCGACAGAGATATTATTAAAAAATGGCTCCATGTTACTTTGATCAAGCGAATTTTCGGAGGTACATCGGATAGTGTGCTGAGTCAAATTCGCAAGGCGTTCACTAGCGATGTGTCAAGGGTAGCCATTGAATTCGACACGCCAGCCTTTCCTTTACACAGCATCAATGAAAACACGAAAAGAGATATGGGGATTACGGATGAGTTCATTGCAGATATCCTACTGACTCAAAAAGATGACATATATGCATTCTCTATATTAGCATTGTTATATCCGAACCTTGATTATAAAAACAACAACTTCCATAAAGATCACATGCATCCAGAGAGTAAATTCGGCGACATTTCAGCTTCAGACAATGAAGCATATGGGTGGACAACCTACAACTCAATTTTGAATCTTCAAATGCTAGATGCCAATGAAAACATGTCAAAACAGGATGGCGATTTGTTGTATTGGGTCGAATCACAAGTAGCAAATCAAGATCGGATCTCGTTTCTTAAGAGCCATTTGATTCCAGACGTTAGCTTCAACGTTGACGATTTTGGAGCATTTATTGAAGCTAGAAGAATTATCTTGATTGACCAGCTTAAGCATGTCCTGAGTTAACTAAAGTGATAATCGATTAGTAGCATTTTCTGCGAAAGCGGCATATCAATTCATTCCAGCGGACGCGCTTCGCGCGCCGCTGATTTCAAACGTTAGACACACATGACGAACCTACCCTCACCAACCAAGACTTCAGATGAAGAGACTGGCAGACGGCTGGCAGTCTTGATTGATGCCGATAACGCACAACCTGCAGTAATTGAGGCTCTTCTTGAGGAGGTTGCATTGTTCGGTGAAGCAGTCGTGCGAAGGATTTATGGTGACTTCTCAAATCCAGCAAGCGGATCCTGGAAAAAGCTTCTGAACAAGCACTCTATCAAAGCAATTCAACAGTTTGCATACACCGTGGGCAAGAATGCCACAGACAGCACAATGATTATCGATGCAATGGACCTTTTATACACTCGAAGACTCGATGGCTTTTGCTTGGTAACTAGTGATAGCGACTTTACTGGCCTTGCTGTCCGATTGCGAGAGGAGGGCCTGTTAGTGTATGGATTTGGGGAACAAAAGACACCGGAAGCTTTCTGAAATGCATGCCATAAGTTTATCTTCACAGAGGTTCTTCGCCCTGCGTCAAAGAAGCTTCCTCCAGTGGCCGCAGCTGCACCAGTAGCCACTGACACCTTGAAGCAGTCATCAGGATCCGCGGCGACTCCTGAGTTCCCAGCCACCTTTCTAATGGAGGCCCTCACTAAGTCGGTGGATGAGACTGGCTGGTCACATCTGGGTACATTCGGAAGTTACCTGCAGAAGATCCAGCCAGACTTTGATACCCGCTTGTACGGTTATAAGAAGCTTTCTGATCTCGTTAAAGGGAATCCAAGTTTCTTCCAGACTCAGGAGCGAGATGGGCCGGGTGGGCATCACAAGATACTCTACGTGCGAGCAAAGAATGGTGTCTAACATCAAGATTCAGCGGTCGGGACCCATGTGTTGGATTTACTACTCAGAGCTACTGCCCGCCGCTGATCTTGAGCGCTAGAAAGATGGAAACAGCCGTCCCAGATAGGACGAGATAGCGCAACCGCCATCAGGCCCTGATCGGATCTACTGAATCAACAGCCTCACAGCAGAGCTCTGCTGGAACTCAAGTCTGGGAGCCTGCTGGTCACCAACTGTCTTCCGGGACGGCGAATTTCGGTTTTTCTTCTTCTCACGCGAGGAGAGCCGCATGCACATCCATGTCAGCCATCCTGATGGTGAGGCAAAGTTTTGGCTGAGTCCTTCCATTGAACTTGCCCGCAACATCGGGCTAAGCTCCTCAACGATCAAGGATGCCGAACGCTTGGCACTGTCGTGTCAACAGGAGATCATCGCATCGATGCCTGGAACAACCACTTTGGAAGCTGAGGTCACCAATGTGTTCAGGTTTTGCATCTGGATGCTTATTTATGACGAAGAGTTGGCTCTCCCCTACTCCGAATTTCCGTGGTTCAAGGCCGCCACGATTGAGCAAGTCATTAACGTTAGGCGCCCCACCGCTGATCATCTCTATTGGCCTGAGCTCGACGTTGACTTGTCCGTTGAATCGATACGCAATCCCAAGAGGTTTCCTCTCAGGGCGAAGAGCATTTTCCAAGCATGCCATTCACCTAAACCGCCTCCTCAAGTTCACTGATGCCATGAAGCAGTCGTCAGCCATGCTCTTAACGGCCAGGTGATGGCAAGCGCTACCGATACCCAACGTTCATTCCCAGCTCAGCAGGGAAGACCCCAGCGGTTGGGTGGAGCGATCGAAGCCGGGTTTGATGTCGGGGAGTTCCAGCAGGCTGGGCAGGTAGGTGATGGTCCCGAAGGGCCCGTCAATCGTTTCGACCGGCAGATCGGACTCGCTGATGAGATCGGCCCAGGCTTTGGTGCCGTTGAGCACGGCAGGGTCGAGCAGGCCCACATCCTGGGCCCACATGCACATGCGGGTGAGCGAAACACGCACCTGATAGCTGCCGCCTTCCTCGGCACGCTTCAGCAGGGCGGAGGCGATGGCGGCCGCACCCACATAACCGGCCAGGTAGTCGGCGAAGATGTTCTGCACCGGCATCATGGGAGCATCCACAGCCCCTTCCTCATCCACGTAACCCGACACCGCCACGGCGAGCATGTCGAAACCGCGGAAGTCGGCCCATTCGCCTTCGAAGTCGAAACAGCGCAGCTCATGGGCGATGATCCCCGGCCGGCTTGTGGCCAGCACTTTGGGTGAGATGCCCTTGTGGTCGAGGTTCAGATAGGAACAGGTGAACACATCGGCGTTCTGGAGAAGCCTGTAAAAGGCATCACGATCGCTGCTGTCGCACAGATCGCAGTAGGCGGCGCGCTTGCCGATATCCGTTTCCAGGCGCCAGTTGAGGTGATCGGGGTAATCCACCCTGGAGAGATGGAGCACATCGGCCCCGAATTCCGCCAGGGTGCGGGCCGTGATCGGCCCCCCGATCACATGGGTGCAATCGAGCACCTTGATGCCCCGCAAGGGACGCCCATCCGTTGGCAGGCCGGATGGCAGGGGGATGGGATCGCTCTCGCCGATCTTGATCAATTCCACCACCGGCTTGGCAGCAAGGCGGGCACCCACGGGATGGCGTCGCCACTCGGCGGCGGTGCGCACCACACCCACGGCAGCTCCCTCATCGCGCAGGGCGCGTTCGAGCGGCTCCGCATCCCAGCCACTCACCGCCTGCTCCACCGCCCGGGGGGTGGGAGCACACTTGAGCACTCGGTAAACCGCATCGCGCAGGCGTGGATAGAGAGTTTCGAACTTGATGAAGCGCCCATCGCGGGTGGCATAGAACTCACCGCCCACGGAATCGTCGAAGGAACCGGGAGCGCCGTAGTCGGTGAAGCCGAGTTCGCGGCCGTTCTGGCGCAGATAGGCGATGCCGTGGTGCTGATGCACACCGGCATGGGCATCCGTTGTGACGTCCTGCACGGCACCACCACGTCGCTGCCAGATGTCACCGAGGCACATGCCCAGGCTGGCCTGGGCCGCGGCCATCAGTTCGCCGAAGCGGTGCCTGGAGGACAGCAGAGGATCGGCATGACGAATCGTGACCTTGCCGGGGTACAGGCGCTCCTGGCGACCGATCGCCGATTGGATCATATCCAGGGCACGTTGGGCGGAATCGGTGTCAACCTGGGCCATGGGTTCCTGGGTGAAGGCAGAAGCGGCACTGCCAAAAATTGGATCGCGGTCAGCCTAGTGGCTTGATACAGATTGTCCATCACCGCCCAACACCTCCTTCGGTGAGTGCGATCAGAAACGACACACCCAGCCTGCCCTGATCATCGATTCGCAGAATGCCGAGGAGGCCTGCCTTCTGAGCGCGGCTTTCTGAGACAAGGCTGACGGTCGGCCTTTCTGTAGCTGCACTGAGGTGTGCAGATCGATTTCGACCCTGGCAGTCACCGGCAAGGACGCGACCAATCTGAGCAAGCACGGCTTCTCTTTGGAAGCCGCAGCTGAGCTTCGTTGAGACGATGCACCCGTCTGGATTGATGATCAGGCTGAATCCTGGGGAAGCAGGAATGGTTGCCTTGACTCTGATTAATGACGGACTTTTCTTCGTAGTCGTTGTAGATCGAGATCCATAGAAGGAGAACAATTGGTCTACGCAAAGCCAATCGCCGTGAGGTCAGTCACTGTGTCAAAGCCCTCAAAGAAAATCCGCCTGAGGATGCCAACACGGGATGACGATCAGGCAATCAACGCAGCGGCCAAATCAGATCCTGATGCCCTTCCACGAACAGACGAACAGATGACCGCGATGGTTCCCATTCAGGCTCTGCGAGGCCGACCCAAACTGGCGAATGAAAAGCAGCTTGATTCAATCCGATAGAGCCCTGAGGTGGTTGACTGTTTCAGAGCTTCCGGGACTGGTTGGCAGGCTCGAATAGATGAACGCTCGCCCGATATGCGCTTGGCGCAAACGTGCCCGATACGGCAAGCCAATGGAGCGGTTGCCTGCGGGGCTGATCGGCCAGCTAGTCCTCGGCCCGCTCGCGCTGCCCGCTCAGGATGCGGCTGAAGCGGTGCGTACCCGTCGGCAGCGCCACCAGCACCAACACTCCCCAGCGGCTGGTCACGTGCTGCAGCACGGTGCGCGAGGGGCACTCGGCGGCAAACAGTTCTCCCCTTCGCATCAGCGTGGAGATGGTGGGCGCTTCAGCCACGGGGGCCGGCTGGGCGCTGCTCATTTGAAACTTACTTTTTTGTGCGTACTTACGAAAAGTTTGCTTGCTCGATGGTCTCCCCTCGTCTGCTCCTCCTTGCAAGCAGGGTTTCCATGATTGTCATCACCGGCGCCACCGGCCAGCTTGGCCGCCTTGCGCAGCCCAGCCAAAGCCGTCGAACCCGTGGTCACCGAAGCCACGCTGCGCACCTCGGGCATCCCCCATGTGCTGCTGCGCAACGGCTGGTACACCGAAAACCACACCGGCAGCATCGGCGCTGCATTGCACTACGGCGCCGCACAAGTGGGTCTGGGCCTGCCAGCAGGCTTCGCCGCGCTGCTGACCGTGCCGATCTCGGTGCCCGTCTGAAGCAGGTGGGCGAAGCTGAGGCTGTTGGATCACGGCTTTCGGTTGAGCGGACGATCAATTCCGCCCTGGTGATGGCCCTGCCTTGGAGCCAGCATCCCTGATCATCCATCCATGGCTTCCGCTTCAGGCTTCGCCAACCACACCCCTCTCAGCGTCATCGGCATCGACGTGGGCGGCGCGCGCAAGGGCTTCCATGCCGTGGCCCTCCGTGGCGGCGCCTACCGAGATCGCCACAACACCGCTGATCCGGTTGCCCTGGCCCGGTGGTGCCACCAGAGCATCGGCGCGCAGCTGGTGGCTGTGGATGCCCCCTGCGGCTGGAGCGATGATGGCCGCTGCCGTCCCGCCGAACGGGAGCTGATGGCGGAGCGGATTCCCTGTTTCTCCAGCCCCTCCCGGGCGCGTGCCCTGGAGCATCCCTCCAACTACTTCGGCTGGATGCTCTGCGGTGAGGCCTTGTATGGGGCGCTGGCCTCCAGCCACCCCCTGGCCGTTGCCCGGCCTGCGCCCGGGCAGTTCTGCAGTTTTGAAACCTTCCCCCACGCGATCACGACCCATCTGCACCGGGCCCTGGGGCTGGGGCCGGCCCTGGCCTCAGCCAAGCGTGTGCAGCGGCGGGCCCTGCTGGAGCGCTTCGGGGTGGACACCGGGGCACTCACCAGCATCGACTGGATCGATGCCGCCCTCTGCGCCCTCGCCGCCCAGCTGCTGGCCGGCGCTGGTCCCTGCCGTGTCTACGGCGAACCGGCCAGCGGGGTGTTGATCGTGCCGACGGGCGTGGATGGGCCGCTGGCCACGCTTCAGAGCGCCGGCTGAACCAGGCTCCAGAAGCCCAGCTTCCGGCCGTGGTCCTGATCCAGCCCGGCCAGGTAAGCCGCGTGATCCAATGCGCCGCACCAGTCTTCGATCCCGGCGGCCAGGGCCCGGCAGCTTTGGAGATGGCGGGCGGCGTGGCGGTAACGGCTGGAGCGGCCCTGCTCAAGGCTGAAGTTGATCATCGCCCGCAGGCACAGCGTGGCCGCCAGCGGTTGCTTGGCCTCCAGGGCCTCGGCGACGGGACCGAGCAGTTGGTAGAGGTCGCCATCGAGTTCGTCGTGGCGCTCCAGGATCAAGCGGGCGGTGCGGCGGCGATCGGGCCACTGATGCAGAAAGCGCAGGGCCTGGTTGAAACCGGGGTAGGACAACGCCAGATCCAGGGCCCGCTCCTCCTCGGCGGCATCCTCGAAATCAGGCAGATGCTTGAGGTAGGCGCGCAGGTGGCGGATCGACAGCGACCGCTCCACCACCATCCAGCGCAGGGCCTGGGCCTCCTCGCCGCGCTCCAGCGCCTCGAGGGCAGCGACGCGGGCATCGAGCCATTCGATTGAGCCCGCCAGCCGTCCCTGCTGATCAGGGTCGGCCGCATCCAGCTGAGCCAGGGCCTCTTCAGCCCTGCCGGCGGCGGTGAGCCGGCCGGCCACCTCGGCGACGATCGCCGGCACGGTGAGGGCGCCAGGGTCATGGTCTCGATACTCGCCCAGGTAAGCCTCGGCATCGCCGAGGGCATCGGCGATCTCGAGCATCGCCAGCTGCACGGTGCGACGGCGATGCTCACTGGCGTTGGGCCGGCTGCGCTGGGCCTCCAGCCGCTGGCGCAGCTGGGCCAGGCCCTGGCCGCCCAGGGCCTCCTGGAGGTGCTCGATCAGCAGATCGAACTGGCCGTAGCCGTTGTCGATCAGTGCCGCGTAGACCTGATCCGCCAGGGCTTCGCGGTCGGGCTCGCCACGGGCCGCAACGCAGCCCAGATCAGCGGTGACCTGGTGAAACAGCTGCATCATCTCTCCATCGCTGTCGTCGCAGCGCTCCAGCAGCGGTTCCACCAGCTCCAGGAAGGTCCAGAGCAGGTCCACCGCCAGGGTGGGCTCGTGCTCGGCGATCGGCCCGACGATCGCCAGTCGCTGCTGGTCGAGGTCGGTGAGCAGGGCATCGCGCTGGCGCCAATCCAGGAAGCTGGTGGAGCGGGCGATGGTGGCCAGCCGCTTGCGGACCTCCCGGCCGATCTCGGCCGGTCCGCGCTGCTCGGCCAACGCCAGCCGCAGCTGCCGCTTGGCAGCTGCATTGCCCTGGGTGAGGCTGATCAGGAGCTCCGCCAGCTTTGCCGCACCCAGGCCTTCGAGATTCCTGGCATTGAGGGTGGATCGGGAAGCCATCAATCAGCCGTCAGTTCAGAGCGGGCCAGGCATCATTGTGAAGTCGCTGCCAGCACCGGCGTTGAACTCCTCCAGACGCCGATTACGGTTTCGCCTCACACCCTGAGGGAGCAAGGCCATGGCGGCCCGCGCCAGGACAGCCCGGCCCAAGGCCATGGCGGCCACCAGCCCGGAAGAGCAACTGGTTCAGAAGCTGCAGCGGATCGAGGCGCTCTTCTCCCGGGCCGGCAGTGAGGGCGAACGGGTGGCGGCCGGGCGCGCACGGCAGCGCATCCAGGCCCGGCTCCAGGAGCTGGCGGCAGAAGAGCCGCCGATCGAGTTCCGCTTTTCGCTCTCCGACCAGTGGTCGCGCCACCTCTTCGTGGCCCTGATGCGGCGCTACGGCATCACCCCCTACCGCTACCGGGGCCAGCGGCGCACCACCGTGATGGCGCGCCTCAGCCGCAGCTTCGTGAACGACACGCTCTGGCCGGAATTCCTGGAACTGCAGCAGACGCTCTCGGCCTACTTCGACGCCCTCACCGATCGGGTGATCGAGCAGGCCCTGGAGGTGAAGGCCAGTGAGGCCGAGGAGCGGCCCCCGGCCCCCCAGCTGGAGCCGGTGGATCACCAGACCTCCCTGCTCTAAAGGTTTCAGGCTTTGGAGGGGCGTAGCCCAGGGACCTGGTGCTTCTGCCCCCCGTTGTTCCCCGCCATTGCCCCCAGGAAAAAAACTATCGACCTACTGGGGCGCGTCGAGAACCGCCTTCTGGCGCTCCAGTTGCTGGGCTTCAATTTCTTGGGCTGCCTGCTTGGCGCGCTCGATGGGCTCCAGCAGAGCGGAACCGCTGGGGGGCGACTTGGTTGCGCTCGGCTGCGAACATCCGGACACCGCTGTCATCAATGCAGCAGCCCACAATGCTGGTTTCAGATTCATTGATCCAGATGGCTATGGCAGACCCTGCGCGCCCATTCCAGCCTGAACGTGAAGATCTTTCAACATACCGTTCATCAAACATGGGATCCGTGGCTTGATCCGTAGCTCGATACATGGCTCGATACGTCGATGGGCTGACGGCTGAACCGCTTGCGGACTGTCCGGGTCGATCTGGCCAGCTCCAAGCTCTGCCTCTGGAGAGCTGGCTGCCATGAACCTGAGAATGGCGCCGGCCCAAGCGGGTTGATTGTTCGGTACTTCTCAGGGCATCGATCGCCGGGCTCCCGTTCATCGCTCGCATCAGACTGGATACAGGAACTGGTTTCTGCCTGAATCACCCCGCGATCACAACGCTGGCCGGAAGGGATGCACTCCGCCGGTGCCATAGGGTGATTCAGTTATTGAACAAAGTTATGGCCCGCCGCTCCGGTTTCCTCGCCGATTTCCAGGCCTTCATCAACCAGGGCAATGTCGTTGACCTCGCCGTGGCGGTGGTGATCGGCGGCGCCTTCGGCAAGGTGGTGGACGCGGTGGTGAGCCTGGTGATGGGCAGCGTGCTCACCCCCGCGCTCAAGGCGGCCAACGTCGATTCGATCAATGCCTGGCCAGCCGGCGCGGTGATCGTGGCGTTGATCAATTTCGTGGTGATCGCCTTCGTGGTGTTCCTGATCGTGCGGGCGCTCGAGGCCACCAAGCGCAAGGAGGAAGCGGTGGCACCCCCCGACACCCAGGCCCAGCTGGCCTCGGCGGTGACCCGCCTCGCCGATGCGCTGGATCGCAAGGGGCTGTAGGGGCAGTGACGACACGTCGTGGCTCAGCCCTGTGGCTCTTCGCCACTCCCGGCTTCAGCCACCCAGTTCTCGATGGAGAGGCCCGGATAGATCTGGACGTCGGCCAGGTTGTTGCTCACCAGCGTGACGCCCAGCGCGAGGGCCTGGGCGGCAATCAGTTTGTAGAGCCCATCGCGGCGCCGTTCGCGGCTGGCCAACCGAATGGGGCCTCAGGCGGCGGCGGCATCGCCATCGAAAGGGGCGACCGGCACCTCCAGCAGAAACCGCTGCAGGGCCAGGCGGTTGCGCTCCGCCTGGTCCCCTGAGGCGATCACCCCGTACTCCAGCTCCGCTGCGGTGATGGCTGAGATCATCACCTCCCCAACACGCCAGCGAGCAAAGCGCTCTGCCACCTGGGTGGGCTGGTGTTTCATCAGGTGGATGTAGATGTTGGTGTCCAGCAGGTAGAGGGGGCGGAGGCTCATGGCTGGCTGATCAAGCGCCCCTCACAGCTGCTCCCCTCACAGTTGGTCCCGCTCCTCCTGCTGCTGATCGCCGCGACCTGCCGCCAGGAAATCCGTTGAAAAGCTTGCCAGGGCCGCCAGAGCTTCCGCCTCCGCGCCTCTGCCGCCCAAAGGGACCAGCGAGCCGTCTGGCCGGAGTCAATGTGGTACGTTTTTGCGTACGCTGCTTTTAGGCTGCTTCCGATGGCCAGCCTTTCCGCCACCGAAGCCCGCAAGCGGCTGTATGCGCTCATCGACGAGGTGACCGCCTCCCACGAGCCCCTGCAGATCACAGGCAAGCGCGGGAATGCCGTGCTGCTCTCGGAATCGGATTGGCAGGCCATCCAGGAAACCCTCCATCTGGTCTCGATTCCGGGCATGCGCGAATCCATCCTCCAGGGCCTGGCTGTGCCGTTGGAAGACCTCAGTGATCAGCCGGGCTGGTGAGCTGGAGCGTTCGCTTCACACGGCAAGCCCAGAAGGACGCCCGCAAGCTTGCCGCTGCATCGCCGGACTTGAAGGCCAAGGCCCAGCAGGTGCTCCTTCTGCTGGCAGATGATCCCTGTCGCCAACCCCCGCCCTTTGTGGTGTTGGTGGGTGATCTACGCGGGGCCTTCTCCCGGCGGATCAACATTCAGCACCGGCTTGTGTACCAGGTGCTGCGCGAAGAACGCATGGTCAAGGTGTTGCGGTTGTGGACCCACTACGGATGAGGGTGAAAAGGCTGGGGATGCCTCCATGATCTTGTTGTGAACCGGCCATGCCGTGCGGTAGTTCACAGCGAGATGACGCCTCAGAGCGAGTGAAGAGATTCCAGTCTTGGCCTGCCCACCAGGTAGAAAGCAAGGAACCAGGTGGTCAGCGGCAACTTGGTCGCATCCAGGATGGTTCCAGCCGTGAGGGTGGCCTGATGATGGCGGCAGCTCCGGCATTGATAGCGCTTGTGGCGCCTGCCATGGATCAGTCCGTACCCCTTGCACTCACAGCGGCGGCAACGGAAACCATCAGGCCAGCGCGCCTGCTCCAGGGCGGCCTCGCATTTCTCCTCGGTGCCATCGAGCTCGATAAACCTTGGGAGCGAAAGGCCGGCCTGAAACTGAATCCGACTCATGGCCACGGCGGGAACTGTTAATATATGTGTACCAGACTCGGCAGCAAGGCCCGCTAACGGAACTTGCTGCCCAGTCAAGAGTTGCCTTGCATATTGCGAAGTCATACCCTAAAATAATCAGAATAAACACACAATCAGACATTTAGGCGTAACATTTGATGTTGAGAAATACCTCTCAGCGGATCTTGAAAAGTACATCTGCTGGCAAAGAAGCCCTTCTATGGCAGCAGGGCATTCTGACCTGGGATGATCTTTCAAAGATTAAGTCAATTCAGGGTTCTTTCTTCTCATCGGCTGATTCGGACAGCTTGAGACTAGCGAAAGCTGAGCATGCTCTCCGCTCCACTGATGAGAGATTTTTTACCGACCTGTTGCCAAAATCTGAGCATTTTCGAATTCCGCATAGTTTTCCGGACAAAACTCTCTTTGTTGATATTGAGACTACCGGACTTAGCCGCTATTACGACCATATTACGATGGTTGGCTGGGCATGCCAGGGCGAATATAGCATTTACGTTGAAGGGCACTCCGATAAAATTTTACGCAAAGCATTAGCAGATGCGCGATCGGTTGTCACATTTAATGGATCTCATTTTGACCTTCCTTTTCTAAAGCAAACTTTTAAAGATCTGCAAATCCCATCAGCACATATTGATCTCCGCTTCCTCGCCAAACGCGTGGGCCTTTCGGGTGGTCAAAAAGCAATCGAAGAAGTATTGGGATTTCACCGTCAAGGCCAAGCAGCAGAGATCCGCGGAGAGGGAGCTCCAGTCCTTTGGCATCGCTACAGGAGAGGCGATGTAGACGCCATGCGTCTACTAGTTGAGTACAATAAATTTGACATTGAGGGGATGTTTGCAATCTTTGACTATACAGTAGGCGAACTACTAGAAAAAAGACAGGTGCCACCAGCAATTCAACAGGAGTTCCCATCCTTTGCTGGAAAGATAGAAGCTCACATCTCGACTGAGCATATTCCCCAGCCCAACAGACAGGGCATCACAATCTACGTACCAAAATATGAAGGTATCGTTCGCCCACTTATTGACTATCAAACACTTTTGGACCATTGCAATAGCATTGAGCCTAGTATCGTTGGAATAGGCCTAACAGGCTCAGAATTAAAGCCCTCAGGATGGTGCTTCTTGAGCAAGGGAATAGCCAAAACCATGTGCATAAAAACTGACAATGAGCTCGTCAAAAAGACGCTAGAGGCAAATCCAACCCTGGTTTCTATTGATTCTCCACTAAGCCTTCCAACCGGCCGACAGACAGCATTTGACGATGGATCCAGGCAGGGCTGAATTTGGAATCATGCGCCAATGCGAAAAAGAACTAAAGCGAAGAGGTATCAATGTCTATCCAGCACTAATTCCTAGCATGCAAAAACTTGCCGCCAGAGGAATTAGACTGGCAGCAAGCCTGAGATCTTTGGACATACCTGTAATTCAAAGCTATCCAAGTGCAGCACAGGATATCATGGGAATACCACGAAAACGCGCAAGCCTCGAAATGCTAAGGCAAGGCCTCGGCGAGTTTGGCGTAACTGGAAACTATCAATATCAAAAAGTTACCCATGATGAGCTTGATGCCATTACTTCTTCAATAGTAGGTCTTTTCTTTTGGAGTGGATGGTATGAATCGCTAGGCGCTGGCGCAGATGAAGCACTTATTATTCCACATCTTCGCGATGATACGGCCATTCAACACAGAAAACCTGCAATTGGGATAAGCAGCCTCACAGCAGCGGGGAAGACAACTGCTGCAGAAGAACTAAAATCACTAGGATACAGCTACTTTAGATATAGTAAAGTATTGGAGGATATCCTCCGAAATCAGGGAGAGATCCCAGGCAGGGCACGTCTTCAATCTTTCGGAGAAGAGGTACATATTAAGTTTGGGCAGCGGTGGCTCGGCAATGAGTTGCTTTCCTGGATGGAGGCGGCCGAAGCTGTTGTTATTGATGGCCTACGATTCCCGGAAGATCATGCTTTTTGGGTGGAACAATTTGGGCCATGGTTTAAACATGTCTATATTTCGGCAGACGCGAGCGTCAGAGCTGATCGCTTCAGAGAGCGTGACAGGGACGGAAACCCCTTTAATATTGCCGATGATCACCCAGCCGAGCGCCGCGCCGTCAAAATGGAACCGCTCAGCCATTTGCAGATCAGCAATGAAAACACGATCCACAGCTACCGGAAGCGTATCCGCAAGCTGGCTTCTAACCTACTGGGAGATTAACTGATGCCCATCAGTGTCGTGGTCGGTGGCCAGTTCGGCTCAGAGGGCAAAGGCAAGGTTGCCCACTGGCTTGCCAAATCGATGAATGCATCAGTAGCGATCAGGGTGGGGGGGCCCAACTCTGGCCATACAGTGATAGATGATCATGGGAATCCCGTTGTCTTTCAGCAACTTCCAACTGCTTGCTTACTTGGAAATATTGACTGCATTCTCCCAGCAGGCTCTTACATAAGGGTCAGCCACTTGTTTGATGAGATTGCTAAATCCGAAATTTCTACAGATCGAATTCATATCGATCCCAATGCTATAGTTATCACTGATCAGCAGGTCTTTGCTGAGCAAGCTGGAGGCTTGGGCAATTCAATCGGCTCCACCCAAAGCGGAACTGGTATCGCAGTAATTGATCGACTTCAGCGGAATGGAAAATCTTCTTTTGCGGCAAATACGCCCGAGCTTCAACACTTGATTAGGCCTGTGATGCCTTTTATCCGCAATAAACTTGATAGTCATGAGCGTATTATCATTGAAGGAACGCAAGGATTTGGCCTATCTCCTCTTCATAGCCCACACTATCCTTATGTAACTAGCAGGGATACGACCGCTTCAGGATTCGTTTCTGAAGCTGGCCTTAGCCCCCTAGATGTCGACGATGTCGTTATGGTGATTCGCACTTTTCCAATACGAGTGGCAGGAAATTCTGGGCCACTTGCATATGAACTAACGTGGTCGGACGTATTCAGCAGAAATCAACGGTTAAGCGTAGAACCAGAGAAAACATCGGTCACCAACCGTGTACGCAGAGTTGCGGCATTTGACTCTTCAATTGTTTGCCAAGCGATTCAATGCAATCAACCAACTCGAATTGTATTAAACCATATTGATTACGTTGACGAAGAGTCAAAAAATGCTGCTTCAATCACTCCAAATGCTCGTAACTTTATATTGCAAGTTGAAAAGCATATCGGACGTGAAATTGACTTTTTAGGATGTGGAAGAGACTCTATCTGCTCCAGAAATGCTTTAACAGGAAGTTCTGCCTTATGACAACACCAAGCCATAGCAAATATGTTCCGGCTACTTCGAGCGAAGAGGCTGAGAGAAAATACAATCATTACAAGACAAAGGACCCTCTACCCGAAGTCGATCCTGCGCTTTTAAACTCTTCGGATGTCTATGCCTACATATGCCTCACTGGCATTGTCTTTCCTTTCACAAACGACGAAACTCTCAAAAAAAAGCTCAAACCAGCTTCATATAATATAGATCTCTTGGGAACTATTTCATATATTGATGACACTGGCGAGCGCATTAACAAGGAATAGAGAAAGACGATCAATTCGTCTTTCCCAAGAATTCAATTGTATATGTTTACTTGAAGACAGAATTTCGGCTTCCTGATTATATCGCTTTGCGGTTTAACCTCACGATTACCCACGTACACCGTGGGCTTCTTCTGGGGACCGGTCCACTAGTTGACCCTGGCTTTAATGGCCGTTTGCTAGTTCCTGTTCACAACCTTACATCTCAAGATTATCACGTGAGAGGAGGAGAAGGTTTGATCTGGGTTGAATTTACTAAGCTATCACGCCATAGGGAGTGGGACTCTGAGCATGGGCGAAAAGATGCTGGCTCTTATAGTAAATTTGAGGAATCGAACCAGGGTAGAAGTTATAATATTGAGGCATGTCTAAAAAAGGCAACAGGTGGCAAGCCTGCTGCTAGTTCAATACCTGAAACTCTTAAGGATGCCTTTGAGGTCTTGGCAAAATTCGAAGCACTGAAAAAGACTCTATATGTTAGTGGACTCTTTGGTGGAGTTCTTGCTATTATCGCCCTCTTACTCCCCACTTGGACACTAATCAATGATGCACATTCAAGTATTGACTCTAAATCACTACGTCGGCGCCATAGTGATGAGATCCAAAAGCTTGAAGCAGATGTTGAGCGACTTCGGTTGACTATCCGAAAAATGGAAATAGATATGCTTACCATCAAGCGCCCTGTATGGTGGTTGCCGATGATCGACTCAAATTAAGTATAGTAAAAACCTAACAGATGATTGACATATGACATATTATTTGCCAGGCCAACGTATAGAAGTTTGCGGTGGAATCGCCTCCGGCAAAACGACTCTTGTGCATCTTCTAGCCCAATCTGGTATGCTTGCTAGCTATGAAGATTTTCGAGCCAATCCCTTTTGGAGCGCATTTTACGAAAATCCTACGCTTTCATCTTTCGAGACAGAAATTACCTTCTTCCTTCAGCATTATCACAATATCAAAATAAGAAATGATAATAAATCAGGATTCGCCACTGATTTTTCTCTATGGCTCGACTTGGCCTATGCTCGTGTTACGCTTGATCAGCGAAAACAGGCTATCTTTTCACTCATTCATGCTGAAGTGATTCATGAAATTGGCCATCCAACACTTCTTGTTCATCTTGAATGCGACGCAGAGACGCAGCTATCTCGAGTACGCAGAAGGGCGCGGGCCGAAGAAGAGAGCATAACACTCGAATACCTAATAGACATCAATAGAATGCTACACTCTGTGCTTGCCGAAAGCGCAAATGATTTGAATATAGTCAGAATTAACAGTTCAAATATCGACTTTATAAATTCCAGTGACGGCAAGGAGTTTGCCCTTTATCTCATTTCGAAGGCGATCTCCCACTCCTAGTAGCATACAAGGAGTAAATATTGCGATAGAATACCAATCGCCTAGGGATTCTTGCCTCCTAAGGCATAACTCCTGCCTTGCTGCTTATTTAGCCAAATCAATGCCACTGAACCAACCTTAGGCAAGCTAATTCTTACTCATTATGTTATAAGTTAACTGCAAATACATGGAAAATTGAACAATAGACAGCTCTCTGTCGAGAAGCTCTAACTTCCTTTTGGCGATAAGTTTGATCCAAAAATCGCTGGGTATTTCTTGCTAAGCTGATACCGTGGGAGCAGCTTCAATCGACCCTATGTACCACAGTTCAGGACTAAGATCGAAGCTCCTGCAAAATTAGTACGACTGGCGTTTGTGGTTCTCTACATTAAGCAGCGACTTTGCCTGTGTAATAAAGAGACTGTCATGCAGATCCAGGAGAACGCATTTATGCAGCAAAGCCCATGAGAAGTCTTTCCCAGCAGCGCTGGATCGCAAGTGCCGACTGTGGTTTTCTGAGCGGGAAAAGTTTCTCACCATTGGCGTCCCCGCTCGAAACTCCTGCTGCTGCGAGCGATCTGATCAACTTTCTTAAGGCGCTTCCGTAGTGCTGCAGGCGCCGGGGAATCCGCTTCCCCAAGTGGTAGATCCTGCTGGTAGCGATCCTTTGGATTCTCAGCAGCCAGGGATCGCTGTTGGGGATGGAGCGCTTTGCCAGGAGGCACCTTAAGACGCTCAATGAGTGCTGAGCTCTCATCTCGCCAAATCGCCTTCGGATTCCAACTCTCTGCTGCTGCTGGCTCAGCTGGATGTAGAGGCCGCTGAGGGTCTCCTGCCGCCGTGGATGACGGCCCAGCCTTGCGTGACAAGCGGGGTGGACTCCCTGATTTGTGACGGTCAGACGCTGCAGGGTTCGATCGATGAAATCGTTTCCGGCAGACCACATTTTATTGCCCAGGTGATCCTCTGCTCCAGCAGCCTAGATATGTCGATTGTCAAAAAACCTACGTCACCGATTACGGCAGTGAGATCGCGGCTCTCCGCAACCTGCTGGAGCGAATGGAGATCGAGGGGCTGTTGGTGCAGGCGGATGCGCTGCATGCCAACTGCCCTTTTCCCTTTATCTGAGGTGGGTGCCTACCGCCCTCATACAGCAGCCTCAACCCCCATCCGCAGAGCGCGACTCCGAGATGGCGACAAAAATAGGGATTCTTTCCATACGGATGGCCAGAGCCGCTGCCGTCATGACTTCAGCCAAACGAGCCACCCAGAAGCCTGAGGGTCCCTTCTTAGTTCGATGCCAGCAGCACGGAGGGAGAAACGTTCTGCAGGTCAACCGCTCGGTGAAGGCGATGAATGCACTGCGAGTCCGTATCCGGAACCAGAGCAAGGCCGTTGCCGATCACATCGCGGCTGATCCAGAGGCCAAAGCCATCATCGACGACAGGACCACCGCTGAACCCATCACCCGCTGAAGATCAGCGTGGACATCAAGGCCGGGCAGATCTTCAAGGTTGACTGGCGCAAAGATCCAGACGACCCCGCCAAGGATCCGCAGCCCCCCGAGCCGAACAAGCTCAGGCGCGCTGTTCCCCTTCTGGACAGCGGAGACTCAGCCCCGCCAGCCGCCCCCGCGCCAGCGCCGCCTGGGCTTCGGCTTCGGCCAGGTTGGCCTGGCATTCGGCCACCACCTCCGGCGGCGCCTTGCCGGCGAAGTTGGGGTTGGCCAGGCGGCCGGCCAGGCCCTTGATCTCCTTCTCGGCCTTGGTGATGTCTTTCTCGAGGCGGCCGCGCAGGGCGTCGAGATCCACCAGGCCCTCGATCGGCAGCAGCACCTGCAGCTCGCCGCTCACGGCCGCCAGGCAGCGGGCGCTCACGGGCGTGCCGCCGTCAGCATCGGCGGCGGCACCACCTCTGGCATCGCTGCTGGTGGCGCGCACGTCCACCGACGCCGCCCGGGTGAGGGCGGTGATGTCGCCGCTGCCGGCGCGCAGCACTGCCGCCAGCTCAGGGCGGCCGGTGAGGAACACCACCGGCGCCGGCTGGGCGGGCTTGAGCCCCGCCACGGCGCGCAGGTTGCGCACCACCCGGATCGCCTCGATCAGCTCGGCGAACTGATCCTCCAGCGCCTGATCCAGGGCGGCCTCGTCGAGTGCCGGCCAGGGCTGCAGGGCCAGGAAGGTGCCTTCAGGCGCACCGGTGAGCCCGTGCCAGAGCTCCTCGCTCAGGTGCGGCATGAGCGGATGCAGCAGCACCAGCAGCTCATTGAGCACCTTGGCCAGCACCTGGCGGGCCACGCGCTGGTCGGCGAGGGCTTCGGCGCTGAGCGGCTCGCCCTCGACGGCGGGGCGGGGATTGAGCCGCCGCTTGAGCAGCTCGATCGTCCAGTCGCACACCTCGTTCCAGGCGAACTCGTAGAGCCCCTTGGCGGCTTCGCCGAGGGCATAGCTGCCGTAGCGCTCCGCCGTTTCGCCGTTCACCCGGGCCAGGCGCGAGAGGATCCAGCGGTCGGCCAGGGTGAGGGCGGCCGGATCGGGGTCCCCCAGGCTGGCGGGCGTTTCACCGGCCAGGTTCATCAGCGCGAAACGGGTGGCGTTCCAGAGCTTGTTGGCGAAGTTGCGCGCCCCCTCCACCGTGGCTGAGCTGCCGCTGGCGCGGTCGTAGTCGAGGCGGATGTCCTGGCCGGCGCCCGCCACCTCGCGCACCAGGGCGAAGCGCAGGGCATCGGCGCCGTAGCGCTCGATCAACGGCAGCGGATCGATGCCGTTGCCGGCGCTTTTGCTCATCTTGCGGTTGTTCTCGTCCCGCACCAGGCCGTGGATCATCACGTCGGCGAAGGGCATCCAGCTGGTGCGGCCGCCCACCGGCACGCCGTCTTCCTGCAGGAAGGCGCCGGCCAGCATCGTCATGCGCGCCACCCAGAAAAAGATGATGTCGAAGCCGGTCACCAGAACGCTGGTGGGATACCAGGTGGCCAGATCGGCGGCGTTCGGATCGGGCCAGCCGAGGGTGGAGAAGGGCCAGAGGCCACTGGAGAACCAGGTGTCGAGCACGTCGGGGTCTTGCTCCAGCTGCAGCGCGCGGCCCGCCGCGCGGCTGGCGGCGCCGAACTGCGCTTCTGCCCTGGCGCGCGCCTCCTCGGCGTCGCGGGCCACCACATAGGGGGTGGCGTCCGTGATCACGCCACCCGTTTCACTCACCACGAACCAGGCCGGAATGCGGTGGCCCCACCAGAGCTGGCGGCTGATGCACCAGTCGCGGATGCCCGTGAGCCAGTCGCGGTAGACCTTCTCCCAGCGCTGCGGCACGAAGCGGGGTTCACCTCGATCGAGCGCCTCACGGCAGCGGGCGGCCAGCGGCTCGGCCCGCGCGAACCACTGGGTGGAGAGCAGCGGCTCCACCGGCACCTTGCCGCGATCCGAGAAAGGCACGCTGTGGCGGTGCGGCTCCACCTTCACCAGGAAGCCCTCCGCTTCCATCGCCGCCACCACCGCCGCACGCGCCTCGAAGCGATCCAGCCCGGCGAAGCGGCCGGCCGCGGCGTTCATGGAGCCGTCTTTGGCCATCACCGTGATCAACGGCAGGCCGTGGCGGGCGCCGATGGCGAAGTCGTTGGGGTCGTGGGCGGGGGTGACCTTCACGCAGCCGGTGCCGAAGGCCGGATCCACGTGCTCATCTGCCACGATCGGGATCTGGCGGCCCACCAGCGGCAGGGTGATCGTGCGGCCCACCAGGGCGGCATAGCGGGGGTCGGCGGGGTGAACGGCCACACCGGTGTCACCCAGCAGGGTTTCGGGGCGGGTGGTGGCCACCACCAGATGGTCGGTGCCGTCGGCGGCGGCCCCGCCGCTGAGCGGGTAGCGGAAATGCCAGAGGTGACCGTCCGTCTCCTTCATCTCCACCTCCAGATCGCTCACCGCCGATCCCGAGGCCGGGCACCAGTTCACCAGGTATTCGCCCCGGTAGATCAGCCCCTGCTCATGCAGCCGCACGAAGGCTTCCACCACCGCTTTGTTGAGGCCGGGATCAAGCGTGAAGCGCTCGCGCCGCCAATCCACCGAATAGCCGAGCCGCCGCAGCTGACCCACGATCGTGCCGCCGCTCTCGGCCTTCCAGGCCCAGGCGCGCTCGAGGAAGGCGTCGCGGCCCAGATCGTCCTTGCTGCCACCTTCCGCCTTGATCTGCTTCTCCAGGATCGACTGCACCGCGATCGAGGCGTGGTCGGTGCCAGGCAGGCACAGCACGTTTTTGCCCTGCAGGCGCTGAAAGCGCACGATCGTATCGATCAGGGCCGTCTCGAAGCCGTGGCCCATGTGCAGGCTCCCGGTCACGTTCGGCGGCGGGATCACCACAGAAAACGGCTCGCCGGGCGCGTTGGGGTCGGGGTGGAAAGCGCCGGCGGCCTCCCAGGCCCCCTGCCAGCGGGCTTCGGTGCCGGCCGGGTCGTAGGTCTTGGGCAGGGCCTCGGTCACGGTGGGCGGGGGAAGATCAGCCCATGCTCTCAAAGGGCAGCCAGCCTCACGTCAGGCCCGTAGGCCAGCAGGGTGCGATCAGCGCTGAGCAGGGTGAGTCCCTCGCAGCGGGCCTGGGCCACCAGCAGCCGGTCGAACGGGTCGCGGTGCACCCAGGGCAGATGCTGCACAGCCAGGACATGGTCGGCGGTGATGGCCTGCTCGCTGAACCCCTCGCGCAGCAAGCCCTGCCGCAACGCCTGGACATCCACCTGAAAGCCAGGGCGGTTGAGGGAGGTTTTGATCGCCACTTCCCACAGGCTCACCACGCTGAACAGGAGCTGTCGCCGCCTGTCACTGAGTTCCTGCCTCAGCGGCTCCGGGAGCCGTTGGGGTTCAACAGCCCACCAAAGGAGCACATGGGTGTCGAGCAGCAGCGGAAGCGCCGGCTCCATCAACCGAACATCGCGTCCATGTCGGCGCTGAAATCAGCCTTGAGATCGGCCGTGATTTCGGCTTTCCCCTGGAGGAAGCCTGACCTGCGCGAGGGGGTGCCCTGATCCACCGGCACCAGGCGCACCAGCGGCTGGCCGGCCTTGGCGATCACCACCTCCTCGCCCTCCAGGGCCTGAGCCACATAACGGGAGAGGTGGGTCTTGGCGTCGTGGAGATTGACCTGCAAAGCGACCGCCTCAGAACAGACTTAGTCGACCTTAGCTGCTAAGTCCTTGATCAGGTGATCCGGCCAGGTTCCGTGGCGATCTCCCCAACCGCTCTGCCAGCTTGTCCTGAAACCGGGGGCGCTTACAGAGCCCAGACTCCAAGCAGTGATGGCTGACCTCAGCGGATGACAGGTTGGATCGACTACTGCCTCGTCAGCATGGCCGGGGCCGTCTGCGCCTTTATGAACACCCTGGCCTCCAGTGGGTCTGCAGTGAGCCTGCCGATGCTGATCTCCCTGGGCATGGATCCGGAGATGGCCAATGCCACCAACCGCCTGCCGGTGATCGTGGGCTGCATCACGGCCGTTGCCACCTTCCAGCGAGCTGGTGTTCTGCCATGGCGGATGGCCCTGCGGGTGGCCGGCCCGGCCACGCTCGGTAGTGTGGCTGGTGCTTTGCTGGCTGATGCGATACCGGCTCGGAATCTGGGGATGGCGATCACTGCCGCCGTTCTGGCGGCTCTGATTCTTCTGGTTACGAAACTGAAGGCAGCTCTTAACCAGCCACCCCAGGAATCGGCCCGGTTCAGTCTCAAGGAAGCGCTGATCTTCTTCGGTATCGGCACCTGGGTGGGATTCATCGTGCTCGACGGTGCCACTTACCTTCTCCTGGCACTGGTGCTGGTGGTGCGCCTCCCCCTCACGGCGGCCAACGCCGTCAAGAACCTGGTACTGATTCCAACCACCCTGGTGTCCCTGCTGGTGTTTGCCCGCGATGGCCACGTGGCCTGGCTCCCTGGCGGCGCCATGGCATTCGGCAGCATCGGCGGGGGCATGCTGGCCGCTCGCCTCGCCTTGCTGCCGGCAGCCCGGGTCTGGGTTTTTCGCCTGTTGGTGGTAGTGATTGCAGGGGAACTGATCCAGATCGGCCAACACTTCCTGCACCGCCCCATCTGAAGCCTGGTCGTGCAGCGAAGCCTGCATCAACGCGCCGTTCAGCGGCGCCGAAGCGCGCAGCGCGGAGGCGGCCGCTGCAACGGCTGGTTAGGCATCACGCTATCTTGCGATTGAGGAATTAATACTAAAACTGCTTGCAACCGTATTTGGCCTTCTTTTTTGAGTCTAGACTCAGGTCGGAAACCGTTCATATTCTGGAAGCTCGTGCATATGCGACACCCAGCCAAGCCGCTCTGCTGTCTGGATCTGGATCGCAGGCGAAAGTGCGT
>NZ_JAHLYV010000005.1:0-30450 GCF_025128115.1 Synechococcus sp. CS-1326 | reverse complement strand
TCCCCACCAAGGACAACCGGGTGGTGTGGTTCCTGGAGGGGATGCTCGATCACCACGGCGGGGCGCTGCTGATGGCCCACGACGCCCTGGCCAAGAGCACCAACCCCACCATCCGGCGCTTCGCCAGAGGGGTGATCGTGGTCCAGCGGGCCGAGATCATCGAACTGCGGCGGATGCTGGCGGTGGAGGGATTACGCAAACCCGAGTACCACAACTACGACGCCCTGTTCCGGTTCTGATTCCAGCCGGGTCCTTTCAAGAATGTGTTCCGGCCCTTGAATTCCTCTCCGCCGGTGTGGGCGGCTTCCCCCCGCTCCGGCGGCCCAGCAACAAACCGATTCCAGAGCCGGCGATGAACAGGGTGAGCACCCCCAGAACCGTGGAGTAATAAGGCTGCAAGTTGACGGCACCGAAGTTGCCGGTGTGCAGCTTGATCAGCCAGAACGCCTCGATCTCCCGGGCCGACAAGGCGCCGTAGAGCGAACCGGAAAGAGCCGTGAGCAGGAGCGGCAGCGCCGCCAGGGGCACGAGACTGCGGTGCAGCCGGCGCAGCAGGTGAAGGCGGCTCATTCGTTCTGAAGTGCCTTGTGCAGGGCCTGCTCATTGGCGCAGGGCATCCACATCGAACCCATCGCAAACGTGCCCTTGCACTTGAGCTCGGCGGCGCGTTTCTCCGCTTCCTGCCTGGTCTTGTACATGCCCTTCATGTGAGCCGCAGCGGGCACGATGCTGAGCAAAGGGGCGATGACCATCGCCACCAGGGCGACCAGCAGGGCCCAGCGGTGGGGATGCGGTCGGGGGCTGCTGGGGTGCGATGGCATCGGGCGCTTGGGAGTACGGCTCAGAGCAGGACGAAGGAGTGGTGGAGTCACTTCTCCTTGGCGACGGCTTTCTCGTAGAGATCGAAGTTCTGGCAGGGCATCCATTCCTTGCCCATCGCAAAGGCGCCGCTGCAGTTCAGTTGCTTGGCCCGCTGAGAGGAGCAGGGCCAGAGCGACGGGATTCACGGACTGCCGGGGGAGGAGAAGTGGGCGAAGAAAAGCTTAAACTCTCCCTTGAGTGGAGAGTCAAGAGGATGGCGGCCGTTGGCATGAAGATCGGAGCGCTGGCCGGGCGCAGTGGACTCCCGGTGAAAACCCTGCGCTACTACGAGGATCTGGGCCTGCTGCCAGCAGTCGGCCGCAGCGAAGGGGGCTACCGGCTGTTCGCAGAAGAGAGCCTGCGCCGACTGGGCTTCATCCGCCGGCTCAAGACCCTCGGGCTGAGCCTGGAGGAGATCCAGAACTGCCTGGCGGTGCACGATGCCGGTGAGCTTCCCTGCGACGACATCGCGATCCAGCTGGGGCGCCAGATCGAGCGGATCGATGGCCAGATCAGCGAACTGATCCAGCTGAGAACCGAACTGCAGCAGCTGCTGGCCGGCTGGCAGAGCGATCCCGTCAGGAGCAGCACGGTGATCTGCCCGAACCTGCAGGTCTGAACCCGGCAGGCCACGGAGCAGCGGATGTGGTGGTTAGGTTCCTCTGGACAAAATTCTTGTTACGGAGTGCTTCGGGTGGTTTTGATTCATTGATGACAACGACCATCCCTCGCTCCGCCCCCTTCCCATCCCCGTCAGCTCCTCCACAATCACAGTCTGATCCCGGCAGCGGCAACTGGCCCACGAAGCAGCAACTGCTGGCCTGCCTGCCTGCTGACATCACCGACAAGAACAGCGCTCGGGCCTGGCGAAAACTGGCCTTTTCGCTCTCCACATCGCTGCTGGCCTACGGACTCGGTTGTCTGATTCCGCTGCAGTGGGCCTTTGCCCCGCTCTGGCTGGCCTATGCGGTGGTGGCTGGAACACTGGCAATGGGTTGCTGGGTGCTGGCCCATGAATGCGGCCACAACGCCTTTCACCCGAACCGAACCATCGAAGCGGGCGTGGGACTCGTTCTCCACAGCCTGCTGCTGGTTCCCTATTTTTCCTGGCAGCGAAGCCATGCAGTGCATCACAGCCACTGCAATCACCTGGAGGCCGGTGAAACCCATGTGCCGTCGTTGGGGGAATCCCCCTGGGCCGGTTTCACCGTGAAACTGAAGCGAGTCGTCGGCGAATCTGCCTATGGAATGGTCTCCATCCTGGTTCATCTTCTGCTGGGCTGGCCGCTCTATCTCCTGTTCGGGATCACCGGCGGCCCTGAACAGGGATTTCCTACCTCACACTTCATCGATTCGAAACCGTTCAACACCGGCCGTCGCCCATTGTTTCCCGGCAAGTGGAAAGATCTCATGCATCTCTCCAATGCCGGATTGATCGTGGTTCTGGCCCTGCTGCTGCTCTGGGCCTCGCAGACGTCGATGGCCAGGGTTCTGTGCGTCTATGGATTGCCCTACCTGATCATCAATGCCTGGTTGGTCTGTTACACCTGGCTTCAGCACACCGATGCGGAAATCCCCCATTTCTCCGAATCCGACTGGGACTGGGCCAAGGGTGCGCTCCAGACCGTGGATCGCCCCTATGGGCCGCTCCTGAATCTGCTGCACCATGGCATCGGCTCCACCCATGTGGCGCACCATCTCAACCCCCGCATCCCCCACTACAACGCCTGGCGCGCCACCGAAATCCTGCGGGCAGCGTTCCCGGAGCATGTCCGGGTTGATCCCACCCCGATCCATCAGGCGCTCTGGAGAGTGGGCCGCCACTGCAGTTACGTGACCCGTGACGAACAGAATGGCGGCTATTACTACAGCTGAACGGTTCCATTTCAGCCTGGTCTGCTGGTCCAGCGGGACATGGCATTGCGGAAAGTTACCTTCCTGTAGTAGTTCTTACTGAAATGATCCTACTTGAATTCACCTACTGAAATTCAGCCAATGAAATTCAGCCAATGAAAGTCTCCAACTGAAATTCTCCTACTGAAAGTAAAAGCCGGTGGCCACGATCAGGTAGGCCGCCAGCAACAGAACGCCCTCCAGCCAGTCGGAGCGGCCGTCGAGGGTGACCAGGTTGCTGATCACCACCGCGGTGATCACCGCCACCAGTTCGTAAACATCAAAGCTGAGATCCAGCGGGTGGCCCAGCAGCGGCCCGATCAGCACCAGCACCGGCACCACCAGCAGGGCCACCAGCAGGGTGGAGCCGAGCACCACGGAAACCGCCAGATCCATCTTGTCCTTGCGGGCCAGGGAAATGGCGGTGATGTATTCCGCCATGCCACCCAGCAGCGGCAACAGCACCACGCCGGTGAACAGCCCGGATAGTCCAAACCCCTCGGTCACCGATTCCACAACCCCGACGAACAGCTCCGATTCGTAGGCAAGCGCCGCCGTGGCAGCCAGCAACACCAGCAGCCAGGGAAGGGCAGCTGGCTTGTGACCCGGGGCCGCTCCGTTGTCGTCGGCGAGATCTGCCTCGGCCACCGCGTAGAGCGAGCGATGGGTACCGAGTGAGAAAAGCAGGGTGAGGCCGTAGACCACCAGAAGCACCCAGGCCACGAAGGTGGTGAAGCTCTGGGTGCTGGCCACGGAATGGCGGGCCGCCAGCACCGAGAGGCTCGGGATCAGGATCGCCAGCAGGGCCAGGGTCATCGCCGAACCGTTCACCCGGGCCACCACCGGATGGAACTGCTGTTCGCGGCGTCCGATCCCACCCACCAGCATCGAGAGACCAAGCGCCAGCAACAGGTTGGCCATCACCGTGCCGGTGATGCTCGCCTTGACGATGTCGACAAGGCCGGCCCTCAGCGCCACGATCGCGATGATCAGTTCGGTGGCGTTGCTGAACACAGCACTGAGCAGGGCTCCGAGCGAGGGCCCCAGGGACAGCGACAACTCCTCCGTGGCGGTACTCAGCCAGATGGCCAGTGGAATGATGCCGATCGCCGCGGTGACGAAAACCGAGACGTCTCCCCAGTGGAGCCGATCAGCCGCCACCGAGATCGGCACCATGGCCAACAGGCCGATCGAGGCTGTCTTGCGGAGGGTCATGCTGGCTGCCCCGACAGCGGTGGCATCAACGCATCTCGATGGCGTTGAGTCGATCCCGGAAACTCATCGACGCTCCTTCGGCGCTGTTGTCGAGCGAGGGGCTGAAGCCGGCCGACTGGGAGCTGGAGGAGGATCCGTAGCTCCCCGAGCGCCGCGAGCGGACGTAGCCCATCGGCTGGGGACGCAGTTCGATCGGGCCGGTGCCGAGCCCACCGAGGCCGCCGCTCTGGTCCTGGGGAACACCCTTCTGGCGGGGCAGAGGGTGGGCCTTGATCTCGGCGCGCAACTGGTTGAGCAGGCGGAAATGGCCGGTGGTGTTGAACTTGCGCAGGATGGCTGGATCCCAGGGCATGGAGCGGGGTTGAACTGGATGGCTCCGAGCTTAAGGGGGCCGCCTCCGGCTGAAATCCGTGATAACTTGTGATCAGCTGCAAGTGGTAGTCGGTCCGAGTTCGGCCTGCCTTTCCAGCTGTCTTCCCTTCCCTTTTCACAACGCTATGACCGTCAGCGCTTCCCTTCGCGTTGGTCAGCCGGCCCCGGATTTCACCGCCACCGCCGTGGTGGATCAGGAATTCAAGGAGGTGACCCTGTCCCAGTACCGCGGCAAATACGTGGTGCTGTTCTTCTATCCCCTTGATTTCACCTTCGTCTGCCCAACCGAAATCACCGCCTTCAGCGATCGCTACGCCGATTTCAGCAGCCTCAACACCGAAATCCTCGGGGTGTCCGTCGACAGCCAGTTCTCTCACCTCGCCTGGATCCAGACCGATCGCAACCAGGGCGGTCTCGGTGAGATCGCCTATCCCCTGGTGGCGGATCTCAAGAAAACGATCGCTGCCGACTACAACGTGCTCGATCCGGAGGCCGGCGTGGCCCTGCGCGGCCTGTTCATCATCGATCCCGAGGGAATCGTTCAGCACGCCACGATCAACAACCTCTCGGTCGGTCGCAACGTCGATGAAACCCTGCGGGTCCTGCAGGCCTTCCAGTACGTTCTGGCCCACCCCGATGAAGTGTGCCCCGCCAACTGGACGCCGGGCGAGCAGACCATGAAGCCCGATCCGGTGGGAAGCAAGGAGTTCTTCGCCGCCCTGGGCTGAGCTCAGCCCAGCAGGCTGGCCAGCAGCCGGCGGCCGTCCAGGCCGCCGGTGACCGGATCACAGGCCCGCTCCGGATGGGGCATCAGCCCCAGCACATTGCCCGCGGCGTTGCTCAAGCCGGCCACATCACCCACCGAACCATTCGGGTTGCGGCGGTAACGCAGGGCCACCTGTCCCTCCTGCTCCAGCCGGGCCAGGGTGGCGTCGTCCACCTGATAGCGGCCTTCGCCGTGGGCGATCGGCAGGCTGATCGTTTCACCGGCCCCATAGCCCTGCAGCCAGCGGCAGGAGCCCGGCTGAACCGTGAGCTCCGCCGGTTCACACAGAAAATGAAGCTGCTGGTTGCGGGTGAGCGCCCCGGGCAGCAGGCCGATTTCAGTGAGAACCTGAAAACCGTTGCAGATTCCAAGCACCGGGCCGCCGCGGGCCACGAAGGCCACCACCTCCTCCAGCAGGGGAGCAAAACGGGCGAGGGCGCCGCAGCGCAGGTAATCGCCGTAGCTGAACCCACCGGGCAGCACCACGGCATCGAGGCCGCGCAGATCCCGCTCCTCATGCCAGAGGAAACGGGTGGGGATTCCCAGGCAGCCTTCGGCCGCCCACTGCACATCCCGATCGCAATTGGAACCGGGGAAGACGGCGATGCCGATCGTCATGGCGAAACGGTGGCGATGCTGGGCTCCAGCCACTCCAGGGACCAGTTCTCGATCACCGGATTGGCCAGCAGACGCTCGCTGAGCAAGGACAACCGCGCTTCAGCTGCGGCGGCATCCGGAGCCTCGATCTCCACGAGGATGGCCTTGCCGATCCGCAGGCTGGTGATGCCCTCCACCCCCAGGCGGGTGGCGGCGGCACGGCTGGCCTCGCCGGCCGGATCCAGCACCGAGGGCCTCAGGCTGACCAGAACGCGGGCTTGGTAGCTGGGCACTGCGTGGGTGGGTTGTTTGTTAAATCTTGCCAGCTCACTCTCCCCCCGCAGCCGTCGCAGGATCAGCTTGAACAGGTGGGTGCGCGGAGGCGCGGCCAATGTCTGCGGCGACGGTTCGCCCATCGATCCTGCTGCTATGGCTCGGGCTTGGCCTGGCAGCACTGCCAGCGGCGTTGAGCGAGCCGCAACGGCTGGAGCTCCGCTGCCGGCGTGAGCAGGGACCCTGGCAGGCCTGTGTGATGCGGATCGAGGCGATCGGCGAGCGCTGGAGCCTGGAGCTGGGCGGCCAGCGGCTCGACTTTCGCCATGACGGCAGCGGCAAGGTTGAAATGCAGCAGAAATCAAGGGGCCCATGGGGCCCCGTTTCCAGCCACTGGAGCAAGGACCAGGCCCTTTGCTGGGGAACGGTCTGCGCCCTTGGTCAGATCCCACTCGACTGAACCGCCGCGTGGGACAGGGCCGCCTCCAGTACGGCTGAATCGAGCTTCAGGCCCAGGGCCACCAGCTCCAGGCCCAGCGCCGGGACGCCGCTGGAAGCCTCCACGGGCTCCCGGTGGTCCTCGTACCAGCAGTCCAGGCGCGGTCCCACGGCCTGGATCTGGAGTGGTCGGCGCTTACCGGGCTGCTGCAGCCAGCCTTTGAGTCGCAGGATCGCCTGCTGCTCGATCTGCTCGCGCAGCACCGCTTCGAGCCGCTGTCGATCAAAGTCTCCAGTCAGCCGCAGTGCCAGCGACTGCATCGGCACGTGGCTGTGATCGTGTTCATGGGCCTCGTGGTGATGGGCCTCGCCTGCCGATTCATCCCGCTGCAGGCCAAACAACAGGGCCGGGGAAATCCGGCCGTTCTCGATCGGCAGCAGCTGGGTTCCGCTCCGGCAGGCCCGCTCGACGCGCGCGCGCACGCGTTCCCACTGGTCGGCATCGAGCTGCTCGGAGCGACTGACCAGCACCAGGTCGGCGGCTTCGAGCTGCTCATCGAACAGCTCCTCCAGGTCGTCGAAATGGTCGAGGCTGGGGTCAGCGGCCCGTTGCCTCTCCAGGGCGGCGGGATTCCCCACCACACTTCCCTGGGCCACCGCTTCGCCATCCACCATCGCCACCACCCCATTGACGCGGGTGCGGGTGCGGATCCCGGGCCAGCTGAAGGCCTGCACCAGGGGCTCAGGCAGGGCCAGTCCACTGGTCTCCACCACGATCCCGTCGAGCCTGTCGGAGGCTTCCAGCAGGGTCTGCATCGTCGGCAGGAAATCGTCCTGGACGGTGCAGCAGAGGCAGCCGTTGGCCAGCTCGACCAGTCGGTCGCCGAGTTCCTCCTCCGGACAGAAGCCGCAGGCACCCAGGAGGCTGCCGTCGATCCCCACTTCGCCGAACTCATTGACGATCACCGCCAGACGCAGGCCGCTGTGGAGCAGCAGATGACGCAGCAGAGTGGTCTTGCCGGCACCGAGGAAGCCCGTCACCACGGTGACCGGTAGGCGCCGCTGGTTGGTGGTTTCCATCTCAGGGCACCAGGCCGGTCCAGGCGAATGTGGCACCGATGCCGATCAGCATGCCTGCCACCAGCTTGAGATTGGTGGGGCTGAGCCGGCCGGCCCAGGGGCGGATCAGCGCAACCGCCGCCAGCAGCAGGGTGGCCTGGCTGATCAGCAGACCCAGCAGGTAGAAGCCGATCGCACCGGCTTCCCAGCCGATCACCGCGTCGCTTAGCACGTAGCCATGCAGGGCGATCGCCGGCAGCAGCACCCAGCGGGGCCAGCGGCCGATCACCACCAGGCCGAGAGCCACCAGGGAGAGGGCCACCAGCAGTTCAGCACCCGGCAGGGTGGGCAGCAGCAGGCCGACGCCACTGGCGCCAAGCCCGACGGCCAGCAGCCCGATCAGCCAGCGGCCCGGTTGCTGAAGCCCCACCAGGCCCAGACAAAGCAGAAAAAGTAGATGGTCGGGGCCGAGCAGGGGGTGACCCAGACCGCTGAGAAAGCCGCCCAGGGGGCTCGCTTCGATCTGAAACAACTCCATCAGATGGTGGGCCGAGGCCGGGGCCGCCAGCAACGGCACACCCAGCAACAGCAGAACAGCCGGGGCCGCAGCAGCGACCCGGATTCGATGATTCATTCGGTGGGTACCGGTCCGCGCCGGGTTTGATGGTGCGATCCGGCGGGTGTTCTGACTGGATCCTCAAACCGGTTGGCACCGGCGTTCGGATCTTCACAGCTGCGGGACAGCGCCGGATTCGCACCGGACTTTCCCCCTTGCCTCCCCAGGCTGATCTCAAGGGGAACCGGGCCGTGAATCTACCCGCAACCCAGGCTTTCAGCCGTGGCAGCTCCGGTGCTCGGGTTCACTCCGCTGGCCCTGGCGCAGAGGGCTCGCTGTTGCGAAAGGTCAAGCACCGCTTCGCTGAAGTCGGCGCCATCGATCACGGCATCGGTGAAGCGGCTCTGCATCAACATGGCGTTGCGCAGCACGGCTCCACTCAGGTCGGCGCCATCGAAGCGGGTGGCAAAGGCCACCACGTCCTCGAGATTGGCGCCGCTGAGGTTGGTTTCCCGCAGGTCGCTGGAATTGAACACGGCACCACGCAGGTCGGCATCGCTGAGATCGAAACCCTGCATCTTGGCCTTGAGAAACTCCTGCTGCTTGAGATCGCGGCCCCGCATGTCGGGCTGGAGATCCTGGAGGGAACGCTGACCGCGCAATTCCGGTGCCGTGATCGCCCAGGCCGGCGCAATCACCGGTGAAGCCAGCGCGAGGGTCAGAACGGCGAGCCCCAGCAGCAGACCCAGAAGGGGCACCCCCCGGCGGGAAGGGAAGAACACAGGCACAGCCGTAGCTTGGGCCCTCAAGCTATGGCAGGCCCCGCCGCGGCGCGATTCAGCATGAGCATGTCCCTGCGGGTGGTGGTGCCACCCCATCCCCTGATCGCCCACTGGCTCACCGTGCTCCGCGATCAGGCCACCCCGCCGCCCCTGTTCGCCAGCGCCATGGCCGAGCTGGGCCGCTGGCTCACCTACGAGGCGATCCGCGACTGGCTGCCGCAGCGGCCCGTCACGGTGCAGACCCCGCTGGCGGCCTGTGAAGGGACCGTGGTGGATGCAGCCGTGCCGCTGCTGGCCGTGCCGATCCTGCGGGCCGGTCTCGGCCTCTGGCAGGGAGCCCAGACCGTTCTGCCCACCTGCCGGGTGGCCCATGTGGGATTAAGCCGTGATGAAGCGACCGGAGCGGCCCACTGCTACCTCGACACCCTGCCGGCCACGATCGGCGATCAGGTGGGTGTGCTGGTGTTCGATCCGATGCTGGCCACGGCGGGCAGCCTGATTCAGGTGCTGGAGCGGCTGGACCAACGCGGGGTGCGTGGCGAGAGGCTGCGGGTGATCACCGCCCTGGCCGCGAGCCCCGGCCTCAGGGCCCTGGCCGATCGCTTCCCCCAGCTCACCGTGTACACCGCCTGCATCGATGCCGACCTGGACGAGGCCTTCCGGATTGTGCCGGGACTGGGCGATGCCGGCGACCGGTTGTTCGGCTCCGAGGGGCCCGAGATTTAGGCTCCAGCTCCGTTCGCGCCGCACCCATGGCCGTTGCAGTCGGCAGTGCTGCCTCCCAGCCCCGCCGGCTCGGGGCCCTGGATCCGGCCAGCCTGCGCGGCCAAGTGCGGGTTCCAGGCGACAAGTCGATCTCCCACCGCGCCCTGCTGTTCGGTGCGATCGCTATCGGTGAAACCGAGATCGACGGCTTGCTCCCCGCCGAGGATCCGCTCAGCACCGCCGCCTGCCTGCGGGCGATGGGGGTGGGCGTCGGTCCGATCGAGGCCGGCCAGCTGGTGCGGGTGCAGGGGGTGGGACTGGATGGACTGCGGGAGCCCGACTGCGTTCTGGACTGCGGCAACTCCGGCACCACGATGCGGCTGATGCTGGGCCTGCTGGCCGGCCGCCAGGGCCGCCACTTCGTGCTCAGTGGGGATGCGTCGCTGCGGCGAAGGCCGATGGGACGGGTGGTCCAGCCCCTGGCGGCGATGGCAGCCCAGGTGCACGGCCGCGACGACGGGAACCTGGCCCCCCTGGCCGTTCTCGGCCGGGCCCTGCATGGAGCCGTGATCGGCACACCGGTGGCCTCGGCCCAGGTGAAATCGGCCATCCTGCTGGCCGCCCTCACTGCCAGCGGTGCCACCACCGTGATCGAGCCGGCCCGCTCCCGCGACCACAGCGAGCGGATGCTCAGGGCCTTCGGTGCTGATCTGAGCATCGGCGATGAGCTGGGCCGCCAGGTGACGCTTCAGCCAGGTGGGGTGCTGCGGGGCCAGCGGGTGGTGGTCCCCGGCGACATCAGTTCCGCCGCGTTCTGGCTGGTGGCCGGTGCCATCACCCCCGGCGCCGACCTCACGGTCGAGAATGTCGGGCTGAATCCAACCCGCACCGGAATTCTGGAGGTGCTGGAGCAGATGGGAGCCCGCATCGAGCAGCTCAACCTTCGCGAGGTGGCCGGCGAGCCGGTGGGGGATCTGCGGGTGCGCCACGGTCCACTGCGGGCCTTCACGATCGGCGGTGAGCTGATCCCCCGTCTTGTCGATGAAATCCCCGTGCTGGCGGTGGCGGCCTGTTGCGCTGAAGGGGTCAGCAGGGTGACCGATGCCGCGGAGCTGCGGGTGAAGGAAACCGACCGGCTGGCGGTGATGGCGCGACAGCTCAAGGCGATGGGGGCCAGGCTGGCTGAATCGGCCGACGGCCTCACAATCGAGGGGAGCACCCGCCTGCATGGCGCTGTCGTCGACAGTGAAACCGACCACCGGGTGGCGATGAGCCTGGCCGTGGCCGCCCAGGTGGCCACGGGGATCACCGAGCTGCACGGCAGCGAAGCGGCGGCGGTGTCCTACCCGGGATTCTGGGAAGACCTGGCGCGACTCCAGGCCTGAGGCCGACGGTGGGGCCGACGGTGGGGCCGGTAGATTCCGCCCAGATCGCCTCGCCCGCCATGCTCGCCGTTGCCATTCTGGCTGCCGGAAAGGGCACCCGAATGAAAAGTGAGGCCCCCAAGGTGCTGCAGGAGCTGGCCGGGGCCACGCTGCTGGAGCGGGTTCTCGACTGCTGCGACAGCCTCTCCCCTGATCGGCGCCTGCTGATCCTCGGCCACCAGGCCGGCCGGGTCGAAGCCTCCCTGGCCCGACGTTCCGACCTCGAGTTCGTGCGCCAGGAACCCCAGAACGGCACCGGCCACGCGGTGCAGCAGCTGCTTGCACCGCTGCAGGGATTCAGCGGAGATCTGCTGGTGCTCAACGGTGATGTGCCGCTGTTGCGTCCAGCCAGCCTGGCCCGCCTGCTGGCCCAGCACCGCAGCAGTGGCGCTGCCGTCACCCTGCTCTCGGCGCGACTGGAGGACCCCAGCGGCTACGGCCGGGTGTTCAGTGATGGGGACGGGCTGGTGAGTGCGATCGTCGAGCACCGCGACTGCAACGACGCCCAGCGCACCAACGACCTGATCAATGCCGGCATCTATTGCTTTCACTGGCCACGGCTGGAAGCCGTGCTGCCCCACCTGGAGGCCAACAACGACCAGGGGGAGCTCTACCTCACCGACACCGTTGCCCTGCTTGATCCCGCCCTGCACCTGGAGGTGGCCGACAGCGGCGAGATCTTCGGCATCAACGACCGGCTGCAGCTGGCCCAGTGCGAGGCGGTGCTGCAGGATCGATTGCGGCGTCACTGGATGACGGAAGGGGTCACCTTCCTGGATCCGGCCAGCTGCAGCCTCAGTGATGGCTGCCGTTTCGGCCGCGATGTGGTGGTGGAACCCCAGACCCATCTCCGCGGCGACTGCCTGATCGGTGATGGCTGCCGGCTGGGACCAGGCAGCCTGCTGGAGAACGTGACCCTGGCGGCCGGCGTCACGGTGCTGCATTCGGTGCTGCGCGATGCCACGGTCGGTGAGGGCTGTCAGATCGGCCCCTTCGCCCAGCTCCGCAACGGCACCCGCCTGGCGGCTGACTGCCGGATCGGCAACTTCGTTGAGATCAAGGCCAGCCAGCTGGCGGCGGGCTGCAAGGCCAATCACCTCAGCTACATCGGCGATGCAGAGCTCGGGGCCGCCGTCAACGTGGGCGCCGGCACCATCACGGCCAACTACGACGGCATCCGCAAGCACCGCACCCTGATCGGCGCCGGCAGCAAGACCGGTGCCAACTCGGTGCTGGTGGCACCGATCAGCCTCGGGGCGAACGTGACCGTGGGGGCGGGCTCCACCCTCACCCAGAGCGTGCCGGCGGGTGCGCTGGCCGTGAGCCGATCACCGCAGCGGATCAGGCTCGACTGGCCTGGCCCCGCCGCCTAGCCGAACCGGGCTTCCAGGGCGGGGATCAGCCGCTCCAGGGCGACGCCCCGGCTGGCCTTGAGCAACAGCTGATCATCGGGCCTGAGCCACTCCAGCAGGGGGGAGAGCGCCTGCTCGGGGGTGGCCACCCTCGCCAGCCGCGCCACCTTGAGCGCCGCCTCGGCCATCGCCTCTCCCTCGGCACCACCATCGACGATCACCAGGCCGTCGAGGCCGAGTTCGGAGGCCAGGGCACCGATGCTCCGGTGCAGCTCCACGCTGTGGTCGCCGAGTTCGCGCATCGTGCCGAGCACGGCCAGATGGCGGCCCGGCTGGGCCGCCAGCAGGTGCAGCGCCGCCGCCACCGCTTCCGGCGAGGCGTTGTAGGTCTCATCGAGCAGGGTGATGGCACCCAGCTGGCGGCGGCTGCTCCGTCCGCCCGGCAACCGGGGCCGCAGGGCCGCCAGCTCAGCCGCCGGGACGCCGAGCTGGTCGGCAACAGCCAGGGCCAGCAGCAGGTTGCGGGCATTGTGCGCTCCATCGAGCGGCAGGCGGAAGTGATCACCGTTGCAGACCAGATCGCCTCCCTGGAGCTGGGCACACCAATCAGCAGGAGGCAGGTCGGCGGCAACTGGATCGGTGGCGAGGGCCACCCGCAGCACCCGGCCAGTCCAGACAGCCCGGAGCGAGTGCTCCAGGAGGGGATCACCGGCCGGAATCACCACCAGGCCATCGGGCCTGAGCGAGCTGGTGATCTCGCACTTGGCGCGGGAGATCGCCTCGCGGCTGCCGAGCCGGCCGATGTGGGCCGTGCCGATGTTGGTGATCACCACCACGTCCGGCTCGGCGCAACGGGAGAGCCTCTCGATCTCGCCGGAACCCCGCATGCCCATCTCCACCACGATGGCGCGGTGTTGAGGCGTGGCCCGCAGCAGGGTGGCTGGAACGCCCACGTCGTTGTTGTCATTGCCGCTGCTGGCCAGCACTGGCCCTAGCGGTTCGAGAGCGGCGCGCAGCAGCTCCCGGGTGGTGGTCTTGCCGGCCGAACCGGTGACCGCCACCACCGGTGCCGCCAGGCTGCGCCGCCACTGCCGGGCCAGATGCTGATACCCCAGCAAGGTGTCGTCCACCACCCAGGCCGGCAGACCCGGCGGCAGCCTGGCGCTGTGGCTGCGATCCACGAGAGCGGCCTGGGCACCGAGCTCCAGGGCCTGCTCCAGGAAGTCGTGGCCATCAAAACGCTCCCCCACCAGGGCCACGAACAGCTGGCCAGTGGCGAGGGCGCGGCTGTCGGTGCAGACCGGTCCGAGTGGCATCTCCGGGTCGAGCCGCTCCACCCCGATCGGGGGGCCCCACAGCGCTGTCAGCTCGCCTAACCGCATGGACTCAGACCGTCTCGGGAGGTTCGAGCACGATCATGCCGCCTCCCACCAGGGCCGATCGACCCAGAAGGCGTCCCCTCCCGTCGACCAGCTCCAGCTTCTCGTAACCGAGCGCATGGGCCCGCTCCAACCAGGCTCCGGCCTGCTGCTCGCGCTGGACGGCGGCCTGGGAGCCGAACCCATCCGCCAGGGTGAGCTCCAGCAGCGAGCGGCCGCCCTGGGGACGGGCGGCGATGATCAGCCCGGCCGGATCCTGCTCAGCCAGCAAGGCCAGCAAGGGATCGATCTGCAGGGGTGTGGGTTCCACTGCGGCGGTGGCCGGGCTCAAGGCAGGCTCCTGGCTCAAGGCAGGATCCGGGTTCAAGGCGGGGTACTGGCCCATGGCGGGATCCGCCGGAGGCGCCCCGGAAAACTCCTGCTGGGATGCTGGCGCTGCTGCCGGAGTGAGGGGGATCGGGGCGCGATCAACGGGCGGGCCCGGCAGGGAGAGCCACCGGGCCACCAGCAGCACGGCACCCAGCAGCAGCGCCACCAGCAGCGGCCAGAACCAGGGCCTGAGGCGCCGGGGCCAGCGGGACGGCACCCAGAGGTCCCCATCGCCGTTGCGCCGCCAGAGCTCCTGCCGCTTCAGCCGCAGGCTGGCCAGCACCGCCCGGACATCCCGGCCGAGCAGCAGCCAGGGGTTGCGGTAAGGCGCCGGCAGTTCGTGCTGGTCGATCGGTGCCTGCTGCTCCGCATCCGGGTCCATCGCAG
This sequence comes from Synechococcus sp. CS-1326, assembly GCF_025128115.1. Taxonomy (NCBI): domain Bacteria; kingdom Bacillati; phylum Cyanobacteriota; class Cyanophyceae; order Synechococcales; family Synechococcaceae; genus Synechococcus; species Synechococcus sp. CS-1326. Next base: position 16,022 of record NZ_JAHLYV010000005.1, on the reverse strand, counting down.
GGGCGGCTCAGGGGCTGCCGCGGCGCAGCAACTGCGACAGCCGCTGCTGCAGGGGGGCGGCGATCGCGATTGAGGGAGCGGGCTGGGGATCCGGCTCGGGATCCGGCTGCGTGACCGTCACCGCTTCGAGCCCGGCGGGATCCAGCTCACCCGTCTGGAGGGCCGGTGGGTCGGGGATGCCGCGCAGCTCGCGGTAGAGGCGGTCGTAATCAAGGGCGGAGCGATCCCAGCTGCTGTCGCGGCCCATGGCGCGGCGCTGCAGCTCCCGCCAGCTGCTGGTGTGGCGCCAGGCCTCCCAGGCCCTGACGATCGCGGTGTAGAAGTCGATCGGCTCGTAGCGGTCGAAGCAGAAACCGGTGCCGCTCTGCTGGTCGGGCAGGTGGGGAGGAACCGTATCCACCAGGCCGCCCACCTTGCGCACCACCGGGATGCAGCCGTAACGCATCGCCAGCAGCTGACTGATGCCGCAGGGTTCGAAGCGGCTCGGCATCAGGAAGGCATCGGCGCCGCCGTAGATCAGCCGAGCCAGGGCATCGTCGTAGGTGAGGAACACCGAGAACCGGCCGGGATGGCGGCTGGCCATCTGCCAGAGCATGGCTTCGTAACTGCGATCGCCGGTGCCGAGCACGACGATCTGACTGCTGGTGTAGGCCAGCACCCGCTCGGCCACCTGCAACAGCAGATCCACCCCCTTCTGGTCCACCAGGCGGGAAACCATGCCCATCACGAAGCTGTCGGGAGAGGGGCTGAGGCCCATGCGCTCCTGCAGCACGCGCTTGTTGGTGGCCCTGGGCTCAAGATCATCCGGCGTAAACCGGGCCGGCAGGCTGAGATCGCTGCTGGGGTCCCAGTCTTCGGTGTCGATGCCGTTGAGGATGCCGCTGAGTTTGCCGCTGAAGAAATTCAGCAGATCCTCGAGCCGCTCGCCGTATTCGGCGGTGCGGATTTCCTGGGCATAGGTGGGGGAAACGGCGTTGATCCGATCGGCCTGGATCAGGGCCGCCGCCATGGTGGTCTCGCCCTGCATATACCACGGGCACCAGGTCATGCGCTCGAGCTTCCAGCGCCATGGCCCCTGGTACTTGAGGTTGTGGATGGTGAAGACCGTGCTGATTTCAGGGTCCTGGTGCATCCAGACCGGCAACATGCCGGTATGCCAGTCGTGGCAGTGAAGCAGCTCCGGCTTCCAGTGGTGCCAGCAGAATTCAGCTGTGGCGTTGGCGAAGAAGGTGAAGCGCCAGTCCTCGTCTTCGCCGCCGTAGATCCGGGCCGGATTGAAGACGGGATGGCCGACCAGGTAGATCGTCAGGCCGTTGCCGGGATGGCGTGTTTCGTAGATGGCGAAATCGGTTCCCATCGCCCAGCCGTGCCAGATCGGCTCGGGGGGGATCGACAGCTGACCCCAGAGCTTGCCGTAGCCGGGCAGGATCAGTCGCACGTCGTGGCCGAGGGCGGCCAGGGCCGGGGGCAGCGAGCCCACCACATCGCCCATGCCGCCCACCTTGACCATCGGGGCGCACTCGGCGGCGGCAAACAGCACGCGCATGGGAGGTCGCTCAGGTCGGGGAAACTCTACGGGTGCTCTCCGGCGGCAATCCGCAGCCCGGCAGGCTCGGGAAGAAGGCGGCTGGTCAGGGCAGCACCGTTACCAGGGTGCCGACCTGGACAAGCTCATAGAGCTCCTGAACGTTTTCCTCGAACAGGCGGACACACCCATGGGAAACGGCCCGGCCCACGCTGCCGCGGTTCGGGGTGCCGTGAAAGCCGGAGCTCACGCATCCCTTCACCTCCAGGTGCTGCTGACCATTGAACCCACTGCGCCCCTTGCAGTCGAGCAGGAAGCCGATCCAGCGGCTGCCGAGGGGGTTGGCCGGACCAGCTGGCACCACCACACCGGTGGCGGGATGCTTCCACTCCGGATGGGCCCGCTTTTCAATCACCGCGAACTGACCCACCGGCGTTTCCCAGCCCGGCATCCCAACAGCCACGGGAAAACGGCGCAGCTCGCGGCCGTTCTCCAGCACCAGCAACTGGCGCTTGCCCCGCAGCAGCACCAGATTGCGGCCGGGGGTGAGCTCCGGGGGCAGAAGGGCCGGTTGGCTGATCAGTGGGTCCGAAGGCCTCAGCACCGAACTGGAACCCAGCCAGTCGCCGGCGATGGCGAGCTGGGGAATGCCACAGCTGGCGCCGATCAGTGCTGCGACCCACAGGGTGCTCAGGCGAGGCACGGCTAAACGAACGGTTGGCAATGAAGGACGGGCCTCGGCCCAGGCCTACAGATTACCCAGCCGGCTAGGGAAGCCAGGGCTGCGCTGAGAAATCGGGATCCCGCTTCTCCAGGAAGGCATCCCTGCCCTCCTGGGCTTCGGCGGTTCGATAAAAGAGGTGGGTGGCCTGGCCGGCCAGTTCCTGCAGACCGGCCATGCCGTCGGTTTCGGCATTGAAGGCGGCCTTGAGGCAGCGGATGGCAGTGGGGCTCTGGCGCAGCACCTCCCTGGCCCAGCGCACCCCCTCCGCCTCCAGGTTTTCCAGCGGCACCACCGCGTTGACCAGCCCCATCGCCAGGGCCTCTGCGGCGTCGTAGCGGCGGCCGAGGAACCAGATCTCCCGGGCCTTGCGCTGCCCCACCACCCTGGCGAGATAGCTGGCGCCGTAGCCGCCGTCGAAGCTGCCCACCCGCGGGCCGCTCTGGCCGAACACCGCATTCTCAGCGGCCAGGCTGAGGTCGCAGAGCAGGTGAAGCACCTGGCCGCCGCCGATCGCGTAGCCCGCCACCAGGGCGATCACCACCTTGGGCAGCGAGCGGATCAGCCGCTGCAGATCGAGCACATTGAGTCTTGGCAGTCCGGATTCATCCAGGTAGCCGCCGTCACCGCGCACGCTCTGGTCACCACCGGCGCAGAAGGCGTGGACCCCATCGGCCGCCGGACCGGCGCCGGTGAACAGCACCACCCCGACGGCAGGGTTCTCGCGCACCCGCGCAAAGGCATCACAGAGCTCCTGCACGGTCTGGGGGCGAAAGGCGTTGCGCCTGGCGGGACGGTTGATCGCAATCCGGGCGATCCCCTCCGAGCTGAGATCGAAACAGATGTCTGTGTAACTGCCGGCCGCGGTCCACGCCACGGCAGCTCCGGTCGGGGTGGATTCGGCGCTCATCGCGATCGAGCAGACGGGAGCGTCATTCTGTGACGGAGGTTGCGGCGGCCCGGAGCTCCTGCCGCAGGGCCGCATCGGCGCGGCGGTCGGTGCGCAGCTCCAGCAGGGCCAACCGCTGGCTGAAGCTCCAGGCCAAGGCCTCCTCCAGCTGCTCCAGCCGCCCCAGCCGTTGCCAGGCCACCCCATGGGCAGCCGCCAGGGCGCAGTGATCCACCGCCTGGGGCATGGCGAACAGTCGATCGAAATCCATCACCGCCGCCGCTTCAGCTGCCCCAGCCGCTGGCCGGATCGGCAGCTGCTCGAAGATGCCGCCGCCGCCGTTGTCGATCAGCACCACGGTGAGATGGCCCGAGAGTTGCCGGCTCCACAGCCAGCCGTTGCTGTCATGCAGAAGGGCCAGATCACCGGTGAGCAGCACCAGCCTGCCCAGACTCTCGGCCAGTCCCGCCGCCAGCGACAGGGTGCCGTCGATGCCGGAGGCACCCCGGAAACCGAACAACGGCCGGGCGGCGGCGGCCGGATCCGAAAAGCTCTCCCAGTCGCGGACGGGGCTGCTGCTGGCCAGCATCACCGGCAGCTGGGGCGGCAGCAGGCGGCTCAGTGCCCGGGCCAGGGCCGGCTCCCGCGGCGAACCCATCGCCGGCAGCTGCTGGCTGAGCAGCGTCTGGCAGCGCGCCTCCAGCCGTTGCCAGCGCTGCCGCTTCTCCAGGCTGGCCGCCGAGGCCTGCCCAGCCCAGAGCGAAGCGGGCAGGGCCGCGCACCAGCGCTCCAGCCCGGCAGCGAAGCCCTGGGACGCCGTGCCGAGCGGATCCTGGTTGCGGGGCTCGTCTTCGCAGATCAGCAGCTGGCGGCCGCCGAGCTGGCTCAACCAGTCCTGAAGGCGGCGGCTGGCCGGCAACGGGCCGAGCCGCAGCACCTGGCCCACGGCCAGCTCCGCTGGCGGGGCCTGCAGGAACAGGTCGTAGCTGGCCACCAGCTCCAGGGCCTGCTCCCCCCGGAGCCCGGAGAGCCCATCGGCGAGCAGGGGCCAGCCGCTGCGCTCCTGCCAGCGGCGCAGGGCGGCGATGAAGGGAGCTCGCCGCTGCGGGTGGCCGCGCCAGGGTCCGGCCACGATCAGGCCGGGCTGGTCGGGATCGAGCCGGAGCTGAGGTGGCAAGGCAATCTCCCCGGCGGGCACGGCCGCCGCTGCAGGCTCGGCCTCAGCGGCATCAAGGCCTGAGGTCAGGGCCAGCAGGGCCGCCGCATCGGCGTGAAGAGGTTCATCGAACGGCAGATTCAGATGCACCGGCCCGGCCGGCGACCCGGTGGCGGCCCGCCAGGCCAGGGCGGCCAGCCGCTCGATCGCGGCCGTGGGCATCCCGCCCAGGCCGGCCGGGTCCGCTTCCCCCACCCAGCGGCAGCTGGGCCGCAGGAACTCCTCCTGGTTCACGGTCTGGTTGGCGCCGCAACCCTTGCGATCGGCGGGACGGTCGGCGCACAGCAGCAGCAGGGGGATGGCGCCATGGTCGGCTTCCACCGCCGCCGGCAGCAGGTTGGCCACCGCGGTGCCGGAGGTGGTGACCACGGCCGCCGGGTACCCATCGGCCCGGCTCAGCCCGAGCGCAAAGAAGGCGGCGGAGCGTTCGTCGATCGCGGTGTGCAGGCTGAGGCGCCGGCCGGCCAGCAGCCCGGCCGCCATCGCCAGCGGCCCGGAACGGCTGCCCGGGCAGAGCACCAGGCGCCGCAGGCCCTGCCGCTGGAGGGCCTGCAGCAGCTCCAGGGAAGCAGCGAGGTTCCTGGTTGCGCCCACCCCCGTCCCCCCGGCCTGTTCAGGATGGATCATGACCAATCCCCAGGACAGCTCGGCGCCATGACCTCTCCCGATGGGGCTTCGAACCGGCCCGGTCTCCTGCGGCAGCTGGCCGGGCTGCTGCTCTGGGTGGGCCTGGCCCTGCTGCTGCGCTGGGCGGTGATCGAGCCGCGCTGGATCCCCTCGGGCTCGATGCTGCCCACCCTGCAGCTGCGCGACCGGATCCTGGTGGAGAAGATCCGCCCCCGGCTGCCGGCCCCCCTGCCGCTCGGCACGATCGTGGTGTTTCGCCCGCCCGATCCCCTGCTGGAGGCCGGCTACGACCCCGATGCGGCGCTGATCAAGCGGATCGTGGCCCTGCCGGGGGACCGGATCGACGTTCACGACGGTGTGCTGCACCGCAATGGCACCACCGTGGCCGAACCCTGGCTCCGCTCGCCGATCGACTACGAGCTGGCCCCCCTGGTGGTGCCACCGGGCCACCTGCTCGTGCTGGGGGACAACCGCAATGCCAGCCTCGATTCCCATCTCTGGGGGCCCCTGCCGGCCGATCACGTGATCGGCACGGCGGTGTTCCGCTACTGGCCGTTGAACCAGTTCGGACCGATACGGTTCTCCCTCTCCGAGCGGAGTGGATCGTCCTGAAGGCCTGCGTTAGGGTGCAGATCGTGATGCAGAGCACACCGGAGATGTTCAACCCGGAGTTCCTGACGGCCGACAGCGAAGCGATCAACAGCAATCTGCTGATTCAGTATCTCCAGGATCAGTCTCCGGATGTGCTCCAGCGGGTGGCTCGCTCCGCCAGCGGCGACATTCAGGAAATCATTCGCCATAACGTTCAGGGCCTGCTCGGCATGTTGCCCGGCGAGCAGTTCGAGGTGAAGATCCAGGCCAGCCGCGACAACCTCGCCGGGCTGATGGCTTCGGCGATGATGACCGGCTATTTCCTGCGCCAGATGGAGCAGCGGATGGAGCTCGAAACCACCCTGTTCGGCGAAGGCGGCGAAGACAGCGATCCAGCCGAACTGAAGCTCTGAAAACCGGCTAGATCGATTCCTCCGGTGGATGGCTGCGGGGGACAACCCCCAGCTTCACCAGGCCCTGATCCAGCCCGGCCAGAAAGCTCCAGGAGCCACTGGATGAGGCCCAGTCCCGGCTTTCCAGATCAGCGGCCAGGGCCAGCAGGTCGCCGCCACGGCAGGGCAGCGGCGCGTCGTAGTGGGCGGGCACCAGCCAGGCCAGGCCATCGATCCTGCCCAGCTCCCGCAGCCAGGCCACCAGCTGGCCTCGAGCCCGCGGAAAAACCAGCCGCTCCAGCACCGGCGCCACCTGAGGCAGGGCCTGCCCCGGCTGGAGCAGCTGGGCACACTCCTGCTCCCAACCCGGCTCCCAGCGGAAGGGATAGAAGCCGAAATAGCAGCGTGGCTGCCGCAGACCAGGCTGCCAGCTCTGGCTGAGCACCTCCCGCCAGGGTGCCAGCGACACGGAGGCGGGCCGCAGGTATGAGGCGAACAGCACCAGCCGTCGCCAGCCGCGCCGCCGCTGCTCCGCACCATCGACAAGCGGCTGGTCGCCCCGCTCGCGGGCATGGAACAGCAGGGGGGTGGGATCCGCCTCGAACAGGGGCGGCGGTTCCGCAGAAATCGCCACCAGGGCATCGGTGATCAGCAGGGCGCCGCTGGCCCGGTGGAAGCAGGCCAGCTCCAGAAAGGTGCCCAGGCCCAGATCGAGGGGGCCGAGCGGCAGCCAGGCCAGTTCATCAGCGTGGGGAAGGCCCTGCTCGATCAGCACCCGGGTGCGGCCGGGCGGAAATCCCAGCCAGGCCAGGGGCAGCGGCAACGGGAAACTCCACTGGCGCGGACTCACCCAGAGCAGGGCGTCGGGAAAGGCCCGGGCCATCGCCGGCACCGGCAGCTTGTGCTCAAGCCCCGAGCTGGTGGGCAACACGATCGAGAGCACCGGCCCGAAGCGCTCCACCAGCTTCTGCAGCTCCCCCAGCAGCTCGCCGGTGGGGGCGACCGGGGCATAGAGCAGCAGGCCGTGGCGCAGCCGCAGCACGGTCATCCGGATCGGCACGGCCACGTAGAGCACCCCTTGCAGCTGCTCGAAACTCCAGACCTGATCAGGAATCAGCTCCCGCACCAGGGTGCGCCGCTGGCCATAGGGATAGAGGGGCAGCAGGGGCCACCAGGGCCAGCGCCGATCAGGCCTGCCGGTCACTCGGAAAACCCCGGTCGATGCCCCGCCGCCTCGACTGGGCCAGCAGACCGTGGCGGGGAGCGAACAGGAAACTCAGCACGAACAGGCCCGTCTGGACCAGCACGATGCAACCGGCGGTGGAGGCATCGAGCCAGTAGCTGAAATAAACGCCCAGCAGGCTGGAGCAGACGGCGGAGAGGATGGCGATCCAGGTCATCTGATCGAAGCGGTCGGTGAGCAGATAGGCCGTGGCGCCGGGGGTGACCAGCATCGCCACCACCAGGATGATCCCCACCGTCTGGAGGCCGGCCACCGCGGCGAGCGAGAGCACCGAGAGCAGCAGGTAGTGGAGGAAGCCGGTGTGGATGCCGATCGAGCGGGCGTGGGTGGGATCGAAGCAGAACAGCACAAGGTCGCGGTAGAACACCAGCAGCAGGATCAGCACCAGCCCACTGATCAGCAGGGTCTGGAGAATGTCGGAGGGGCTGATGCCGAGCACATTGCCGAACAGGATGTGGGTGAGGTCGATCGAGCTCCTCACCTTGGAAACCAGGGTGATCCCCAGGGCGAAGAACCCGGTGAACACCAGCCCGATCACCGTGTCCTCCTTGATGCGGGTCATCTGTTTGATGTATCCGATCACCGCCACCGACCCCACGCCGAACACAAAGGCACCGAGCGCAAAGGGCAGGTTGAGGGCGTAGGCGATCACCACGCCCGGCATCACGGCGTGGGACACCGCATCGCCCATCAGGGCCCAGCCCTTCAGGGTGAGAAAGCAGGAGAGCAGGCCGCAGACAGTGGCCACCAGCGCACTGACCAGCAGCGCCTTGACCATGAAGGTGTGCTGCAGCGGCTCGATCAACCAGGTCCAGGCGCCCATCAGGCTGGGCCCAGGCCGAAGGTGCGGGCCAGATTCTCCTGGGTGAACACCTCGGAGGTTTCGCCGTAGGCCAGCACGGTCTTGTTGATCAGCACCACCTGATCGCAGAAGCCGGTGACGTGCGCCATGTCGTGGGTGGAGATCAGCAGGGTGCGCCCCTCGCGGCGAAACTGCTGGAACAGCTCGATCATCAGCTTCTCGGTGCGGATGTCGACGCCGGCGAAGGGTTCATCGAGCAGCAGCACCGAGGCCCCCTGGGCCAGGGCCCGCGCCAGGAAAGCGCGCTTGCGCTGACCGCCGGAGAGTTCACCGATCTGGCGTTGATTCAGGGGCCAGAGCTCAACCCGTTCCAGGCTGTCGCGGACGGCCTGGTGATCGGAGCGGCGTGGAATCCGCAACAGATTCATTGATCCATAGCGGCCCATCATCACCACGTCGGCGACGCTGATCGGAAAGTTCCAGTCAACGCTCTCCGCCTGGGGCACATAGGCCACCGCATGGTCGCGGCGCGCCTGACGGAGGGAGTGGCCGTTGATGGCGATCGTTCCGTAGGAGGGCTGCACGAAGCCCATCAGGGCCTTGATCAGGGTGGATTTGCCGGCACCGTTCATGCCCACCAGGCCGCAGATGCTGGCCGCCTTCACCTGCAGGGAGGCGTCGTAAAGAGCCACCAGGCCGTGGTAATCCACGCTGAGATGCTGAACGGAGATGCGTGTTTCGGCCTGGGGTCTGGGGTTGAGCATCGTGTTCAGGGTCGCTGCAGTCCGCCGACCAGGGTGCGGATGTTGTGGCGCTGCAGGGCCAGCAGGCTGCTGGCGGGACCACTGGCGGCGGAGAGGGAATCGACGTAGAGGGTGCCGCCGAAACGGGCACCGGATTCAGCGGCCACCTGGCGCTGGGATTCGTCGCTGACCGTGCTTTCACAGAACACCGCCGGCACGTTGCGCTTGCGCACCAGCTCGATCAGGCGGGCCATTCGCTGCGGGGTGACTTGGGATTCGGCGTTGACCGGCCAGAGGTAGGCCTCCTTGAGACCATAGTCGGCGGCGAGGTAGGAAAACGCCCCTTCGCAACTGACCAGAACCCTCTTGCTGACAGGGATGCCGGCTACTGCCACGGTCAGCTCGCGATCGAGAGCACGGAGTTGAAGCCGGTAGCGATCGGCATTGCGGCGAAACGCCTCGGCATGGGCGGGATCAAGTGTGGTGAAGGCTCGGCGGATGTTCTCCACGTAGATCTCCGCCAGCTTCGGTGACAACCAGGCATGGGGATTGGGCTGGCCGGCGGCGGCATCGGTGGCGATCGGCAGCGGCAGGATCCCCTCGCTGAGGGTGGCGCGGGGAACGGCCGGGGCGCCGCTGTAGAAGCGCGCGGCCCAGGCTTCGAGATTGAGGCCGTTATCAAGGATCAGCTGGGCCTGGCCGACCCGCTTGAGATCAGCCGGGGTGGGTTCGTAGCCGTGGATCTCCGCCCCCACTTTGGTGATCGATTCCACCTGCAGGTGGTCGCCCGCCACCTGGCGGGCCATGTCGGCCAGCACCGTGAAGGTGGTGAGCACCAGGGGGCGGCCATCCGGGGCGGCTTCAGGGGCGGATTCAGGCCCGGGATCCGTCGCCTGCGGCGGGCTCAGCGTGCAGCCGGCCAGGGCGAGGCCAAGCAGGGCGATCAAGCCCCAGACCAGGCTCGACGCCGGCTGGACTGGCTTCGCCGGCTGAAAGGCAATCAGGCTGCGCCAGCCCCGCATGGCCCACCGAGCGAATGAACCAGCCTGCCAGCTCTGGCTGGAAATGGTGGCAACGGCAGCAAAAAGCCCCCTGGCGAAGGGGGCTGAAGGATGCACAGAAATCGAGTGTGCGCAGGAAAGTGCGCGCAGACAAAGGTGCTCAGCCGATCGCCGGGGCGACCAGGGCCACGGGCCGGGCTTCGATCACGGCCAGATCGAGGGGGAAGTTATGGGCGTTGCGCTCGTGCATCACCTCGAAACCGAGATTGGCGCGATTGAGCACATCGGCCCAGGTGTTGAGCACCCGGCCCTGGGAATCCAGGATCGACTGGTTGAAGTTGAAGCCATTCAGGTTGAAGGCCATCGTGCTCACCCCCAGGGCGGTGAACCAGATGCCGATCACCGGCCAGGCGGCCAGCAGGAAGTGCAGGCTGCGGCTGTTGTTGAAGGAGGCGTACTGGAAGATCAGGCGACCGAAGTAGCCGTGGGCGGCCACGATGTTGTAGGTCTCCTCTTCCTGGCCGAACTTGTAGCCGTAGTTGAGGCTTTCCGTTTCGGTGGTTTCCCGCACCAGCGAACTGGTGACCAGCGAACCATGCATCGCCGAGAACAGCGAGCCCCCGAACACACCGGCCACACCGAGCATGTGGAAGGGGTGCATCAGGATGTTGTGCTCGGCCTGGAACACCAGCATGAAGTTGAAGGTGCCGGAGATGCCGAGGGGCATGCCGTCGGAGAAGGAACCCTGGCCGAACGGATAGATCAGGAACACCGCGAAGGCGGCCGAGAGCGGTGCCGAATAGGCCACGCAGATCCAGGGGCGCATGCCGAGCCGATAGCTCAGTTCCCACTGCCTGCCGAGGTAGGCGGAGATACCGATCAGGAAGTGGAACACCACCAGCTGATAGGGGCCACCGTTGTAGAGCCACTCATCGAGGCTGGCGGCTTCCCAGATCGGGTAGAAGTGCAGGCCGATGGCGTTGCTGGAGGGAACAACGGCACCGGAGATGATGTTGTTGCCGTAGAGCAGGGAGCCGGCGACGGGCTCCCGGATGCCGTCGATGTCGACGGGGGGGGCGGCGATGAAAGCAATGATGAAGCAGATCGTGGCTGCCAGCAGGCAGGGGATCATCAGCACACCGAACCAGCCCACATAAAGGCGGTTGTCGGTGGAGGTGATCCACTGACAGAAGCCTTCCCAGGAGTTGGAACGTCCGCTGCGAACAACCGTTGTCATCGGAAGAACGAGGACGAAAGAGGACGGGATGATCTGGCCATCGAAGCGATAGCCAGATGACTCAACTTAGGAAGGGCGCCGAGTGAAGCTGCGATCAGCCAACCAAACGCAAGGGCCCGTTACAGGGCAACACAAAAGATGTAACGAGGCTGTCATGAAGGCAGTCCAACGCTGGGGACCGCCGCCACTCCGGCTGGGCCACCCTGGCGCAGCCAGTCTTTGGCCTGGCCGAGAAAACCAGGCCAGTCGAGCTGGGCCGCCACCGCCGCCCGGGAGACCAGCAGGGGGGCCTGGCGGCGCAGCTCGGCCAGATCGGCCTCGACCACCCCACTGCTGAGCGCGAGCCCATCCGCCATCGCCAGGGCCACCACCCGGGTGAGATAGGCGGCGCTGAGGGCCTGCAGGGCACTGCCTACCAGCCAGCTCCCCGCCTCCAGCCGCATCAGCGTCAGCAGGGTCTGGCTGCTCCATTCCGCCACGCCCAGGGCCAGGGCCGCTTTGGCCAGCTCGATCGCCGCCTCCCGCAACTGGTCGGCGCTCCAGCTGCAGCCCCAGAGCCGGGCCATCTCCTGGAGCATCAGGCCATTGGCAACGGCGAGAACGAGCAGATCCAGGCTGGGCAGCGGCGTGACCACGACCGCAGCCGCCACCAGCCACTGGGTGCGTTGGAGCAGGGGGCGCAGCCGCTCCCGTCGCAGCAGCTCCAGCTCCTTCTGCCAGTCGGCATGGAGTGTTTCGAGGCAACGCCGATCGGTGGCGAGCAGCAGCTGCCTGCCGCCGGCCTGCAGCTGCTGGCGCATCGGTTCGAGGCTGGCCGGCAATTGCGCCGATCCACCCGGCCAGAACAGCAGGCGCTCGGCAAAGTGCTGCGGCAACTGGGCGCGCAGCTCCAGCTCCAGCTGGGCACGAGCCGCCTGATCCAGGGATCCGCACGGCACCAGCAACCAGACGGGCTGCCCCTCCGGCAGGCTGTCGAGCCAGCGCAGATCAGCGCCACCCAGACCATTGCCCAGGCAGTAGAGCAGCTGATCGGCTTCGGCAAACGGCTCGGCCCAGCGCCAGCTGGGGCTGGCGGCGGGCAGGGGATGGGCCCAGTGAAGAGCCAGGGGAAGGGGGCCGCGCAGGGCTTCGAGCAGAACCGGCTGAACGGCCGGGGCGGGCAGATTCACCCCCACCACGGCCAGCTCAAGCTGGTGGCGTCCGCGGCGGCGGCGCAGCCGCTCAAGGCGCTCGGCCCTGGCCAGGCCAGCCGCAGCGGCCCCCTGCAGCTGATCGAACTGGAGCAGGAGCTGGTCACAGCGCTGGAACCAGGCCTCCAGGGTCTGGGGCAGGGCGGGGCGCGGCCTGGTGCGGCTCCGGCTCAACAGCCACCAGCCCCCGGCCATCGCCGCCACGGTGAAGCCCGGCAGCAGCGACCCCTGGAGCGTGTCCGCCGCCAGCAGGCCCCCGGCCAGAACAATGGTGGCGGGCAGCAGCAACCGGGCCTGGGCGGCGGGCAACCAGGGAATCGGCCAGGGCCTGGCTGGGGGGGCAGCCTGATCAGGTGGAAAAGCGGGAGCCACAGCGGGTGGGCAAGGGGGCCAGATCAGCTCCGGCTCAGGTGTGCATCTCTAGCTCAGCCCTGCCGATCTGCCCAGCCTGTCGATAAATTGCAGAGGATCCCGCCGGCGGCATGGCCATCCCCCACCCGCGAGGCAGTGCTTCCCCGCCTGGCGACGGCCGGGAGCAGGTGAAGCGGGTTCTGCTCACCGCCCTGGCGGTGAATGTGCTGATGAGCCTGCTGAAACTGGGGGTGGGGCTGATGAGCGGCTCCCTGGCGGTGCTGGCCGATGCGATGCACAGCGCCACCGATGGCCTCTCCAGCCTGCTGGGGCTGATCACCAACGGCCTCTCCGATCCGCAGCCCGACCGGGACCATCCCTACGGCCATCACAAATACGAAGGGGTGGGTGCCCTGGCGATCGCCGCCTTCATCTTCTTCGCCTCCTTCGAGATCCTCCAGACGGCTTTCCAGCGGTTGAGCGGTGGCATGACTCCGCTGCGAATCGGCGGCCTGGAGCTGTTTCTGCTGCTGCTGGCTCTGCTGTTCAACGTGCTGCTGGCGGCCTACGAACGCCGGGAGGGCCACCGGCTCGGCAGCCGGCTGCTGCTGGCCGATGCCATGCACACCACCAGCGACATCTGGACCACCCTGGTGGTGCTGGTGGGCCTGGTGGGGGTGGTGCTGCTGGGGCTGAACTGGCTGGATGTGGCGGTGGCGGTCCCGCTCGCGCTGCTGCTGGTGCGCGCCTGCTGGCAGGTGCTCAGCTCCAACCTGCCCTGGCTCGTCGATCAGATCGCCATCGCCCCGGAGGCCATCCATGCCGTGGCGATGGCGGTGCCGGGGGTGCTCAACTGCCACGACATCGCCAGCCGCGGTGTGCTCGGGCAGCAGGTGTTCATCGACATGCACATGGTGGTGTCGGCCGACGATCTGCCCACGGCCCACCGGATCACCGAACTGGTTGAGGAGCACCTGGAGGCCCGCTTCGGGCCGGTGCGCTGCACGATCCACCTGGAGCCCAGGGAATATGCCAGCGCCGAGATCACCTTCCGGGGGGTCCATGGTTGAGCTCGGCCGGGCGGGGGCCCTGGCGCTCACCCCACGCCAGGGGTTGCTGCTCGCCGAGCACTGGCAGCGGCAGCAAGGCCAGAGCGGCTGGCACGGCCTGTTGCCGGTGCTGCTGCTGAACCGCTGCTGGTTGCGGCTGGAGCTGATCGGGGTGGCGGAGCTGGCCCGGCGGCTGCCGCCGGACAGCACGGCCGAGGCGCCGGAGCTGGCCCGGTTCCGCGACCTGCGTCAGGCCGGGCTGGAGGCGGGCCTGGCCGAGAGCCTCTGCTGGCAGGAGTTCGGCCAGGAGGCCTGCCAGTCGGCCCAACGGCGCTTCTGGCAAGCACGGGAGCGGGGCAACCAGGGCTGGACCCTGGCGGCCTATCTGGGCTTTCTGGCCCAGTACCGGGCGGCCTTCGAGCGACCGGGACCCAGGCCCCTGCCGCTGCTGGTGCTGGCCCGCGCCCAGGAGGGTGAGCACCACCGGCTTCACTGGCTCTGGGACCCCCCAGCGGTTGATGCGGCAAACTTGCCCCCGGAATGAGGCGGAGCGGCCATGGCCGATCAGAGCAACACAGAGATGTCCCCGGACGTGGAGTCCAGCCAGGACCCCCAGCCCTCGGCGGACACCCAGCCAAGCCAGGACAGCCAGCCAGGCCAGGGCCGCGAGCGCAGCCGCCAGGGTGGCCGTGAGGCCGGTGGCTTCCGGATCCGCCTGAGCGACAACGAACAGCGGGCTGCCCAGCTGGTGCAGGAGAGCTTCCAGCTGCGCTCCACCGTGGCGGCCCTGGGCTTCTCGATCCGCACCGTCGCCCAGTTGCTGGAGCAGGGCAAGCTCGATGAGTTGGTGGTGCTGCAGCGCAGCCAGGCCGGGGCCAGGCCGGAGCAGCCGGGCCGCGAGCCCGTGCCGGTGCGGCGGCTGGAGCGGGGTGAGCGCCGCGGCGAAGCACGCCCGGAAGGCCGCGGCGAAACCAGAACCGAATCCCGTGGCGATTCCCGTGGTGAGCGGCGCGTGTCACGGCCCGATCCCTTCGCCCGACCCAGCCGCCCCCAGCCGGCGCCGGAACCCCAACCGATCGATGACACACCCCTGGTGGAGGTGGCACCGCTGATCGATCCGGCCCTGCTGGAGGAGCCTGGTGAGGCGGTGGAAGCGATCCTGCCGGTCACGATCGAGCCGGAGGCCGAGCCCCAGCCGTGAGCGAACGCCCCCGGGTGCTCTCCGGCGTCCAGCCCACCGGCTCCCTCCACCTGGGCAACTGGCTGGGGGCGATCCGCAACTGGGTGGCCCTGCAGGACAGCCACGACACCTTCTTCTGTGTGGTGGATCTGCACGCGATCACCGTGCCCCACGATCCCGCCGAGCTGGCCGAGGCCACCCGGCGCACCGCCGCGCTCTACCTGGCCTGCGGCATTGATCCACAGCGCTCCACCGTGTTCGTGCAGAGCCAGGTGGCGGCCCATGCCGAGCTCACCTGGCTGCTGAACTGCCTCACGCCGCTGAACTGGCTGGAGCGGATGATCCAGTTCAAGGAGAAGGCGCTCAAGCAGGGAGACAACGTTTCCGTGGGGCTGCTGGATTACCCGGTGCTGATGGCGGCCGACATCCTGCTCTACGACGCCGACCTGGTGCCGGTGGGAGAAGACCAGAAGCAGCATCTGGAGCTGGCCCGCAACATCGCCCAGCAGCGGGTCAACGCCCGCTTCGCCCGGGAGGATCAGCCGCTGCTCAAGGTGCCCGAACCGCTGATCCTGGCCGAGGGTGCCCGGGTGATGAGCCTCACCGATGGCCGCAGCAAGATGAGCAAAAGCGATCCGAACGAGGCCTCCCGCCTGCACCTGCTCGACCCCCCTGAAAAGATCACCAAGAAGATCAAGCGGGCCAAGACCGACCTGGTGATGGGGCTGGAGTTCGGCAACCCGGAGCGCCCCGAGGCCGACAACCTGCTGGGGCTCTACGCCATCCTCAGCGGCCAACCGCGGGCGGCCGTGGCCAGCGAGTGCGCAGCGATGGGCTGGGGACAGTTCAAACCCCTGCTGGCCGAGGCGGCCGTGGCGGCGCTGCGACCCGTGCAGGAGCGTTATGGGGAGCTGCGGGCCGAGCCGGGCTATCTCGATGCGGTGCTGCGCAACGGCCGGGGGCGAGCCGCCGCCGTGGCCGACGCCAGCTTGAAACGGGTGCGGGAGGCACTGGGGTTTCTGGAAGCAGGCTGAGCGGAACTCGCAACAGCTGCTCCGATCGAGCCCCAAAACCGTCTGCCTCACCCCGAATCAGCGAGCTTTATCTGGTTGCTTTTTTATCTATGGGCACCTCGAAAAATCAACGTCGCTCCCTGACAGACTTTAAAATAAGCAATAGAATTGGTTCAGTTCAACACAGCTGAATGGGACAGCGTGGATTCTGGGATGAGGAGAAGCGCATCCACAGGCTTCAGCAGAAGAAGC
>NZ_JAHLYV010000004.1:0-66454 GCF_025128115.1 Synechococcus sp. CS-1326 | reverse complement strand
TCATCCACCTGTACCTTCCCCCGTAGGACATAGGCTCCATCCCGCTCCTTCATTGCCTGCATGATCTTGTTGTGAACCAGCCATGCCGTGCGGTAGTTCACGCCGAGATGGCGCCTCAGAGCGAGTGAGGAGATGCCAGTCTTGGCCTGGCCCACCAGGTAGGATGCGAGCAATCAGGTGGTCAGCGGTAACTTGATCGCCTCCAGAATTATGCTGGCCGTGAGGGTGGCCTGATGGCGACAGCTCCGGCACTGATAGCGCTTGTGGCGCCGGCCACCGATAAGCCCATACTCCTTGCCCTCACAACGGGGGCAACGGAAACCATCCGGCCAGCGCGCCCGCTTCAGGGCGGCCTCGCATTTCTCCTCGGTGCCGTAGAGCTCGATCAACTTGGGCAGCGACAGGCCGGGCTGGAACTGGATTCGATTCATGGCCATGGCAATCAGGACTGGTACATGTGTACCAGCTTAGGCAGCAGACGGCTGTCGGCGGATCTTGCTACCTAATCAAGAAGGGGTATGAAGAGGCAACTTCGTCCCGAGAATTGCTAGTAAAGCGGAGAGGCTCTCAGAGTGTTCAGGTCACACCAATGGACTGGACCCAAGCAAGGATGACGCCATTGCATGGAAAAGCGTGGAGGTGCTAGATCAGTTACTGAGAGATGCCTGATAGCTGGGCAGGAAAATGGCTAGTCAATCCGTTCCCACACAACAAAAACAAATGAGTAAAGATGGCTTCTCTCTCGCCTCTCACTAGATTATGTAGCGAGATCCCTTGGCCTCACTCAAACATGAGCAGCCATTCATGCTTGGGAAGCTTTCCGCGCTCATAGCCTGCGGCCTGGGCCATGCAGCCAGAAATGAGGTATAAATGAATCGATGTCTGCAGAGGCGCATTTCATGCAAGCCAAAACCAAGTTGCTGGTTCTCAACCAGCTCAACCAACGGCACGTCAAGGCCACCGGCCTTGCAAAGGGATTCACTTTGGTGGAATTGATGATCGTGGTTGCGATCGTCGGAATTCTCTCCGCCGTTGCCCTGCCCCTCTACCTTCAAGCCCGTAACGCTGCTGCCGCTGGAGCACGAGTGGGCGAGGCATTGGGCCTCGGCAAAGAATGCGCCACTTTTGTCGCCTCTGACGGTATAGGTGTGGCACCGACCAGCGCTGGCAACTCAACTGTTATCTGCGCTGCTGGTGCTACTGGTTCGGTTGTGGCAACCTTCACGGCCGGTGCCTCAGGCATTCGTTGCCTCACCTCCGTCAGCACCACTTCCAGCGAAACAGTCACTGTTAACATTGCCACCACTGGAGCATTGAGCTGTACCTTCACCTAAAGAACATCTGAAAAACCCGCTAAAATCAACCAAGATCCAAGATGTAGACTGGAACGGATGACCGCCCCCTCCAGCTGGGCTTCACGGATTACGAACAGATCTTCGCCAAAAAGAAGACGCTTCGCCAGCGCTTCTTGGATGAGATGGAGGCCGCGGTTCCCTGGGAGGCGTTTCTGACCTTGATCGAGCCTGTGTATCACAAGCCCTCCGGCAAATGAGGCCGTCCGCCGATTCCCTTGGAGGTGATGCTGCGGATCCACCTGCTGCAGCAGTGGTTCACCCTTTCAGATCCCTTCATGGAGGAGATGCTGATCGATACGCCCTGCTTCCGCCGCTTCGCCGGGATCGAGCCGATGGATGGCCGGATCCCCGATGAGAACACCATTCTCAACTTCCGGCATCTGCTGGAAGAGCACCGCATCGCCGAGCAGATCCTCGCGGGTGTGAACCAGATGCTGAGCGCGAGGGGAGTAATGCTGAGGGAAGGCACAATTCTTGATACCACGATCATCAATGGCCCCAGCTCTACCAAGAACAAGCGCAAGGAGAGGGATCCTGAAATGCACTTGGTGGTCAATGGCAAGCAGTGGTTCTTTGGTATGCGTTGCCATATTGGCGTTGATGCCGCGTCTGGCCTGGTCCACTCTGTTAAAAGCACTGCGGCCAACGTGCATGAACTGAACACAGCAGCTGGGCGGCTCCACGGGGATGAACGCCTCATCTACGGGGATGCCGGCCACATCGGTATCGAGAAACGAAACGACTTCCAGAACTGCAAGGCTGAGTTCAGGATTACCATGAAGCCCGGCAAGCGCAGAGTGCTTCCAGAGACACCAGAGGGCAGGCTTCTGGATCTGATTGAGACGGCGAAAGTCCACTTCCGCGCCAAAGTGGAGTATCCGTTTCGGATCATCAAATGTCAGTTCGGATTCCGGAAGGTCTTCTACCGTGGCATCCGCAAGAACGATCTCAAGCTGAAGTTGCTCTTTGCTCTGGCAAACCTCTGGATAGCACGGGAACAGATACCTGATCCAGCGTAGTACAAGGACTGAGTGTGTTTTAAAGGCCGATAATCATCCAGAAATCAGGCCAAAATGCATGGTGGTGACTGCCTGAACAACTATGAAAGGATTGCAATGAGGGAAAACAGGACAAAAAATGCTCAATATCGTCTCATTAACGAGAATGAGACTACATTGCTTGGATTAAGCCGTCTTGATCAGAGCTTCCCTAATCGATCTGAGAGCATCAGATAATGCTATCAAGCTATTTATGTCAAGGCCAGCACATTAGTTCTGACGGCCTTATTCATTGGCATTCTGAATTAGCATTAGCCGAAAGGCTCTCTCTAAATGGCTGGTGAGATCAGCAGCATCGTACAGCAGACTGTTTAACACCTCGTTTTGAAATCGGGCCTTATTATGGCGTTGAAAAAGGAAGTCAGAGCCAAGCTCCTTGACAATTTCGGCAAACTGCTCAGGGCTTTCAGCCACCCATTCAGAGTGGCCTAACGCCTTAACCAGCGTTGAACTCATACGGGCAGAGGTTGTGCTGCCACGGATCGCCACCAGCGGAACACCCATACCCAAGGCATCAAAGCCGGTAGTAGCACTGCTCCATGGAGTTGTGTCCAACGCAATGTCAATCAGGTTGTAGCAATCCATATGCTCCTCCCAGGAGCTAGTCAATGGTAAATACAGCAAACGTTCTGGATTCACCCCACATTGAGCCAGCGAATCTTCAATCCGTTGACGCACCAAGGCTGAAGCTGTAAGTCGATCCTTTATCAGTAGCACACTATCTGGCAAGGCAAGCAAAGCCTCAGCCCAGAAAGCAAGGGTTTCTCTGCGGACCTTGGCAAGCTGATTGAATGACCCCAACACTGGACTTATACGTTTAGCTCTCGGCTCCGCTGTGGGTAGCGGCCCAAATGGGGTACAGGCCAGCCATGGACGCTGCAATTGCCATAAGGTTTCGCTGAATTGCCAAGCAAACTCGGGGGGGGTTGTTTCAAAGTCACCGATAAAATAATCGATTGTATCAAGTCTTGTGCTGGCATGATATCCAATGTAGTGGCACTGAATGGGTGCACATCGTTCAGCCAGCAGATTCATCGCCGTATTTCCTGTAAATCCAGAGGTCTCCAGAATAATGTCATAATTTCGGGCCATAACTCGATTTCGAGCTTCTACAGAAGTCAATCCCTGTAGCGCTACAATAGAATCAGCCAATTGGGCCAATTCCTCAGAGCGTTGCTGATAGTGAGTCGCCGGTGCAATGAGCTCAATCAGAAAAGAGTCACGGTCGTAATGCCGCAAGAAAGACTCGATAAACTGACTAACACAATGACCACTGATTTCCGCACAAAGGATACCGATGCGAATCTTTTTCTCGCCAACATCTGTCAGGAAAGCAGGATCTGCAACCAGCAATGGCGCAGGTTCAGAACGCACAATTTCCCAGTAATCTCGTGCCGCATGCGCTGCCTCGTGTACATACTCAACACCAGCCACTGAGTAAACAAATTGAAGGTTTTGGTGGGTATTCAGATGCCTTGGATGAAGCCTAAGCACGCTCTTCAAGCAGTCAATCGACCTTTGGAGTTCACCCTGCCTAAAATAGCCCATCGCGAGGTTAACAGCGGGTTCAGCAGAAGACGGATCCAGCTCTACTGAGCGCCTAAAGTTCTCCATTGCGGAGTCAAGCTCACCCTTTGCTAAATGCGTAATTCCAAGATGATAATGCATCGCTGCGTCAGTTGCATCGAGTGAAATAGCCTGACTATAAAGCTCAATCGCTTGATCAACTTGACCAATGGCATCAAGAGCCCGGCCTATGAGAAAAATTAGTCGAGCATTGTCAGGGTAGAGAGCCACAACTTCCAAGTAGTGCAGAATTGCTTCATCAGCGCGACCAAGAAGATGCATGGCAATTCCATAGTTCATCAACAACAATTCATGATCAGGCCGCAGCGCAAGGCCCATCTCGATAGCGTGCAACGCCTCTTCATTAGCTCCCTGGATAAACTTGAGGCGAGAAAGATTGTAAAATACCTCAACTAGATTCTTATTCAGCTGGATCGCCCTTTCATAACTTGCGCTAGCTTCATCTAGCCGGCCTACTTCATGGTAAGCTACTCCGAGGTTCATCCAAGCCTCTGGAAGTTGCTCGTCGAGCAAGATAGCACTTTCTAACCATCGCAGCCGCTCTGCAAGACGACCATCCAAGCCGCATATGACAGCGAGATTAGAATAAACTTTCACCTCTTTTGTTCCTCTCTTAATCAGCTCACGGTAGATCAGCTCCGCATTAGCAAACTCGCCCTTGTCGATGCAAGCCTTGGCCAAAGCTATCTGATCCAGCTGCTCTTCAGGGTCGAATGAATGGCTGGCTCCTTGGCTGAGGTGGGAGTGATTGGCCACCATAAAAAAGCGAAGATTGTATTCGTAGTTTAACTATGGAGCATCATGATGTGGATGCGCCGCGACCAAGTATCCCATGTAACAGGCAACATGTGAACATGCACATTCACGCAAACGTGGCTAAACTCCTAAGATCAAAATTCACTATGATGACAAGAAATCTTCACATCGGTGGGACATCTCCTTCGGCTGGCTGGGAAATTCTGAACGCCATCCCCGCCGAATACGTGGATCACGTAGGAAATGCTAACGATCTCTCACGCTTTGCAGACGGTACCTTCAGCAAAATATACGCTTCCCACGTTGTGGAGCATCTAGATTATTCTAGCGAAATTGCAATGACCCTCGCCGAATGGAGGCGGACCCTGCAACCTGGAGGTAGCCTGTACATCAGCGTGCCTGATATGGACATCTTGGCTGGGTTATTTCTAGAAAAGAATCTTCTTAATCTGGAAGAGCGATTTATGGTAATGAGAATGATTTTTGGTGGGCACATAGATGCATTTGACTACCATCTTACAGGGCTCAATGAAGAATTTCTGAGTGAATTTTTAAAATCTGCTGGCTATACTAGTATCACGAGAGTTGAAAGCCTGAAAATTTTTCACGACACCAGCGAAATGGAATTCAAGGGCGTGCGAATCAGCCTCAATGTAAGAGCTAAAAACCCCGAAAATCCTGTCTAATTTCATTCCAACTCACTTTACACTTGGTTGCTCACATTCAATCATGATCCCTGAATGCTTCGACTTCACCGTGCATCATCAAGTAAAGCTCAGCAGCCAATCCACCAATTCGAGAGTCCAGTGCCGCAAGAACTAAATGGGCAAGATCAAAAGACCCTAAGACGTCATGAGCGAGTACAGCATACTTACGGAGTTGATCATTATTTAATTCATCTAGCTTCATCCAGTCAGCGACATAAACTGCATCTGACCACAGCCATTGTCGAAACGAAGCATTAACATCACCTCGTGGTGCCATCGGCTTAAAGGCGCGTCCTCCAAACTGATTAAAGGAATGGAATTGAAAGCCTTTTCCCCTTATGAAGGCATCCACATCGGAAAACATCGGCTGACCTCTGTACATCTCTACAAACTCAACTTCAACCTGAATCAACAGCACATTCGGTAAAATCCTCTGGGCATGTTGAAGCACAGCAAGTTCACTGCCCTGTACATCAATCTTGATGCAATCGATTCCTTCAATCTCAGTGATCTCGTCGATTCGCTGCGTCATAACTGGATATGTGGCCACAGGCCGTGTCAGCTCGCCGAGATTCTGAAATTTATCCAAAAGCGGCATGTTCGGCTCAAACAAGGAACCAGTTAACGCCCAGTTGGTTTGATGAAATGTGGCAGGCATTCCATCCCCTACGAAGCAGGGATAGAAGCGATGGGGATCGCCATACATCTGGTTAAGTCGATCACACTCGGCTAGATCAGGCTCGAAGCCCGTGATGCGGGCACAGCCAGCATCGATAAGGCCCTGGTAAGAGGGTATTTCGCTCAGAGCAGCTCCAACATCGAGGATGTGAATTCTCTCTCCTTCGGGCAACAGATCAACCAAGCTCCAGTTCACGGCTTAGGCATTGGACGCACCTCAGAAGCTAAGCGTTCATCCCCCCTACCACCTCAGCACCTGGCGATCCAGAAGTAAAGCACCAAAACCAGGACCAAGGAACCGGCCGGGCTTGGTGCTGATTGGCCAACTCGTTGCGGCACTCTTAGGCTCTGGACTGGCCAATGACCGGGCCTGCAGAACGGCCTGAGCACCCCTTGACCGATCCAGATGTGCACTGGCAGCAGCGCATTGCCATTTTCTGCAGGGCCCTTGAGCAAGAGGAGCAGGGCCTGATCAAGGCGTCCGAGTGCACCTTCGAGCTCGGCTGGAACACCCTGCGCGATCTGCTCGCCAGTGAGGGCACCACCGTCCTGGTCGGCTCCCGCGGCACCATCCGTGAGGCCTTCCGGGTGGGCCTGATCACCGATGGCACCACCTGGATGGCCATGATTCAAGACCGTAACCTCACCAGCCACACTTACAACAGGGCCACCCTCCAGAACCGGCCGCAATCACGCAGCCCGTCCCAGGGCTCCCGCCTGAGGCCAGCGAGCGGTTGCTGGCGGTGCTGGGAGCCTGCGAAGCCGTGGAAACCGCCTCCGATGTGGATCTCACCCTGCGCGGCGAACGCCTCACCCACCGGGATCTGCTCCGGCAGGGCGTCAGCCCTGCTGATGGCCTTGAGCCCTGAACAGCGGCACGGCACGAACAACAGCCGTCGCACGATTGCGCTACATCCATTCCATGGACGTGATCAGCATCCGCGAGCTCCGCAACCGGCCCGGAGCTGCACAGCAGCAGCTGGCAGCCCAGGGTGAATTGCTTCTCACCAACAACGGTCAGCCCGTGGCCCTGATGGTTTCTGTGGATGGCAGCACCCTCGAGGAATCTCTGCAGGCCCTCCGCCTCGCCAAAGCCCAGCTGGCCCTGAGGCAGCTGCGCCGAGCAGCCCGTGGCTCCGGCGCCGCGGAACTTGGCAACGCAACCATCGACGATGAGATCCAGGCCTTGCGCCAACAGCGTCGCCAACAAGCCCCCTGCTGATGCACGTGGTCCTGGGCACAAACGTAGTGGTGTCCGGCATTCTCAGCCCAACAGGTCCACCGGGAAGATTGCTGGATCTGGTGATGGACGAAACCCTGCAACTCGTGGTGGAATCACGCATCCTTCAGGACTACCTGGAAGTGTTGCTCCGTCCACGTTTCGCTTTGCCCGAAGCTGCGGACATTCGCCTTGTGGACAACCTGGAGGATCTTGCTATCCAGGTTCTGGCCGATCCATGGCCCCACCCCCTGCCAGACCCTGATGACGCCGTTTTTCTTGCCACCGCCAAGGCCGGGATGGCGCTGCTTGCGGCTGGCAACATCGCCCACTTCCCTCCTGCACTGAGGGGCACCATTGAGGTGCTCAAGCCCAGGGACCTGATCAATCGGCTGGATCGCGATGAGCTGGCTTAGGTCATCTCAACCCGCTCCAACCCCAAACGCTCCATGACCTGTGAAGATTGACGTCCTGAGCGACAAACACCGCCTGGATGGCCATGGTTCAGGACCGCAACATCACCGGATCCGTGAAGGCGCTCTCGAATGCTTCTTTCCGCTGAGGGCCCACGGTGCACGCACGCACAAGAACCGTCAAAAGGAAAAAACAAAACCAGAATGGCTGTTGTTGGCAAGGATTGACAAAACTGGAGCGATGGTGAAGGTCAAAGTCGCTTCCGGCCTCTACACCTCCGCCAGCGAGGTTCTTCGCGAAGCCCTCCGCTTGATGGAGCAGCAAGACCATTTGCGCTCCATCAAGCTCCAGCAGCTGCGCTCCGACGTCCAGGAGGGCCTGGCCAGTGGGGAGCCATCCGAGTGGAATGCGGTGGAGATCAAGCAGCATGGGCGGAACCTCAAGGCGTCGCGCCGGATCACCCCCCAGGGTGCGTAAGCCGTGGCGCTGATTGTTCTCATCCCTCTCGCCAAGATTGATCTAGCTGAAATCTGGGAGTTCATTGCCGATGACAGCGACGATCAGGCCGATGCGTTCATCGACCTGATTGATCAGAAGGTCAAATTGCTGGCAGAGCAACCAGCCATCGGTCGGCGACAGGACGAGCTGGCCGATGATCTTCGTAGCTTCCGGTAGGTCGTTACGCCATCTTCTTTGTTGCCATTCACGGATGAGTTTAGATCGTGCGCGTGCTCCATGGAGCCCGAGACACTGCGCTGGCAGCTGCGATTCTCCAATCACCCCCGGGCCCTGGAGTAAGACGCTCTGGACATCAGAACAGCTCCTTTCCCAGTTATGACCACTCTTTTGGAAGCAGGCTTACAATGTCAAAATCTCGCCTTGGCTCACGAAAAAGCATGACCCCCACCTACACAGCAGTGATTCGTCAGGATGGGCCTTGGTGGCTGGGTTGGGTGGAAGAACTGCCCGGGGTCAATGCTCAGGAACAAACCCGGGAAGAGCTGTTGGAATCCCTTCGGCAGGTGCTTCGTGAAGCCCTGGAATTCAACCGCCTTGAGGCCTTAGAGGCTGCTGGCCATGGTTACGAGGAACTGGCCCTCACCCTGTGAAACGGCGGGATCTTCTGCGCCATTTGAATCAGCATGGTTGCGAGCTCTTGCGAGAGGGTGGCAATCATTCATGGTGGTGGAACCGAACCCAAAATCGCCGCAGCGCAATCCCGCGTCATTCCGAGATCAAGGAGCTGCTGGCTCGCAAAATCTGCCGGGATCTTGGAATTCCTCCACCTTGAACGAACCTGATGTGCGCTGGCAGCAGCGCTTCTCCAACTACTGCCGCGCCTTGGAGCAACTGGAGAGCTTCTTCGAACATACCGTGCTCAACCCCCGCGAAGAACTGGGCCTGATCAAGGCATTCGAATCCTCGTTCGAGCTCGGCTGGAACACCCTGCGCGACCTGCTCAAAAGTGAGAGCAACTCTGATTTGGTCGGCTCCCGTGACACCTTGCGCGGGGCTTACCGGGTGGGCCTGATCAGCCACGGCACCGCCTGGATGGCCATGATCCAGGATCGCAACCTCACCAGCCACACCTACAACAGGTCCACGGCAATCCAGATCGCCACCAACATCCGCGAGGGCTATCTCGAATGCTTCCGCCAGCTCAGGGCAACACTGCAGCAACGGGCGTCCTGACCCAGCCGGTGCCCGGGCTGCCGCCGGACGCCAGTGCGCGGCTTCTTGCCGTGTTGGCGGCCTGCCCGGCCGTGGAATCGACATGGCTCTACGGCTCCCGGGCCATGGGCCGCCACCAGCCCGCCTCCGATGTGGACCTCACCCTGCAAGGCGCCCACCTCAGCCACCGGGATCTGTTGCAGTTGATGGAGGCGATCGATGATCTGCTGCTGCCCTGGCAGGTGGATCTCTCCCTCCACGCCGATCTCCACGACGACCTGCGCGACCACGTGGAGCGGGTGGGTCTGCCGGTGCTCACTCGGATGGAGCGAAAGGATTGATCAGGCCGATGGTGGTGTCGCTAAAATGCCGAACATTGCGGGTGGCCAGCTGCGCGCCGCGGGCCAGGGCAATGCCGGCGATCAGGATGTCCCGCAGATCAACCGATCGCCCCCTGGTCTTGCGATCAGCGGCCAACGCAGCGGCCCGCTGGGCCGCCAGAGCATCCAGCGGAGCAATGCGTTCCTGCACCAACTGCTCAAGCAACCGTTCCAAAGCCTGCTGCAGCGAGCGGCGGCGCTGGCCGACCGGCAGGGCTGCCACGCCATAGCGCAACTCGAACACCACCACACTCGGCAGCCAGACCTCCTGGCGCAGCTGGCCATCCAGCCAGGCCACAACAGCAGGGTCCGGGCGGCGCTTCATCAAGGCCGAGATCACGTTCGTGTCCAGCAGAATCACGCTTCGAACACGGCTGCTTCAGCCTCCTGCCCTCGCCACTCAGCGATGGGTTCATCCAGTCCAGCGCCCTTGAACAGTGCCGCAATCTGCGAGCCAAGTCCAGTTCCTTCTGGCTCCACGTGCTCGTTCTCCGCCGCCTTCGCGAGAATCAGCCGGGCTTCCTCTTCCATGCTGTGGCCATGGCGCAGGGCCCGACGCTGCAAGGCCTCTTTCACGGATAGATCCAGGTTGCGAACCAACAGCTGCGCCCTCAAAACGACCGATGCCAGACCGCTATCATGTTAGCAGTACTGATCGTGTGGCGACATGGCCGGGCGCACCAGCAAGAACCAGCTCTCCATCATTCCCCCAGCCCCTCAGCTGCCCCTGCCCCCCTCGCCGCCGCTCACCCAGGCCTCCAGCCCCTCCCCCAGGAAGGACAGGCCCAGCACCAGCACGAACATGGCCAGGCCGGGGTAGAGGGCTGTCCACCAGATGCCGGTGGGCAAGGCCGTGAGCGCCTGCTGCAGATCGGCGCCCCATTCCGGGATCGCTTCCGGCAGCCCCAGGCCGAGGAAACCCAGCCCGCCCAGCACCAGCACCGCATCGGCGGCGTTGAGGGTGAGCAGCACCGGCACCGAGGTGATCACGTTGCGCAGCAGGTAGCGGCGCAGGATCCACACCGGCCCCGCCCCCAGCGACTGGGCCGCCTCCACATAGAGCTCCGCCTTCACCTGGGCCGTCTGGTTGCGCACCACCCGGAAATACTGCGGGATGTACACCACGCAGAGCGCCGCTGCCGCATTCGGCAGGCCCCGCCCCAGCAGAAAGGCCAGCACCACCGAGAGCAGCAGCACCGGCAGGGTGTAAAGCGTGTCCATCAACAACACCAGGATCCGATCGAGCCAGCCGCCCAGGTAGCCGCTCAGCATCCCCAGCGGCACGCCGATCAGCAGCGCCGTGGTAACCGCCAGCAGCACCACCTGCAGGGCCACGCCACTGCCGGCCAGGGTGCGAACGCACACATCACGGCCCAGGCGGTCGGTGCCGCACCAGTGGCCCAGCGACGGGGCCGCATAGATCGGGTTCTCCAGTCCGGTGTTCGGATCCGGCAGCACCCCCAGCTGGATCAGCAGCGGCGTGACCACGGCCAGCAGGCCATACGCCAGCACGATCAGCACCCCCCAGCGGGCCATCCGGCCCGAGAGATCCCGGGGCTGCCAGCGCCACAGCGCCCCCATCAACGCTCGTCGAGGCGGGTTTTCAACTGCTCCAGCTCCTCATTGATGTCCATCATCTTCGCCGCCGCTTCATCCTGATCCATCGTTCTCCGCTGCCGCTCCTCCTCCTGGTAGCCACGTATCGACCGGAACATCAGGCCGCCACCGCCGCCGATCATCACCCTCAGGCTCCAGAGGCAGGTTTCTCGGAAGCTGAACAAGTGGCTCTGCAGCAAACCGAAGCCGCCACCCGCCCCCAGAGCGAACGTGCCAACAAAAATCAGCCCAGACCCTGCGCCGCCCAACCGCCCTGAGGCCAGTCTTCGCAAACCGGAGCCGACCATCACCTGATTGGTGAACAGGAAGATTCCTGTGACGAAAAACGACCCACCCAACAGAAAAAGGAGAAATTCCTGGGTAGGATGGCTGCTCAAGACCCTTGAAAACTGAATTGTTCGTGGCTACTTGGCCTGGAAGTCAAAATGGCCAACACCTTTAATAAGTCAGCACAGGGGGGAAGTCCCATATTTTCTCAGATTTTTTTAAGAAAATCAAATCAATCGCCCTTTAATCTAAAATTTGGATTGGAAAGTCCAACTTCAACGCTTGGCAAAATTTCTGTTGTGAATGGTTCTGTCACAAAGCGAAGCCGCGGTCTGATCGTTGACGACGACTCCGAGCTGCGCCGCTTCCTCATTTCCGAGCTGGCCGTGGAAGGGGTCGATCTGGAGGAGGCGGACTGCGGCCAGAGCGCTCTGACCATGATCAGGGAAAGCCCGATGCCGTTCGAGCTGGTGCTGCTCGACTGGAGCCTACCCGATTTCAGCGGGGTGGAGATCTGCCGCCGGCTCCGCTCCAGCGGCCTCACCATGCCGGTGCTGATGCTCACCGGCCGGGATGATGTGCGTGATCGGGTGGAGGCACTCGATTCCGGCGCCGATGATTTCATCAGCAAGCCGTTCTCGATCGAGGAACTGCTGGCCAGGATCCGTGCCAGTCTTCGTCGCATCAGCTTCCACCTCAATGGCAGCGAGGTGGAGCAGCTCAGCTTCGCCGACCTCACGATGAACACCGCCACCCGCGAGGTGATCCGCAACGGCACCCAGGTTCCCCTCACCGTGAGGGAGTACGACCTTCTGCGCTGCCTGCTGCGCAACCCGAACCGGGTGAACGAACGGGAAACGCTGCTCAAATCGGTGTGGGGCGACAACCACTTCGGCGACGACAACCTCCTTGACGTCTACATCCGTTATCTGCGCAAGAAGATCGAGTGGCCTGGCCTGCCCACCCTGATCCAGACCGTGCGCGGCGTTGGCTTCATGCTGAAGGAAGGGGCTCTGAAGGGTTGAAGGGCGGAAGGCTGAGCTGAAAGTCGGCGCCACCACCCGGGCCGTCCGCCACCCTCGCCTCCCCTCCCATCCGCCGCATCAACAGCCGCACCACCGAGAGGCCGATGCCGCTGCCCCGCCGGGCCGCTGCCGTTCCCTGGCCCCGGCTTCCTTGCACGAAGCGCTCGAAGATCATCTCCTTCTCGGCATCAGGCACTCCAGCACCCTGATCAAGCACATGCACCACCACCGAGCTGTCAGGCCCGGCGGGGCTGCCGAACAACTCGATCGGCCCATCGGCCGTGTGCTTCAGGGCGTTCTCCACCAGGTTGGTGAGGCACTGTTGCAGCCGGTCAGCATCTCCGCAGGCCTCCAGCACCGGACCATCCAGGGGGGGGCGCAACCGCAGCCGCCCCCCGGCAAAGCCCACCAGCCGCTCATAGGCCTTCAGCAGCTCCTGCTCCACATCGAGCCGCTGGCGGCTGAGCACCAGCTGGCCGGTGTCGTCGCGGGCGATGTCGAGCAGATCACTGACCAGCCGCCCCATCCGTTCCGCCTCACCCTGGATCAGGGCCAGGGGACGGGGACTCTCGGCCGGGCCTGGGGCCGCCAGTGCCTCCTGGCGCAGCAGGCGGCGGGCATAGCCGCTGATCAGGGTGATCGGCGTGCGCAGCTCATGGGCCACCCCATCGGCAAAGGCCCGCTGCCGCTCGAAGGAGAGCGCCAGCCGCTCCAGCAGGGCATCGAAGGCAAGGGCGATCGGTTCGAGCTCCTCGGGCCGGGGCCGCTCCTCCAGCCGCTGGCGGCTGAGGCTGTCGGCCTGGATCGTGGTGATGGCGGCAACAAGCTGATCGAGCGGTTGCAGACCCCGGCGCAGCGCCAGCCGCAACAGGGCGCTGGTGAACAGGGCCGTGATCCCGGCAAAGGCGATCAGCAGCAGCTGGGTCTGCCGTTCCCGCTCGGCATCAATGCTGAAATCCTCCAGCACATAGAGCTCCGCCACCCCCTTGACCAGGGCCACCGGCCGGCTGGAGCTGAGGAACGTGCGGCCTTCGATCTCGAAACTGCTCGGGCGCACGCTGGAGTTGGCAAAGGCGCTGGCGGTGGCCATCAGGCGCCCCATCGATCCGGGCGCCACACTGAAGCCCCGAACGACCGGCTCCTCGAAGGGCATCCCGTTCGCCAGCTCCAGCCAAACCAGCGCCCCCGGGCTCACCACCTGGTTGATCCGCCGCTGCAGGCCCGCCGCATCGGCTGGGGCTGGCGCCAGGCTGAGCTGGCGCTGCAGCTGATCGACCCCGTCGTTGTGGAGGGCGATCCGGTTCTCCGCGTTGAGCTGGCGGTTGGCCAGCAGCAACACCCCATAGCCGGCCAGCACGGCCAGGAGGCTGCTGGCCTGGAGGCGGCGGCGGATGGAGCTCAACGTATCCCTGCATCCATCACCAGAGTGTCCCTCAGCGGCGGCGGCTTTCGGCCCTTGCTGATCCATCCGTTCCTTTCCCCTAACCCGCTCCCGCCACCGCCTCGCTGACGATGCGCTGGGCCGAGCCGCCGCCCGCCGTGAACTGTTGCTCCAGCCGCAGGGCCACCAGCTGGGCGCCGGGATCCAGGCAGGCCGAGAACGGCAGCCGGGCCGAACGGTTCAGGTCCACGGCGGCGGCGGCGTCTCCGGCGGCCAGCAGCGGGCGGCATCCCTGCCAGGGGGTGGCGCTGGCGGCCAGGCCGTCGATCACCACCCGGCTCTGGAAGGCCGTGCCCGCCGCCACCTGGCCATGCAGCCCGAAGGCGGGGCCACAGCGGATCAGCACCCGGCCCTGCCAGATGCCGCTCGGCGCCGCCCCCACCGAATAGGTCACCATCCCCTCCGGCGTGCTGAGCTGCAGCACCGCCGTGCGTCCGGCCAGGCCGCACACCGAGCCGTGCCGCTCCGGATCGGCCGCCACCGCCGTGGCCCGCTGCAGATCGGCCCGGATCAGGGCCAGGGCACGGTCCTGGTTGGCCCGCTCCCGCAGCAGCCGGCTGAACCGCTGGGCATTGCGCCCCTCCCCCAGCAGCGCCTGCAGCACCACACCGCAGAACAGCAGGCCCAGGCCCATCGCCAGCAGCAGCTCCAGCAGGGAGAAGCCGCCGTGGGGCTGGGATTCCCCGGCAGGGAGCCTGCGGGCACGAGCAAGACGGGCACGGATCAAAACAGTTGCCATCAGGATGAATGGGTAGAGGACGATCGGGATTCAGAGGCTGGGATCGGGCTGGCAGAGCTCGCTCTCCGGCGTGCCGTCGGCGCTGCCCCCGTAGCGGCCGAGCCGCACGATGCCCAGGGGCAGCGCCATCACCAGGCAGCGGCGCAGGGCCGTGCCAGCGCTGGCCAGCACCACCGTGCC
Source organism: Synechococcus sp. CS-1326 (assembly GCF_025128115.1). Classification (NCBI taxonomy): domain Bacteria; kingdom Bacillati; phylum Cyanobacteriota; class Cyanophyceae; order Synechococcales; family Synechococcaceae; genus Synechococcus; species Synechococcus sp. CS-1326. Next base: position 51,360 of record NZ_JAHLYV010000004.1, on the reverse strand, counting down.
GCCATCGAGCACCAGGCCATTGCTGCTGAAGCGCAACACCTCCGGCAGGTTGTGATTCAGGGCCACCGTGGCGCTCTCCACCCCCTCAGCCAGCTCCAGCGTTGTGGCGCGGCAGGCGATCAGGCTGCCCGTCGCCGGTGGCTGCCAGCCCTGCTCCGAAAGGCTCAGGCCGCAGGGCTCGCCGCGCTGGGCAGCCTCGGTCCGGCCCCGTTCGATGCCCTGGGCCAGCCGCCGCGTCGCCGCCTCCAGCCGTTGCCTGGCCAGGCTCTCACTGCCCGCCTGCATCGCCATCCCGGCCAGCAGGCCCAGCACCGCCACCGTGATCAGCACTTCCGTGAGGCTGGAGCCCTCCTGGCCCCAGCGGCCGCGGCCGGGAAGGCCAGCACGGCGCCCTTTTGGTCTCATGCCCCCACCTCGCTGTCGGTGAGGGGCGCCTCTGGTTCAGCGGCGGCGGGCGGGCAGAGGCCGTGGGCCGCCGCGCTGAACAGCCGGCGCCGCTCCAGCCCCAGCGGCTCGGCCAGATAGACGAGCCAGAAGCCATGCGCCACCGGTGCCGCCGCCGCGCTCAGCTGGCGGCTCACCCCGGCCGGCAGCGCCGGGCCGGCCACCTCCAGCTGCTGGCGCATCCTCAGGCTGGCGGCCTCGCAACCAGGCCGCTCCGCCTGCCAGGCCAGGGCCGCCTGGCGCAGGCTGTGTTCCCGCCGCAGCAGGTCGGCATCGATCAGGCGCAGGGTGTCCTGCCGCTCAGCGGTGGCCTGGGCCCAGCTGGCGCTCGCCCCCCACAGCTGCACCGAAGCATTGGCCGCCAGGGAGAACACCAGCATCGCCATCGTGATCTCGGTGAGGGTCATCGGCCCAGGCTCCGCACGCCGAGCACCTCGGCCGGCCGGGCCGGATCCAGCCGCAACCGGAACAGCCCCTGCTGGCGGCTGGCCGTCGCCCCCCCGGCCTCAAGGGCGAGCCGCAGCTCACCCACCACCGGCTGCCACGACAGCAGCCGGTAGCGGGCGCTGCCCACCGGGGCCTCCAGCAGCGGGGCGAGGCCGGCGCCTGGCCCACAGCCCGTTGCCGGCCAGGTTGCCGAGGCCGTGGCCAGCAGGCAGCCGTAGGGGCCGTTGAACTGGGCCGCCACCTGCTGGGCGGCGGAGGCCAGGGCGTCGTCGGCCTGGCGCTGGCGCAGCTCGGCCGCCAGCAGCTGGCTGCCATGCAGGGCCGCGGTCTGCACCGAGAGGCTGCTGAGCAGCAGCACCAGCCCCACCCCGAACGAAAGCGGCAGGAAGAAGCCCGCTTCGCGGGTGGGTGTTGGAGCAATGGGCCTGAGCAAAGTGTTGCGGGATGGCATCGGCGGCCTCCAGGGCGGATCACCGTTTCAGCGTTCCCACCCGCTGGCGGATTCATCCCGGGCCGGCGCCTGGCGGGCCGCTGGGCCATATCTTGTAACACCTTGCTGATGCTCGATCAGCGGGCCAGCCCGACCCCCACAACCCGGGAATACGGCTTTGCGCAAAGGATCCACAGGCGGCTTTCCCCTCTCGTTTCCGGCGGGATTCCCTCCTGCTCAGCGCTGAACAGAACCCCACGCATAGTTAAAAACGTGATAGTGTATTGGAAGATACAAAAGATTAGAAGTTTCTAAGAAATTTCTGAGATAATGCGTACACGGACTTTTCTCTTACTGATCAATTCCAGGCGCTCCCAGGCCAGGAATCGATCCAGCCAGGCGGGTTTTTCCCTTGCGATGGCCCTGTTCGTGATCCTCACGGTGATCCTGGGCTCGGTGGCGATGGCCAGCCGCGCCACCCTCGGCAATCTCAGCGCCGCCTTCCAGGGCGAAAGCCGCGAAGCCCGCGAAGCTGCCGAAGCCGGCCTGGCCACGGTGATCAGCACCCTGAACCAGGAGGCGAACCGCAAGCTGCTCGTTTCGGCAGTACCGCTGAACAGTTGGGCAGCCAGCAACACCAGCCTCCAGAACCCCTGTGCCGCGGCGGGCACCGCTCCGACGGCCACCGCGATCAATTTCAGGAACGGCGCCGTCAACACCATCGCCGGCAACGCCAACCGCCGCTTCGTGTTGCGCAGCGTTGAAATCAAGAATTCCACTCGCAATCAACGCTTTATCAGCAACTCCGCCGGTACCAGTTCCAACACCGGCAGCTACAGCGACAGCCTGGTCAATCTCGATAACGCCGCCAACGTCGGCTACATCGCCCTCACCATTGAAGGCCAGGTGCTCAACGCCGGCGGCCAGGTATCCACCGCCACGGTGACGCGAGAGTTTCAGGTGGTGCCGAAGTGCTGCAAGATCTCCTTCGGCACGATCACAGGTCTGCCGGCCCACGGCAATGATCCCCGCGCCTGCGACAACAGCTTCCCGCGTCTGCTGGTGGGTGCTGCTCTGGAGCAGCCAGGAGTCGGCAGCCCTCCTGTTGCCGTTCCCCCCGGCGGCGTCAGCTTCGCCGACAGCGGCGCCCAGCTGCGGGTCCAGAACGATGGCTCCACCAGCGTCAGCGCCAACAAACCACCCGACATCATCTGCCTCACCCGCAGCATCTGCCCCGGTGTCACCGGACCCATCGACGGCAGTGTGCCGGTGCGAGGCGTGGGGATCAGGCTTCCCGCCCTGCCCGTTTATCCCGCTTGCCCCGCCGGCCAGACCTGTACCGGCAGCAGCGGTGGCATCGCCATCACCTCGAACTCGATCTGCGAAAACACAGGGCAACAGGTTGTGATCGTGGGAAACACTGGGACCCAAACCTGCACCCAGGCTCAGGTCAATAACGGCAAAGACTACCTCCGGGTCAACGACACAAACACTGGGATCGAACTGTGCAACACCACCAACACCAACCTCGCTGCTCCAGGCGCCAATGGTGAGCCGAATCTTTCAACAGTAATTGTCTCAGGTAGCTGCACGCCTGCAACAGGCCAGCCCAATATCAACAACTCCTGCGCCCGCACCGGCAGCTCTGCCGCCGACTTTGCCTACCACTGCCGGATCAGTTCACTTACCGTCAGCGACAACACCCTTAATAACAACGAAACCAATCGCCGCCAGAATAACACATTCGTGATCGATTCCTCCCGGGCGCCGATCTACCTCTATCTCAATTCCGAGTGGAACGCCGGCAACGTCACCACGGTGAATAACTGGGATGATGGCCAGATCCAGCATGTCAAGTGCGCCACACCCACCAGCGGCAACACCGCCTGCGCCACCCGCGCCCTTCCCGATGATTCCAGCCGGGCAGCCATCTACAGCAACCGTCAGATCAATGTTCAGGTGGGTGACGACGGCTATATCCGCGACCTCTTCATGTATCTGCCCTACGGCACCCTCACCCTCCGCGAAGATCCCGACTCCGATGACAACCCCTTCGGCATGCCGAACTATCGCGGCTCCCTCTGGGTGAACAACCTGTCGATGGGCACTGGTGCCCGGGCCGGCTACAACACCCAGATCGCCGTCCCGCCCCTCTCCGGCTCCTTCTACGGCCTCACCAATTCCGCCGCCCAGCCCTTCCGTCTGCCCATCTTTGACTGGGTCGCCCGCAGCAGCGCCTCCACCTCGCTGTTCTGATCCAGTGGTTTCGATGCGCTCCCAACTCCGCCAGTCCCCATCCCCACCGACCGCCGGCTTCGCGATCCTGGAGATCCTGATCGCCACCGTGCTGCTGACGGCCACTTTTTCGATGGCGGCCATGCTCAGCATGGTGAGCAGCCGCTCGATGATCAGCAGCGAGGGCCGCAGCAACCAGCAATCGCTGATCGACAGCGATCTCGCCGCGATCCAGAACCTGGCCGAAACCTTCACCTGGTGTTCCGGCGCCGGCGGCTTCACCACCTGCACCATCGGTGTGGCCGCCCGCAGCGAGAACTACTACTTCCCCACCACCACAGCCGGCATCACCGCCTTCGAAACCGCCTGCAACAACACCGCCAGCGACACACTCAACACCGCCCTGGTCACGGCGATCAACGCCAGGCCTGCCCTGGCCGGGATCACCCGCACCCTGGCAACCGACGACATCGCCACCAATCGCCTGCGCATCAACTATGCCGGCGCCAATGCCAATCGCCTAGTGGTGTTCACCCCCACGGTGGCGGCCTGGTGTCCATGACCAAGCTCGCCCCGCCACGTCTGATCGCTTGCGGGTTCAGCCTGATCGAGCTGATGGTCACCGTGGCCGTGCTCGGGATCGCTTCGGCCGTGGTGATCAACGCCACCGGCCGCGAATGGCAGCGCGAGCGGGTCAATGGCGTGGCGATTCAGCTGGCCGCCTGGCTCGAAGCCGTGCGTTCCTCCTCCCAGCGGCTGGGCGGCACGGGTTGCACCGTCACCTTCTCCACCGGCGCCCTGGCCGCCGGCGCCGAGATCGCCCGAGTGACTCCCGCCGCCTGCGCGCCCATTTCACCCGTTTCCACCAACGACGCCAACGCCCGCGCTTTCCTCCTCCCGGTCGTCGCCAACGGCCCCGATCGCTTTGGCGTTGCACTGGCACCCGCCGCCCCCACCACCGTCAGCTTCACGCCGCGCAGCTCCATGTCCGCCACGGTCGACACCGACCTCAAGGTGCACCTGGCAGGCACCACCCAGCTCCGGTGCGTGCGCCTCACCGCCACGATCGGCCAGATCCAGATCGGCAGCAACGGTGCTGCGGCCAGCAGCGCTGCCAACTGCACCTCCTTTGCGGTGTTCTGAGCCATGAACCCCCGCGCCGTTCGAAACGAAGCTGGTTTCACCCTGATCGAGCTGCTGGTTGGCCTCGTGATGGGCGGCTTTCTGATGGCCGCGGCCGCCAGCACCTTGGTGTCCCAGATACGCAGCGGCAACAGGATGGAAGTGGCCCAGAGTCTCCGTAACAACATGGGCCGGCTCTCCAGCTTCCTCGAGGCCGAAATCGGCGAAGGCGACAGAATCCGCTATGGGGTGCCGATCACGGGTGCAGGCGGCTGCACCGGTACCACCGCCAACTCCCTGTTCACGATCGATGTGCCCAACCTCGGAGCCACAGGTGCCGCCCTCGCCACCACACCGATTCACTACTACGTGAGCGGCTCAGGCACCACCGCTTCCCTCAAACGCTGCGGCCCGCCGATCAACCCCAACGGCACCCTGGACTTCGCCGGCACCCGCTTCTACAGCTATGTGAGCTCCAACACCACGCTCACCCTCACCAACACCACCGATTCCAAGGCGGTGAACTACACCCTCACCATCCGCGATGCCAACGCAACCAACCCGATGACCCGCACCGGCATCTCCACCAAAACCCGCGTCACCCTGATCAACTGATCGGCAGCGGGGTTTCCGGTTCCAGCTTCTGCAGAAAATCCCCGCAGGGCAGGCAGAGAATTCCATCGATACGCAGGGGTTCCAGGCCCTGATCAAGCAGAGCCACCAGCTGGCGCTGGGCATGCCGGCTGAACACCGGCACACGGAAGGCCGTCAGCAGATCTTCAAGGATGAGGAGGGAGATCTCCACCGATTTCCGGCCCACCTGGCACTCCCGCGCCACCTCGAAGAAGCTGAGCGTGGAGCCGTGCGAGAAGCTGATCGTCTTGAGAAACCGAGCAAAGCCGCCAAGATCACGCACCAGCGCCTCGGCCTGCACCTCTTCCCTCAGGTTGAGGTGCAGGACCGCAGAGTTTGCTCTGCATCAGCGGCCTCCCACACCAGAGGCACCAGGCCAACACGCAGAGCTCTCTCCAGGCTGAACTCGACCCCCAGTTCCGCTGCCAGAAACGGATGCAGCCAGGCCCCACCAGGCGTCCGGCCAGCAGATTCCAACTGCCCCGGCACTTTCTGCACCTCATCGATCACCACCGTGGTGATGCCGGGTTCGCCCGCCAGCCGCTCCCGCAACCGTTCCGGCCGCGCCTGATGCAGGCGTTGGGCCTCTGGATCTAGCAGATCGAGCCAGTAGGCCGTGCAGTGCACCTGGCGCAACCAGGTCGACTTGCCCGTGCCGCGCGGCCCGAGCAGAAAGAAGCTCACGGCTGGTTCGCGCAAAAATCGCCTGACTGCCGCCAAATCCGCCGCCCTTTTGGAGTTTGTGGTTCCAATTCTGCCGGTCTGGCTGCCTTGGTTGGTTCAGAGCCCTGGCCTGGAGCCACCCCCCGCCGCTGGATTGATCAACCAGCGCAGGTCGCGCTCAAGCGTTGCCGCCAGCTTCGGGTTCCACTGGGGGAGGCTCTCCCACTCCAGGCGGCTGTAGAGAAGCAGATCGGTGGCCAGCGGAAGATCGGCCGTGTCCCACGGGCGCAGGCGCTCCCAGATCGGCAGCTCGCACTGCCGCAGCACCAGCAGCAGATCCAGGTCGCTGCCCACACCGGCATCACCGCGCCCGTAGAAGCCGAAGACACCCACCGCCTCCAGCTCCGGTTGGCCTGCCGCCTCAAGCACGCTCTCGGAACTGGGCCAGCGCAGCACTGACCCATTCGATGATCGCTGTGGCATGAAACAGGCCCTGCTCGCTCTGCAGTCTGCCGAAATGTTCACCGGGGGTTCCCTCCGGGTAGCTGTCCGGATAGCGGGTGGGGATATCGAAGCCATCCAGCAAGCGGAGCCGGTCTTCAAGCGCTTCCGGCGGAGGTGGTTGCAGCTCATCCTTGCCGGACACTTCGGCCCAGATCCGAGTGAGAGTATCCCCTCAGACCTGTTGTCCCAGGGCCATATTCAAGGCTTTGAGAGATTTCTCAGTTGCCTGATGGGCGGCAAAGCAGGCCCATTCAGCCAGTCTGCCCTGCTGATTCAGGTGGTGGCCTGAGGCAGGGGATGGGCCAGATCAGGAAAAGCTCTCAGCACAGCGCGGTCCGCCGTGATCAGCGGTATGCCCAACTGTTGAGCAGCGACCACAAATTCACAGTCGTAAGCGCTGCAGCCACTGGTGGCCGCCAGCCGGAGCACAGCGTCAGAACACACGGCTTCCTCATGGCGAATCACCAGGTCTTCTGCCTGCTGCTGCAGGCTGAGCACTTGATCGAGGCTCAGGTCGCCTCGCCGCAGGTATCCGCTCAGCACGTTGCGCCATTCACTGCGCCACAACGGCGGAGCCGCCCAGTTGGGTTGATCGATCAGCAAGGCTTCCGCCAGCGCTGTCTGCGGGCCGGGAAGCAGCAGATAGGCCACCACGTTGGTGTCCACAGCGATCACGGGCGGCCCTCACGCTTGAACGCGTCGCTGTCGGCGGGGGCAAAACCATTGCGCGGCAGGGTCTCGCGAAGTGCACGAATAGCCGTCAGGCGTTCCTCCGCCCCAACTGGTGCCAGCGTCAGTCCAGCTTCGAGGCACACGATCGCCTCGCTGTTGAGGCTGCGGCGATGCTGCCTGGCCGCAGCGCTCAGGCGGGCGTGGAGTGCGTCCGGCAGGTTCTTGAGGGTGAGGCTCTTGGCCATGGCAGCCACCAGTTCATCAACGCTGCAACCATTATGCAACCGTTTTGGTTGCAGCGGGCTTCGCTGGCGCATGCGCGGGTACCACGGAATCGCAACAACGTTGCTATGGATAGTCGATAGCAATCCCAAAAGCGCCATGGCGCAGCTTTTGATCCGGCAGCTGGATAATCAGGTAGTGGCCGCGCTCAGGGCCCGTGCCCGGGCTCAAGGCCTCTCCCTGGAGCAGAGCCTGCGCGATCTGCTCACCACCGCGGCCCAGCAGGACGAATCCCTCCGCCACGAGCTGGCTCGTCTGCGGGACACCACCCCGGCCGCAGGCCGCAGCCTTGACGTCGCGGCCCTGATCCGCGAGGAACGGGATGGGCGCCGAATCCGGCCCTTGGGTCGTGGACGCTTCGGTTGCATTCGGCTGGTTTGTCGCCGTGCCTGGCTCCGCAAAGGCCGCCCGCCTGCTCAACGCTGGACCCGCGAACCTGCGACTGGCACCAGACCTGGTGCTGGTGGAACTCCTGAACGTGGGTTGGAAAAGTCTGAGGCTGGGGGCGATCACCTCCGAACAGTTCCAGGTGTTGGCGAACCGCGCCGCCGAACCTTTCAGCCGCCTGATCCCCTCCAGCACACTGTTGGCCCGAGCCGGATAGTGGTGCCTGGAACTCGATCATCCCTCCCACGACTGCCTCTACGTGGCCCTGGCCGAACAGGAACGAGCCTTCCTGCAGCCCTCGATCTGGCCTGCCTCACTGATTCAGCTTCAACACCGCCATGAAAGCCTCCTGGGGCACTTCCACCCGGCCCATCGCCTTCATCCGTTTCTTGCCCTTGGCCTGTTTCTGCAGCAGCTTCTTCTTGCGGGAGATGTCGCCGCCATAGCACTTGGCGAGCACATCCTTGCGAATCGCACTGATGCTTTCACTGGCGATGATCCGGCTGCCGATTGAGGCCTGGATCGGAATCTTGAACTGCTGCCTGGGGATCAGCTCCTTGAGTTTCTCCACCAGCCCCTTGCCCACGTTATAGGCCTTGTCGCGGTGCACGATCGTGGTGAGCGGATCCGCCTTCTCGGCATTGATCAGCACATCGAGGCGCACCAGTTCATTCTTGCGATAGCCGATCAGGCTGTATTCCATCGAGGCATAACCCTTGGTGCGGCTCTTCATCTGGTCGAAGAAATCCGTTACCACCTCGGCCAGGGGCATCTCGTAGTGCAGCGTCACCCGGTCGGTGGTGATGTACTTCATGTCGATGAATTCTCCCCGCCGCTCCTGACATAGCTCCATCAACGTGCCGTTGTAGATGTTGGGGGTATAGATCTCCAACTTCACATAGGGCTCCTCGATCGATTCGCGTTTCTGCGGATCGGGCAGGGTGGCCGGATTGTCCACCATCATCAGCGAGCCGTCGATCAGGGTCACCTGATAGATCACCGATGGCGCCGTCACGATCAGATCGAGGTTGTACTCCCGCTCCAGCCGCTCCTGCACGATCTCCATGTGCAGCAGCCCCAGAAAGCCGCAGCGGAAGCCGAAACCCATGGCACTGCTGGTTTCCGGCTCGTATTTCAGCGCCGCATCGGAGAGCTGCAGCTTGTCGAGCGCCTCCCGCAGATCCGGGTACTGATCGGCGTCGGTGGGGAAGAGGCCGCAGAACACCATCGGCTTGGCCTCGGCGTAGCCGGGCAAGGGTGCGGAGGCCGGATCGGCCAGCAGGGTGATCGTGTCGCCGACGCGGGCATCGGCCACCGCCTTGATCGATGCCGCCAGATAGCCCACCTCGCCGGCATGCAGGCTCTCCACCTGGCGCTGATCGGGCGCCATCACCCCCACCTCATCAAGTTCGTAGCTGGTTTTGCTGGCCATGAGCAGCACCTTGTCCTTGCGGGCGATCCGTCCGCTGATCACCCGGAAATAAACGATCACACCCCGGTAGGCGTCGTAATAGGAGTCGAAGATCAGGGCGCGCAGCGGCTCACTCACCCGGTCCGGTGGCGGCGGCACCCTGTCGACCACCGCCTGGAGGATGGCCGACACCCCCAGGCCGGTCTTGGCCGAGCAGGCGATCGCGCCGCTGGTGTCGAGGCCGATGATCGATTCGATCTCCTCGCTGATCCGGGCCGGATCGGCGCCAGGCAGGTCGATCTTGTTCAGCACCGGAATGATCTCCAGCTCGTTCTCCAGGGCCAGGTAGACGTTGGCGAGCGTCTGGGCCTCCACCCCCTGGCTGGCATCGACCACCAGCAGCGCCCCTTCACAGGCCTGCAGGCTGCGGCTCACCTCGTAGGAGAAATCCACATGGCCGGGGGTGTCGATCAGGTTGAGGATGTACAGCTCCCCATCGGCTGCCCGGAACTCCATGCGGGCGGCCTGGAGCTTGATCGTGATCCCCCGCTCCCGCTCCAGCTCCATGTTGTCGAGGAACTGGGCCTGCATGTCCCGTGCCGCCACCGTGCCGGTCTCCTGCAGCAGGCGATCGGCCAGGGTCGATTTGCCGTGGTCGATGTGGGCAATGATGCAGAAGTTGCGGATCCGTGAAACGGGAACGTCGGTCATGCGCGTCGAGAAAGCCCGTTCAGGGAAGCCAGTGGATCAATCCTAGGAATGAGGGGGCCGGAGCCCAGCGCCGGAGCCACCAGGGCTGGCGGTTGGTGCTGCACGTCCGCTCCGGGATGAGCTGGCCTCGATTCTCCAGAAGCCGATCACCATCAACGCGCAACCTGCGGCTGTGGACCGACGGTGACGGACCTGAATCGACAGAGTCACCAAATCCCCAGTCCAACGCACAGTAATGCGTACAGGAAACCCAGGTTTGACATAGATGCGATGTCTTACACAGCCGTCAGGGCAAACCTGGCTCAGACCATGCGACAGGTCTGCGACGACCATGAGCCGCTGATCATCACGCGTCGTGGAGCGCCCGCCGTGGTGATGCTGTCTCTCGATGATTGCAAAGCCATGGAACAGACCGCCCACCTGCTGGGCTCCCCCGCCAATGCCCGGCAACTGCTGGAATCCATTGCCGCCCTGGGCACCAGCACCGGCGAGGTCCACGAACTCCTCCCGTGCGACTGATCGTTGCTCCCAAGGCTTGGCAGGACTACCTCCACTGGCAGGAGCATGACCGCAAGATGCAACAACGCATCAACCATCTGATCGAAGCGATCCGCCGTGAGCCCTTCAGCGGCATTGGCAAAGCCGAGCCGCTGAAGCACGCCCTGGCGGGCTGGTGGTAGCGGCGCATCGATGGCGAACACCGGATCGTCTACCGCATCGAAGCGCGGAATCTTCTGATCGCTCAGCTGCGCTACTGCGCTACCACTACTGAAACCAGACGCCTGTCAGGACACCTCTCTAAAGTCAGACCATCTCCCCGAGACCCCATGAGCACCGAAACCGTCAATGACCCCCGCGCCCTCACCGTCGAGAACGTCGAGCGGGTGCTCGATGAGCTGCGCCCCTACCTGATGGCCGATGGCGGCAACGTCGAGATCGTCGAAATCGACGGGCCGATCGTGAAAGTGCGACTGCAGGGCGCCTGCGGCTCCTGCCCCAGCAGCACCATGACCCTGAAGATGGGCATCGAGCGCAAGCTGCGCGAATCGATCCCCGAGGTGAGTGAAGTGGTGCAGGTGCTCTGAACCTGGGCCCGCAGAAGAGCTGACAACACTCAGTCTTAGGCTGCCGCTCACTTGCCGGTTGGGCCGTGCTGGATCAGCGCCTGGTGCGCGACACCCCTGAGCGGATCGTCGACCAGCTCTCTCGCCGTGGCCTGAAGCTCGATCTCACCGCCCTGCAGATGATCGCGCGCCAGGAGCGCGATCTCCAGCAGCAGCGCAGTGAGCTTCAGGCGGAGGGCAACCGGGTGGGCCGCCAGGTGGGCGAACTGATCCGCGCCGGCGAGCCGCCCCACAGCCCCGCCGTTCAGGTGCTGCGCGACAAGGGCAACCGGCTCAAGCAGCAGGTTGGCGTGCTCGAAGAGGAGGAGAAATCCCTCGAAGCCCGTCTGCACGACCAGCTGCTCTCCTTCCCCAACCTGCCCTCGCCGCTCTGCCCGGAAGGCCGCAGCGAGGCGGACAACGTTGTGGTGAAGAGCTGGGGCCAGCCCCGCCGGGTCACCAACGGCGCCGCACCGCTGCAGGAGCACTGGCAGATCGCCGAGCGGCTGGGCCTGATCGATACGGAGCGATCCGTGCGGATCGCCCAGAGCCGCTTCGTGACGCTGCTGGGGCAGGGGGCCCGACTCGAGCGGGCCCTGATCAGCTTCATGCTCGACCTGCACGGCCGCCGCGGCTACCGCGAAGTGATGCCGCCGATCCTGGTGAACTCCGCCAGCCTCACCGGCTCCGGTCAGCTGCCCAAATTCGCCGAGGAAAGCTTCCGCTGCGCCGACGACGACCTCTGGCTCACCCCAACCGCCGAGGTGCCGATCACCTCCCTGCACCGCGATGAACTGATCCCCGCCGAACAGCTGCCGCTCAAATACGCCGCCTACACCCCCTGCTTCCGCCGCGAGGCCGGCTCTTACGGCCGCGATACCCGCGGCCTGATCCGCCTCCACCAGTTCAACAAGGTCGAGCTCTACTGGTTCTGCCACCCCAACGAATCCGAAGCGGGCCATGCCAGCCTCACCGCCGACGCCGAAGCCGTGCTCCAGGCCCTCGCTCTCCCCTACCGGGTGCTCGACCTCTGCACCGGCGACCTCGGCTTCTCCGCCGCCCGCACCTTTGATCTGGAAGTGTGGCTGCCCGGCGCCGGCGTCTACCGCGAAATCTCCAGCTGCAGCACCTGCGGCGATTTCCAGGCACGCCGCTCGGCGATCCGTTTCAAGGATGGCAAGAAGACCCGCCTGCTCCACACCCTCAACGGCAGCGGCCTGGCGGTGGGTCGCACCATGGCCGCCCTGCTCGAAACCGGCCAGCAAGAGGATGGCAGCGTCGTGTTGCCACCGGTGCTGGTGCCGTATTTCGGCACCGACCGGATCGGCCCGGAGCCCTGAGCCCTGCGGCGGCTGCGCGGCTGCGCCGCGACGCCGCCTCCGGGCTCAGGGCTCCGGGCCGCGGGGGGTGGGAAAAGGAAGGGGTGACGGCTGGGGAAAAGGAAGCGGTGGCAGCAGGGGGAGAGCGAGCGGCGGTGGCAGGGGAAGAGCAAGCGGCGGTGGCGACGGGCGTGGAAGTGGTGAGAACGGCAGGATTACCTGGGCGGGCGCGGGAGACGCATTCCCCCCGCTCCCGGAGCCGCCGGAAACACCGCCCCGCTCCCCCCAGCCCCCCCTCACCCCTGCCCCAGCCTCGCGATACCGCCCCCCTCAACACACCCCAACCTGCCTCTCAACCTGCGGATCCCGCCCCCCCAACGCGACGTTGCGGCGCCGCAGCGCTCCCGCAGGCCGTGTCGCCGCGCCGCGGCGCAACGGCCGAAGGGAGCACTGCGGCGCCGCAACCCCCAGAATGGGAAGGTCTTCATCAAGGCTGAATGGGCGTTCTCTCAGCACTGGCGATCCTGGCCGCTCTGATCGTGGTGCATGAGGCCGGCCACTTCTTCGCTGCCACCTGGCAGGGAATCCGCGTCAGCGGCTTTTCGATCGGCTTCGGCCCGGTGCTGATCGAGCGCCAGCGGCGCGGCGTTCAGTTCGCCCTCCGGGCCATCCCCCTGGGTGGCTTCGTGGCCTTCCCCGATGACGATGCCGAAGACAGCGGCATCCCCGCCGACGATCCTGATCTCCTCCGCAACCGTCCCCTGATCCAGCGGGCGCTCGTGATCGCCGCCGGGGTGCTCGCCAACCTGCTGCTGGCCTGGGCGGTGCTGCTGGCCCAGGGTGCTCTGGTGGGCATCCCGGCCGGCTTCAGTGCCAGCCCCGGGGTGGTGGTGGCGGTGGTGCAACCCGGCCAGCCTGCCGCCCGGGCCGGCCTGCTCGCCGGCGACCGGATCCTCAGCCTCGGCGGGGTGCCGCTGGCCGGCGGCCAGGCAGCCGTGGCTGATCTGGTGGCCGACATCAAGGCCGCCCCCAGCCGGGCCCTGGCCCTGGAAGCCGCCCGTGGCGAGCAGCGGCTGAGCTTCCGCCTCACCCCCGACGACAACGACGGGATCGGCCGGATCGGTGCCCAGCTGCAACCCAATGGCAACGAAGCCTTCCGCCCCGCCCGGGGGCCCCTGGAGGTGATCGGCGAAGCCAACCGCGTCTTCGTGCAGCTCACCCGCCGCACCGTGGATGGCTTCGTTGCCCTGGTCACCCGCTTCAGCGAAACGGCCCCGCAGATGTCCGGGCCGGTGAAGATCGTCGAGATGGGGGCTTCCCTGGCCAGGAGCGGTGGCGGCAGCCTCTATCTGTTCACGGCGCTGATCTCGATCAACCTGGCCGTGATCAACGCCTTGCCGCTGCCCCTGCTCGATGGCGGCCAGTTCCTGCTGCTGCTGATCGAAGGCCTGCGGGGCCGGCCCCTGCCCCAGCGGCTGCAGCTGGTCTTCATGCAGTCGGGCTTCCTGCTGCTGGTCGGGCTCAGTGCTGTACTGATCGTCAAGGACACCAGCCAGCTCTCGGTTGTGCAGCAACTGCTCGGTCGCTGAGATGGCGGCGGCTCCCGGACCGCGGCCGCGCCGCCCCCGCTTTCCATCGGCGCGCCGACGGGCCCCGCTGATCCTCGAGCGGCTCGGTCAGCTCTACCCAGACGCCACCTGCTCGCTCGACTGGCGCAATCCCTGGGAGCTGCTGGTCGCCACCATGCTCTCGGCCCAGTGCACCGACGAACGGGTCAACCGGGTCACGCCCGCCCTGTTCGAGCGCTTCCCCGATGCCGCCGCCGCCGCCGCGGTCGACAGCGACGCGGTTGAGCCCTACGTGAAATCCACCGGCTTCTTCCGCAACAAGGCGAAAAACATCGTGGCCAGCTCCCGCCTCTTGCACGAACGCCATGGCGGCGCCGTTCCCAGCTCGATGGCGGAGTTGCTGGAGTTGCCCGGCGTGGCCAGAAAAACAGCCAATGTGGTGCTGGCCCATGCCTTCGGCATCAACGCCGGTGTCACCGTCGACACCCACGTGCGACGGCTGAGCAACCGGCTCGGGCTCAGCAAGCAGCACGAACCCGGCCGGATCGAACCGGAGCTGATGAAACTGCTGCCCCAGCCGGAATGGGAAAACTTCTCGATCCGGATCATCTTCCACGGCCGGGCCGTCTGCAACGCCCGCAAACCCGCCTGCAGCGGCTGCCCCCTCGCCGATCTGTGCCCCAGCCACCCAGACCATGGCCCGGCCGGACGGTAAGGTGAACGATCACCGCACCAACACAGCAGCCGCATGGCGAAGAAGTCGATGATCGCGCGCGACGTCAAGCGCAAAAAAATCGTGGCTCGCTTTGCCGTCAAGCGCGCTGCTTTGATGGCCGCCTTCGAGGCCGCTCCCGATCCGATGGAGCGCCTTGAGGTGCACCGCAAGATTCAGGGCCTGCCCCGCAACAGCGCCGCCAACCGCGTGCGCAACCGCTGCTGGGCCACCGGCAAGCCCCGCGGCTATTACCGTGATTTTGGCCTCTGCCGCAACCAGCTGCGCGAGATGGCCCACAAGGGTCTGTTGCCAGGCGTCACCAAGTCGAGCTGGTAGAGATTCAGGCCCGCCGGTGCTGCCCTTGGCACTCCGTTCCCAGCTTTCGCACCCGGGTGGCCATGGCCACCCTTTTTTTTGCCGAACCGCCTGGCCTGGCTACATAGCACAGGGCTGGCGGCGGTGGCGCAAGCCAAAGTGCGAGAATGAATACCGACAACAAAACGGACATAAGCAGAAGTGCCAGGAAAAACTCAGTCGGTCTCCTTCGATGGTCGGGAGATCCGGCTGACCACAGGGTTGTTCGCCCCCCAGGCGGGCGGTGCGGTGTTGGTGGAATGCGGTGAAACCTCCGTGCTGGTCACGGCCACCCGCGCCAAGGGCCGGGAAGGAATCGATTTCCTTCCGCTCACCTGCGATTACGAAGAACGTCTCTACGCCGCCGGCCGCATTCCGGGCAGCTTCTTCCGCCGGGAAGGGCGGCCTCCCGAGCGGGCCATCCTCACCACCAGGCTGATCGATCGGCCGATGCGGCCCCTCTTCCCCGCCTGGCTTCGCGACGACCTCCAGGTGGTCGCCACCACCCTCTCGCTCGATGAGCGGGTGCCGCCCGACGTGCTGGCGGTCACCGGGGCCTCGATTGCCGCCCTGCTGGCCAGGCTTCCCTTCTATGGCCCGATGGCGGCCGTGAGGGTGGGCCTGCTCGGCGACGACTTCGTGCTCAACCCGAGCTACCGGGAGATCGAGCGCAGTGAGCTTGATCTGGTGGTGGCCGGTACCCCGGCCGGCGTGGTGATGGTGGAAGCGGGCGCCAACCAGCTGCCCGAACAGGACGTGATCGAGGCGATCGACTTCGGCTACGAAGCCGTCGGCGAGCTGATCAAGGCCCAGCAACAGCTGCTCACCGAGCTCGGCATCGAGCAGGTGATCCCCGAAGCCCCCAGCGAAGACCCGACCCTCGCCGACTTCCTCTCCCAGGAATGCTCCAGCGGCATCGGCGAGGTGCTGAAGCAGTTCACCCAGACCAAAGGCGAGCGCGACGAAAAGCTCGATGCCCTCAAGGCCGAGGTGGCCACCAAGATCGCCGGCCTCACCGAAGCCGATCCGATCCGTCTGGCCAGCACCGGCAAGGCGCTTGGCAACAGCTACAAGGCCCTCACCAAGAAGCTGATGCGGGCCCAGATCCTCACCGAGGGCAAGCGGGTCGATGGCCGCAACCTCGATGAGGTGCGGCCGATCACCGCCGCCGTCGGCGTGCTGCCCAAGCGGGTCCATGGCTCCGGCCTCTTCCAGCGGGGCCTCACCCAGGTGCTGTCCTGCGCCACCCTCGGCACCCCCAGCGACGCCCAGGAGATGGACGACCTCAACCCGTTGAGCGAGAAAACCTACCTCCACCACTACAACTTCCCTCCCTATTCCGTCGGCGAAACCCGTCCGATGCGTTCCCCGGGCCGCCGCGAAGTCGGCCACGGCGCCCTGGCCGAACGGGCCCTGATCCCGGTGCTTCCCGCCAAGGAAGGCTTCCCCTACGTGATGCGGGTGGTTTCGGAGTGCCTCAGCTCGAACGGCTCCACCTCGATGGGCTCGGTCTGCGGCAGCACCCTGGCGCTGATGGATGCAGGCGTGCCGCTCAAGGCGCCGGTGAGTGGCGCCGCCATGGGCCTGATCAAGGAGGGCGATGAGGTGCGCATCCTCACCGACATCCAGGGCATCGAGGATTTCCTCGGTGACATGGACTTCAAGGTGGCCGGCACCGAGAAGGGCATCACCGCCCTGCAGATGGACATGAAGATCGCCGGACTGGCGGTGAGCACCATCGCCGAGGCCGTCAACCAGGCGCGGCCGGCCCGGCTGCACATCCTCGAGAAGATGCTCGAAGCGATCGAGAAGCCCCGTGACACCCTCTCCCCCCATGCCCCCCGCTTGCTCAGCTTCCGGATCGACCCGGAACTGATCGGCACCGTGATCGGCCCCGGCGGCCGCACGATCAAGGGCATCACCGAGCGCACCAACACCAAGATCGACATCGAAGACGGCGGCATCGTCACGATCGCCAGCCACGACGGCGCCGCCGCCGATGAAGCCCAGCGGATCATCGAAGGCCTCACCCGTCGCATCAGCGAAGGGGAGCAGTTCAGCGGAACCGTCACCCGGGTGATCCCGATCGGTGCCTTCGTCGAGATCCTGCCCGGCAAGGAGGGGATGATCCACATCTCCCAGCTCTCCGAAGCCCGGGTCGAGAAGGTCGAAGACGTGGTCAAGGTGGGGGATCCCGTTACGGTGCGGGTCCGCGAGATCGATAATCGCGGCCGCATCAACCTCACCCTGCGCGGTGTCTCCCAGGAACCCGCTGCCGTCTGAGCCCGCCGCCGGGGTGCTCTATCTGGTGGGCACCCCGATCGGCAACCGGGCCGATCTCTCCCCTCGCGCCCGCTCGGTGCTCAGCGGCGTCGACCGGATCGCCTGTGAGGACACCCGTCACAGTGGCCAGCTGCTGGCGGGGTTCGAGTTGCGAGGCCGGCTGGTCAGCTTCCACCAGCACAACCAGCAGGCCCGGGTGCCCGAACTGCTGGCGGCGCTGGTGGCCGGCGAAAGCCTGGCGGTGATCAGCGACGCGGGCCTGCCGGGCATCTCCGATCCCGGCGAGCTGCTGGTGGCCGCCGCCCGGTCGGCCGGCCTGCCGGTGGTCTGCATTCCCGGCCCCTGTGCCGTCACCACCGCCCTGGTGAGCAGCGGCCTGCCCAGCGGCCGCTTCTGCTTCGAGGGCTTCCTGCCCGCCAGGGCAACTCAGCGGCGCGCCGCGTTGCAGCAGCTGGCCGCCGAGCCGCGCACCCTGGTGCTGTTCGAAGCGCCGCACCGGCTGGTGGAGCTGCTCGAAGACCTGCTCCAGCTGCTCGGCGATCGCCCGCTCCAGGTGGCCCGGGAGCTCACCAAACGCCATGAGCAGCAGATCGGACCCAGCGTCAGCGCTGCCCTGGCCCACTTCCGCCAGGTGCCGCCCCGCGGCGAATGCACCCTGGTGCTGGGCGGTGCTCCCGCGCCCGAGCTGCCCTGCTGGAGCGATGCCACCCTCAAGGCGAAGCTGACTGAACGGGTGGCGGCGGGCCTCAGCAGCCGTGATGCGGCCCGGCAACTGGCCGAGGAAACCGGACTGTCGCGCCGCGACCTCTACGCCCTGCTGCACCAGGCCGATGAGCCCGAAAGCCCCTGAGCGGCAGGCCCATCGCCACGCCACCGGTCAGACTCTGCTCAATGCGATGTGCGGGTCCGTGCTGCTGCGTCTGCGTCTGCTGATCACCAGCCTCGGCGGTGGCCTGGTCTTGCTGTTGATCCTTTGCCTCGGCGCCCAGAACCTCAGCGACAGGGCCAGCCTCCGGCTGGGCTTCGCCCGCAGCGTGCCCCTTCCCACCGGCTTCCTGGTGGGCCTTGCCCTGGTGGTGGGCGTGATCAGCGGCGGCAGCACCGCCGCCCTGCTGATGCCCGGCTCCGATCAGGATCCCGGCAGGGAGTAAAGCGCCCCTTCCAGCACCAGCCGGGTGATGCCCTGGCCCAGCAGATAGGAAGCGGTGCGATGAATCACCTGGCTGTCGGGCAGCTTGATGACGCGCTGGGTGCGGCCGCAGTGCCGTTTGGCCTGGCGGGGATTGGCAAACACCACCAGGGCCTGACGTTGCTGCTCCCCATCGGGCAGCCGCCCCAGCTCCGGGAAATCGCTGAGGGGGCGGGCCTGCAGTTCCACCGTCTTGTCCACCAGCATGTAAAGGCAGGCAGGCAGCAGAGCAACCTCCAGGGGCTGGCAGGTGGTGGCCGGACGATCCTCCAGAGCCGCTCCCACCGCCACGGTCACGAAGATGTTCGCTTCCCGATCACGGTCTTCAAGGCTGGTGTCCGTGTCCTCCTCAAGGCCCTCATCAGCATCGTCGTCAACGAAATCGTCGGCGTCGTCGATCGCCAGCAGCCCGGGGGTGTCGTCGTTTTCGCTGTCGTCACTTTCGCTGTCGCCACGTTCGTTGGTATCACGATCGTTCGCATCACTTTCGCTGGCCACGCGGAGCGTGGCCGCGCTGAAATGGGCTGAGCTGAAATGCTCTGCGCTGAGGGGGCCGGGGAGGGTGCCGGGGATATCGATCCCCTGCCGCTCAACTGTCACGGGATCCGCTGGCTCGGGATCCGGCAAGGCGTGGGGGGTGAGCGGGAGCACGGCCTGCTCAGCAGCGGGCGGGAGTGCCGCCCCCCGGGAGGCCCTCTGCCGCTTGAGCCGCTCGTAGAGCTCCTCTCCAAGCACCCCCTTGACCAGACGGATCACGGTGTTGGGGCTGCAGCCAAAGCCACTCGCCAGTGCCTGGGTCGACTCACCCTGGCGGTAGCGTTCCACCAGCTGGTGTTTCTGCTCGTCGCTGAGCCGGATGGCCGCCATGGAACAAGGTTGCGCAGCCGCTCACCTTAGGCTGCGCCAGTGGGCCGTTAGCTCAGCCGGATAGAGCATGCGACTTCTAATCGCACGGTCGCTGGTTCGAATCCAGCACGGCCCGTTTCCCGATCCTCTCCACCCCGGGCAGCCTGGCGATCAGCCAAAAGCCTGGCCAGGGAACCCTGACGCCAGAACAGTTCAGTAGCAAACAATTCGTTGATTGACGGCTTCTGTCACCAGTCTTGATGAATTGCTTGATCTGCCGTTCCCATGGCCCAGTCCCGTCAGGTGGAGATTGTTCAGCTTGAGCGCGTCAGCGCCGGCCGCACCACCTTCTGCCAGGCCCAGTCCAGCCACGAAACCCTGATCGCCGAGCTGGCCCCCCAGCAGCCCTGGGAGCTGTTCTGCCATCGCCACCAGACCGACCAGCTGATCCTGTTGAGGGGTTCGCTCGATCTGGTGGTGCTGCAGAACGCCCGGCTCGAGCGGATCACCCTGAGGGAGGACGAACCTGTGCTGGTGCGCATCCCCCCGGGAGTTCCCCATGGGGCGATCAACAACGGACGACGCTCGGCCATGGTTGTCAATGCCGTGATCCGGCATGGCCCCAGCGATCCGCGCGACTTCAGATCCCGGCCGGTTCCGGCGGCCCTGCGCCCCCAGTGGGAGGCACTCACCGGTGGGCCTGCCTAAGCAGCCTCCAGATTGGTCGTATAACGCCATGGGTTTGATCAAGCAACAGCCTGTCTTGCAGGTCATAGCCTTGGCTCATCGACGCTTAGGAGTTCGCTGAAAAACCCGGCGGGATCTGCGAAAACTGGGCAACCACTCAGTTGTCAATGCGAGATCAGCAGGAGCGCAGCGGTTCACTGTTCTCCTACGTCTCGATCGAGGCTCTGATCCCGGCCAACCATCCGCTCAGGCGGATTCGAAAGCTGGCGGATCAATCAGTCCCTCGATCGGCTGATCCCCACCTTCTGCGCTCTGTATGCCTTGGAAGGCCGCCCATCGGTTCCACCGGAGCAACTGTGCTGCTGGCCTCGCTGCTGCAGGCCTTCTACGGCATCCGCTCGGAGAGTCTGCTGCAGGATCAGCTCCACTACAACCTGCTGTTCCGCTGCTACGGGTTCACCGGGCCTGCGGTCACGTCGGCCTGAGCCCTAACGATCCGATCTGGTATCTGAACAGGTATGGCCTCCGGCAGACTGCGTCTACACCAAAAACCGCGAGCGCCTCCTCAACGAGGACTTCATTGGCAAGTTCCTCGAGAAGCTGAAAGATGCTCCCGAAGTCAAACCACTGCTCGCTAGCGAACACTTCTACGTGGTCGACACGCTGTTGCAGGCCTGGGCGTCACACGCTTTCCAGGAGCGGATCGATGGGCAGGAGGATCCTCCGCCTCCGCCCTCAGGTTCTGGCGAGGGATTCGGTGCGCCCAAGAAAGCTAAGAAGCGGGCAAAAGAGGACTTTCGCGGCATCAAGCTCAGCAACGAGACCCATCACTCCAGCACCGATCCAGAGGCCCTGCTGGCCCGGAAATCGAACGCTCATCCAGCGCAGCTGAGCTACCGCGGTCACGTGCTTATGGAGAACCGCCACGACCTGGCGGTGGATTGCCAGGTGACGCTGGCCGTAGCCGCAGGCTTCCGCGGAGCGGTTGGCTACGGCGAGCGGGATGCGGCCCAAGAGATGGCTGCAGATTGCCCTGGTGCCCGCCAGAAGACGATCGGTGCCGACACGAACTACGACACGAAGGGGGTCGTGGCCGAGATGCGACGGCTGGGCGTGACTCCGAACGTGCCGCAGAACACCGCACGCAGCGGTGGCTCAGCGATCGATGCGATGGCCGCACCACCCGGCATGAGGGCTACGCCAAATCGATCAATGCCCGCCGCGGCATCGAGAAGGTGTTTGGCTGGATCAAACAGTTCGGCGGCCAGCGCCAGTTCAAGCTGCGGGGGCGGGACAACGTCAGCGCCGTATAATCCCACAGAGGAGCTTTAGGCTACGGACTGCAGGTGATCGCCTACAACTTGGTCCGGCAGGGCAACATCCTCAAGCCCGTCATGGAGGCGGCATGAACAGCCAGTTGCCCAAGGGTGTGATCAATGGGCCCCAAAAGGGCTCAGAACTGAACAAAACTGGCCAGATCAAGCCGTCTTCGGGCCGAAATGGCAGCGCGATCAGCCGCTTTCAGCAGGAAATCAGCTCGCCGCCAGGGAAACTCGCCCTCCAAGAGGGTTTTTCTGCAAACTCTTAGGGGTTAGTGACCCATTGAGATCCCCGGCCCCGAACACAGAGAATGGACCGTGCTGTCCTTCCACCTATTCATGGTTAGCCTGAGTTGACCTAATCAGAAGCGACTCTCTTTCTCAGGTCGAGGATGACAAGATCGCGGTGTTGATCAACCAGCTCTGCAGAGACAGCCGAGTGATGGCAGCACCCACTTGGAGCACACGCTCATTGGCGGCGGCCAACGGAATATCAAAAACTTCCGTGCACCGCTGGTAGCAAACCTCTTCCGTGTAGCCTCACCGCCAGAAGTCGTTCAAGCAAAGAACGGATCCGTTCTTTGCCCTGAAGTTTAGATGGATCGTAAATTTCTATCTCAATCCGCCCGAAAAGGCTGTGATGCTCTGCGTCAACGAACGATTCAGGGTCTTAACCGCACCCATCCCCTGCAACCCATAGACTTGAACTTCGTGAAAGAGTCACGCACGACGAAATTTACTACGTCACCACAATCCTAATTTACGCCACTGATGTGGCTACTTAAGGCTCAATCTTGGAGATGTTCCAGAAACTTAGTTCACAAATCTGCGGAACGGCACACTAAAAAACAGCTTCTGCTTTTGAATTCTTTGGCCCACTAGACGAACACGGAACCGGCATCGTCACCGTTCCATCCCAGTTCACTAGAGTCAAGGCATCGCGGTAAAAACGGGGAGTGGAGAGCATCAGCCGCCAAGCCTGACCCGGACCCATCAGTTGGAAGCGATCGGGGTAGTGAAGCAACAGCAATTCGCGCACGAGAGGATAGTAGTTGCTGTTAAAACCTGGAAAGACATGATGCTCTGAATGGTGGGAAAAGTTGCAGTGAAGCAGATCGACCCAGGCAGGCATCCGAAGGGAGAGTGAACTCACCAAGGGATCATTATCCTCAGTCAGAGGTGAAAGCATGTGATTAGTATAGATATAAATCATCGCAATCGCATAGCCTATCCACAGGGGCAAGAAGTATCCCAGCAGTAGTGGAACCGGCCGAAGACCGATCCAGCTGATCACCCCAGCATGGAGGGCAACCACAACCAACAGCTCAAGGGCGATGGCCTGGCGCTCAACCTTGCTCACCAGAAAGGCGGCCGGAGTGAAACGGGTATTAGCAGTGTTGAAGAGGAGCACCGAACAGGTGGTGCGGAAGTGGTGCAAAGGCCAGGCACTGGTCATGCCGAGGGCCAGGATCAACGGATGCACTTCGCTGGAGGGTGCGATCCAGCGGAACAGGCGTTTGCCCCAGCTGCTGGGTTGACTCTCGAGATAGCTCCGATCAGGATCAACTAGGCCATTGGTGTGGCCATGATGTTCGCGGTTATGCACCGCCTGCCAGAGGGTTGGGGTCATCCACGACACGCTGAATGCCACCAGCCCGACCAGCCGCCGCAGCGACCGCTGCCGAGGCAAACTGCCGTGCATCAGGTCATGGGCCAACAGCCCAAGGACGAAAACGCTGTTACCCATCACCACCGCAAGGGGTAGCCATAGCAGCAGCGCGGCCAGGGGAAGACGGTCCAGATGGGAAGCGAGTTGCCATCCGAGCACCAGGATCGCCAGGTTGATCGGAATCAGGCCCAGCCGGGCCGGGTTGGTCGCAAACGCCTCAACAGGAAGCAAGGGACGCAGACGACGGGCGACAGCCTTGGGCTCAAACGCTGAGCCAGCAAAGACATAGCCAGAAGCTTCGGCGGGCGCTGAGGGACTAGTGATATCAGACAAGGAGACTCGGAACGGGCCCGCAAGGGCAGAGTCCAACGCGCCTGCACAGGGTCGAAGGGGTAATGAATATCATGGCAGTTGCCCTAGTGCAATTGGGCTCCGGGCATCATGAGCGCTGTTCCCAACACAAAGACGCTCCAGCAGGGCGGATCAATGTGTATGAGCGGCTGGCCCGGGGTTGTTTAGGGCCTTGGTGGAGAACCGCCTCCGTCGCCAACACGGCCGAGCCGTTGCCCAGATCAAAGTACTTCAAGGTTCCCAATAGATGCACATCGATCATCTCGCAGAACCCAAGCTCCCTCTCTTTATCCATCGAAAAGGATCTTAGCAACGGAGGTCCAGGCCACTCAGAACGGGATGATGGGTGGGCACCTGATTTGCTGCGATGTACACCGACTGGACAGCCGTGATCCTGCTGCTGCTCACCGCAGCGCCACTCGCCGTGGTGGTGGCCACAGCGGTGTTCTTCATCTGGAGCCGGAAGAGACGGCCTCAGGGCTGAGGCCGTCGGCACTGGGTTGAATGGCCTGATCCTCCTGCCGCTGGATCAGGGCCTGCAGGCTCGGCTGGGGCTCGAAAACCGGCAGGTGACCCTGCCCGAGGCAATCCAGACAGGTGCGGAAGCGCTGATCGCTCATCCGCAGAACACCGCTGCCACCGCAGGAGGGGCAGCTGATCTTGAGCGCTGCCGTCGAAGCCGCCCCGGGGGGCGATGCGTTCGTCATGAATTGAACACCGTTTGCGTGTTTTCAGTGTGCCGCTTCATGGGGGCCTCCATTCGGGAACCTTTCTTAAGAGTTCCCGGCCGACGGCGATTCCGGCCGTTGCCCGCTGCTCAGCGCCTGCCGCAACGCCGCCTCGGAGAGCTGTTGCCGCAGTTCCTGGGCGCTGAGGCGGCTGCCGGCCGGCACCAGTTCGAGGCTGGACGCCAGTCGCCCGATCACCGCCGCCGCGTCCAGCCCCTGGTCCCGCAGAGCCTGCAGCCCCTCGGAGCCGTCGCGCTTGGAGAGCCGCCGCCCCCCCTCCTGCCGCCAGAGCGGCACATGCCAGTAATCGGGTGGAGGGAAGGGGCCGAGGCCAGCCATCACGGCCACCTGGGGGGCGCTGGAGTGCCAGAGATCGGCACCACGCAGCACGGTGCTGATTCCCAGCGTCAGTTCATCCACCGCCGTGGCCAGGTGGTACGCCACAAAACCATCGGCGCGCCTCAGCACCACATCGCCCACAGCCGTGGCCGCGTCGAGAACGCCCTCCGCCGCCAGCCGCTCCGGCCAGCGCAGATCACCCTGGCTCAGCCGCAGCCGCCAGCTGGGATGGCGGCTGCGGCGGGGTGCCCAGTCGGGGGGCAGCTGGCGGCAGGTGCCTGGATAGATGGGCCAGGCGCCGTGGGGGGCTGACACATCCCCCAGCACACGGCGGCTGCAATGGCAGGGGTAGAGCCGGCCCTGCTGGCGCAGCAATTCCAGCGCCTCGAGGTACAGGCCCTGGCGCTCGCTCTGACGGATCGGTGGGCCGTCCCAGCCGAGACCGAGCCAGCTGAGATCCGCCTGGATCGCCTCTTCGGCGCCGCTGCGGTTACGGGGTGTGTCGAGATCGTCGAAGCGGAGCAGCCACTCGCCCTGGCTGAGCCTGGCCTGCAGCCAGCTCAGCAGGGCGGTGCGCAGATTTCCCGCATGCAGCAGCCCGGAGGGGGATGGGGCGAATCGGCCGCGACGCTTGCTACAGCGCAGCCGCTCACCCTGCTCCAGGGCCTGAAGCAGGGTGCCGGAGAGCTTGGCCGCCGCCGGGATCAGCCCTGAACCTGGTCCTTGAACTGCTTGCCTGCGGTGAAGGCCGGCACGCGCTTGGCGGGGATGGCGATCTTTTCACCGGTCTTGGGGTTCAGTCCCTGACGGGCCGAGCGCTCCCGCGCTTCGAAGGATCCGAAGCCAAGAATCGAGACCTTCTTGCCCTCCACGACCGAGTCGATGATCGTGGCGATGGCGGCATCGACCACCTGGGAGACATCGGTCTTGGTGAGTTCGGTGCGGGCCGAAACGAGATTGACGAGATCAGCTTTGTTCATCGGAAACGGGAAACCTTCAGAAAGAGCGGGAGCTGGGCGGAGCGGAACGTCCCTCCCGCCAGGCGGTGGAGCGCGCCAATCGTATGGGGGAAGAGCTGATCGGGCAACTGAAATCGCCCGCTCGGCAACGGTTTTGCCCGGATTCAGCCAAAAAAAAGGCAAATCAGGCCTCCCCAGGCGACGCCCAGGCCCCATCGGCCCACGCGCATCGAGACTGCCACGCGGCCGATGGGCCCACCCCACCTAACTTGATGGCGCACTCTGGTTGGCGCACTCCGGCCGTGCCCTTGAACCCGATCCAGCTCGGACATCCCTGGCCCCTGGGGGCGAGTCTCACGGCCCGGGGGGTGAACTTCTCGGTGGTGGCCCCCCTGGCCTCACGGGTGGAACTGCTGCTGTTCCGCGATGGGGCGGACGCGGAGCCCTATCGGGTGCTGAATCTCGATGCCGCCCACCGGTCCGGCGACCACTGGCATGGCGAAGTGACCGGCATCGGCATCGGCTGCTGTTACGGCTACCGGGTCTATGGGCCACGCCAGCCGGGATGGCATGGCTTCAATCCGGCCAAGGTGCTGCTTGATCCCTGTGCGCGGGCGATCACCGGCTGGGAGGTGTATCAGCGCCAGGAGGCCACCGGCACCGGACCCAACACCGCCTCCTGCCTGAAGGGGGTGGTGACGGAGCGGGATCGCTTCGACTTCGACGCCGCGCCGCGGCCGCGCCACCGCTGGCAGCGGAGCGTGATCTACGAACTCCATGTGGCCGGCTTCAGTCAGGGTGAGGGCAGTCCGACCCCGCCGGAGCGCCAGGGCACCCTGCTGGGGCTGATCGACACCATTCCCTATCTCAGAAGCCTCGGGGTCACAACCCTGGAGCTGCTGCCGGTGATGGCTTTCGACCCCCAGGATGCCCCCACCGGCCGCCAGAACTACTGGGGTTACAGCCCCCTGAGCTGGATGGCCCCCCATCAGGGCTACCTGGTCGGCCACGACCCGCTGGAGGCCAGGCAGCAGGTGCGCGCCCTGGTCACCGCCTGCCATCAGGCCGGCCTGGAGGTGCTGCTCGATGTGGTCTTCAACCACACCAGCGAAGGCAACCAGGAAGGCCCCACCCTCAGCTGGCGTGGCTTCGGAGATTCCCTCTACTACCACCAGACCCCGGAAGGCGATTACCTCGACGTGACCGGCTGCGGCAACACGATCGCGGCCAACCGCCCCCTGGTGAGGCGTCTGATGCTGGAGTCCCTCCGCTGCTGGGCCCTCGAGCTCGGCATCGACGGTTTCCGCTTCGACCTGGGCATCGCCCTCTCCCGGGGGGAGGCGCTGGCTCCCCTGGATCAACCGCCCCTGTTCGAGGAGATCGAGGCCGATCCGGAACTGAGCGATCTCAAGCTGGTGAGCGAACCCTGGGATTGCGGCGGTCTCTACCGGCTCAGCGACTTCCCGGCCCGGCGGATCGGCACCTGGAACGGTCGCTTCCGCGACGATCTGCGCCGCTTCTGGAAAGGCGACGACGACTGCAGCTGGTTGATGGCGGAGCGCCTGGCGGGCAGCCCTGATCTCTACGGCGGCCGGCCGCCCGCGGTCGGCCGCAGCATCACCTTCATCACCGCCCACGACGGTTTCACCCTGGCCGATCTGGTCAGCTACAACGGCAAGCACAACCTGGCCAACGGCGAAGCCAACCGCGACGGCGACAACCACAACAACAGCTGGAACCACGGCGTCGAGGGACCCAGCAGCGACCACGCCATCACCGCCCTGCGCAATCGCCAGCAGCGCAACCTGCTGGCCACCCTGCTGCTGGCACCGGGAGTGCCGATGCTGCTGATGGGCGACGAGGTGCGCCGCAGCCAGGGCGGCAACAACAACACGTGGTGCCAGAACAATCCGCTCGGCTGGATGCACTGGCGGCCCGATTCAGAGGATCTGGGCCTGCTGCAGTTCCTGAAACGGCTGGTGCTGCTGCGTCGTCAGCTCGCCAGCCTGCTCAACCCCGCCCAGCCCCACCCCGAGGGCAAACCGGGCCGCCCCAGCGACACCGCCAACCTCTGGCGGGAATGGCACGGGGTCGAGTTGCACCGTCCGGACTGGGGGAGCTGGTCCCACACCCTGGCCTGGAGCCTGCACAGCGCCGATCGCGGCGCCCTGCTCTGGTGCGGCCTGAACGCCTTCAGCAAGGCGATTCACTTCGACCTGCCCCCCCCCGCCAATGGCTGGATGCGGGTGATCGACACCGCCCTGCCCAACGGCGAGGACATTCCCCGCCACCCCGAGTTCTGGAGTCCGAAAGGGGTGCCGCTGGAGAGCCGCAGCCTGGTGCTGATGGTGGCCCCAAGCCTGTTGCGCTCGGAATTCAGCGAAGCGGGCGGCGGGAATCGAACCCGCATCATCAGCTTGGAAGGCTGAGGACACCTATCGAACAGCTTCTCGACCTCCGAGACCGTGGCGGAGCACCTGCTTGCCGCCCCTATTAAAGGCAAGCCTGCTTTCCTTTAATAAGCTTCGGTTGTATTCAAGGTTCGTCGAGGGGCGTTCCCATGCGGCGCGAGTCCACAGGTCGCTACGAAATCAGCACCACCACAGGAGAATCCGTGCGGGCCTTCGTGCCGGCGCCGCTACCTCCTCATCCACCGATCACTCTTGAAGGGCCGCTTCAGGCCCTTCAAGAGCGAGCCCTGTTGGCTTGCGGACGTCTGGACGGAGTCTCGGCGCTGCTGCCGGATCCAGAGCTGTTCCTCTACGCCTACGTGCGGCGCGAGGCACTGCTCTCATCTCAGATCGAGGGCACCCAGTCGTCCCTCTCCGATCTGCTGCTCTTTGAGCTGGAAGAGGCGCCCGGTGTTCCCTTTGATGACGTGGTGGAGGTTTCCAGCTACGTGGCCGGCCTGGAGCATGGTCTGGCGCGGCTGCGGGAAGGATTCCCTCTGTCCTCCCGCCTGCTGCGGGAGATCCACGCCAAGCTGCTGGCCCGGGGCCGCGGGGCCGATCGGCTTCCTGGTGACTTTCGCCGCAGCCAGAACTGGATCGGCGGCACCCGGCCCGGCAATGCAAGCTTCGTGCCGCCGCCGCCGGGCCTGGTGGAGGACTGCATGGCGCAGCTGGAGCGCTTCATCCATGGAACCGCCCAAAACGAGCACGAGCTGCCGGTGCTGGTGCGTGCCGCCTTGGCCCACGTGCAGTTCGAGACGATCCACCCGTTCCTCGACGGCAATGGTCGCCTGGGCAGGCTCCTGATCGTGCTGGTACTGATCGATGCCGGCGTTCTGCAGCAGCCCTTGCTCTACCTCAGCTTGTTTTTCAAGCAGCACCGCAGCCGCTACTACGAGCTGCTAGAAGAGGTTCGCCGCCAGGGCGACTGGGAGGCCTGGATCGATTTCTTCCTGGAGGGAATCGTGACCACCGCGAGTTCAGCGGTCGCCACCGCACACCGTCTGCTGGCGCTTTTCAGCAGCGACGAGGCCCGGCTCACGGGTCTGGGGCGCTCTGGTCCGAGCGTGCGCCGGATCTTCCAAGCCCTGCGCCAGCGCCCACTCACCAGCATCGGCCAGATCAGAGCGATGAGCGGCCTGAGCTTTCCCACCATCAGCAAAGCCATCGAGACCCTGGTCGAGCTCGGGATCGCCCGCGAGATCACCGGTGGGCGGCGCAATCGCCTGTTCGCCTACGACGCCTATCTGGCCATCCTCAGCGAGGGCACTGAACCGCTCTGAGCCATCAAGGCCCAAAAGCAGGCGCAGGAAAGCGAGAACGGCGGCGGCATGGCCTTCCAGCCGTCAGCACAGCCACTGTCTTCCGCCCCGATGCCGCAGGACCGCCGTTGGGGGCGGCAGCTCCAAAGCTGGGTGCTGCAGATCTGATTGCCATGGTGCAGCAAAGCATTACCCAGTTCGAGAGGCGCAGCTCCGTTCTCACTGAGAGTTCGGCTGATCGCCCCCATGCCGCCAGCTGCGCCTGCGGGGGGTGCTGCAACCCGGCAAGCACTACCGCCGCTGGGGCTGCACACGAGACCGAGGGCCGCTGCAGTGGCAGATCAAGAACGTTGAGGCCACCATCACGGACTGGAGCCGCAGGCATCTGCGCTTCTGATGCCTCATCCGCCTGACTGCAGAGGCGTAAGGACACTGAGGGAGATGAACAAACGCTCCGGCCGTCCAGGCAAAGGCCAGAACCCCAGCGAGGCGTAGAAGCGCTGAAGGCGGGCGTGGTCCGCTTTCCCTCTCTCAGCGGCAACGTCGAGAAGCATCAACCGCACACCCAGGATCTGCCGCACCCGTAGGCACTGCTGCAGCGCATCCACCAGCAGGCGAGCCTCCCGCGCCGAAATCGCCTCCTCGAAGAACACCCACCCATGGCCCCCCTCCCCTGGAACGGGAGATCTCCAAGGCCGCCGGCACGGCCAGTTCCCGGCAGGAACGCAGCACGGCGCGAGCGTCGTCACGCCAGTCCTGTTCATCGAAGTCAACCGCCAGCACATAGCAGGTGTCGTCCTCCAGCAGCGGGTAAAGGCCGAGCCTGTGTTCACCGGCCAGATGGCCATAGATCGCCACGTCCGTGAGGGGCAGCAGCCGCCGGTGGCCGCAGTCGCGGCAGGCCACCGGCGGCTTTTCGCAGATGCCAGGCTGCCACTCATTGGCGCAGGCCGGTGCGTAGCCCGATCGTCCGCTTCTGCTGCTCTGCCAGCGAAGGGCATAGACATCGTAACGACCGTGGAACAGACGACGAAAGAGCGTCACTTTCTCCTGCGCTGAAACGGGACCAATGGCAGGGGGCCGGGCCGATGCCGTCGCGGGTTTCCAGGAGGCCAATCAGCGCTGGTCAGCCTTTCTGTAGGCAGCATTGCGCTCCCGCTTGCCCACCGCCACGACAAGCACCAGCAACTCTTGATCCCGCACCTCGTAGACCAGGCGAAATCCAGCAGCCCGCAGCTTGATCTTGTAGCGATCGGTTGATCCCCGCAGCTTGCTGGCCGGCATCCTGGGCTCGATCAGCCGTTCTGCCAGCTTCTTCTTGAACTGTTCCCGGATGCCCGCTGTCAACTTGTGCCACTCCCGCAGAGCCTCGGGGTGAAAAGCCAGCTCAAAGGGCATCGAGGCTGACCCGCACCGGCTCCTGGCCGTCCGCCAGTCGGGCATCGGCGATGCGACCCAGCTCCAGGTCGTCCACCAGATCCATCAATTCCTCATAGGCCTTGGCAGGCACGCAGTAGAAGGCAGGCTCGTTGCGATTGAGCACGGCCACAGGCATGCCTTCCCCGGCAGCCACGGTGGCCATGGGGTTCTTCTTGAGTTCCGAGATGCTCACGGTGGTCTCGGTCAACACGCGATGCGCCATGAACAACCCAAACCAACTCAAGCGCCAATCATAGGTCGCTGAAAAGGTCTTGGAAAAGGTCTCGCCTACTGACTAGAGCAGTTGGCCTTGAAATCCTGATGGGTTACTCAGGAAGCCAGAAGCCGCGGGCTCCACCTTGGCAAAGGCGTCCACCACCTTTTTTTGGAGGCAGATCGCCGTTCACGGGGGGCCGGTGGGCCTAGTCAGGCCGGCAGGAGCAGGGAACGAGCTTCCCGCCCCAGGCCTCTTGCTCACGGCGCAGCTGCTTCCAGAGGGGAGGGTTCGTCGGGGCAGGGCCCGCAACACCCGTGGCCGGGTCTTGCCACGGGCGGCGACCTTTCGTACGCACGTGATCACGGGGATTCAGAACGGTCCAGCCCCCTCCGGCACCCCGCTTGAGACAGCGCGTAAGACGCCACGGCCCTGATCGCAACTTCCCAATCACGAGCCGCCAGCTTGTGAGATGTCTGGGGAGATGCTTCGCCTCACAGCCTTGCACCGAAAATCATCCATCGGCGACCGCAGGCAAGCCGAAAGCCAGTTGCAGCACTTGTTGAGGGCCGAAAATCCCAAACGCGAAAAGAAGCGGGTGGCGGGAATCGAACCCGCATCATCAGCTTGGAAGGCTGAGGTTTTACCACTAAACTACACCCGCGCTGATACACATGTACCAGCCGACGGCCCTGGTGGCACGGGTGCGTTCCACGGTCCATCCGGCTGAAGCATTATGGCCTGCGTGCGGCACCGGCCCGTTGAGAATCGCTCCTGAACCGGACGCCCCCTCGCCCCTCGCTCCCCTCGACCGGCAGCCGGGCGTGAACGATGCCATCGATGCTTCGGCGCCCGCCAGACGGCGCCTGCTGGTGGCCTATGGCCTCGGCGATGCCGGCACCGGCATGGCGGCGTCGCTGATCGGCTTCTACCTGTTCATCTTCTACACCGCAGCGGCCGGCCTGCCCGCCTGGATGGCAGGGCTCGTGCTGATGCTGGCCCGCCTCTGGGATGCGATCAACGATCCGCTGGTGGGCTGGCTCAGCGACAAGACCCGCAGCCCCTGGGGTCCGCGGCTTCCCTGGATCCTCTGGAGCGCCATCCCGCTCGGCATCGCCATGGCGATGATGTGGTGGCTCCCGCCCGGGAGCCTCTGGGTGAAATTCACCTTCTTCGTGGCCATCTCGGTGGTGGCCAACAGCCTTTACACCTGCGTCAACCTGCCCTATGCGGCCCTGGCGGCTGAACTCACCACGGACACCAGCCTGCGCACCCAGCTGAACACGGCCCGTTTCACCGGCTCGATCATCGCCGGTCTGGTGGGGATCGTGCTCGGCGGCCTGCTGCTCACCAACCACGCCGATCCCACCAGCTTCCTGAAGGTGGGCGTGCTCTCAGGCAGCATCATCGCGGTGTTCACCCTGCTCTGCGCCTGGGGCATCGCGCCGGCGGCCCGTCACTGCCAGAAGCCCAGCAGCCAGCGCGGATCCACCCGGCGGCTGTTGCGGCGCGTGGGCCGCAACAGCCGCTTTCTCAAAGTGCTCGGCCTCTACCTGATGCTCTGGTGCGCCCTGCAGATCATGCAGACCGCGGCGCTGATCTACCTCCCGGTGGTGATGCGGCTGCCGGTGAACTGGAGCAACTGGATCCTCCTGCCGTTTCAGATCAGCACGCTGGTGGGGCTGCAGATCTGGAACCGTTTTTCCCACCATCAGGGCCGCATCAAGGCGCTGCATCGGGGAACGGCGCTCTGGATCGGCGGCTGCCTGCTCGCCATGGTGCTGATCCCCCTCGATGCCGGCCTCTCGCCGCTGGGTTCGGTCGCCAACGGCCTGCGGCTGGCGGCGCTTGTCTTCGTGATCATGCTGGTGGGTGTGGGGGCTTCCACCGCCTACCTGATTCCCTGGGCCCTGCTGCCGGACGCCATCGACGCCGACCCCGAAAAACCCGCCGGGCTCTACAGCGCCTGGATGGTCTTCACCCAGAAGATCTGCATCAGCCTGGCCCTGTTTTCCTTCGGCAACCTGATGAGCCTGAGCGGCTACGTGGCCGCCAACGGCATCCTCCAGCCCGGCGCCGCCCTGATCGCGATCCGTCTGTGCATGGGCCTGATCCCGGCCACCCTGGTGGTGCTGGGCCTGCTGGTGATGCGCCGCTGGCCGGAAAGAGGGCTCCATCTCCAGCAGGCAACACGATGAAACCACCGCGCTGGCTCAACCGTCTCGGCGCCAGCTGTCTGATCGGCGGCCAGACGATCACGGCCATCGCCCGGGGCCGCGTCAACCTCAACGACCTCTCGGAGCAGATGCTGGAAGCGGGGCCGGGCACGTTTCTGATCGTGGCGATCACCGCCTTGGCCGCCGGCACGGTGTTCAACATCCAGGTGGCGGCGGAACTGACCAAGCAGGGCGCCGGTGTCGCCGTTGGGGGAATCCTTTCGGTAGGCCTGGCACGGGAAATCGCCCCCCTGCTCTCGGCCACCCTGCTCACAGGCAAGGTGGCCACGGCCTACGCCGCCCAGCTGGGCACCATGAAGGTGACCGAACAGATCGACGCGATCACGATGCTGCGCACCGATCCGGTCGAGTATCTGGTGGTGCCCCGCGTGCTGGCCCTGGTGGTGATGGCACCGGTGCAGTGCATGGTGTTCTTTGCGGTCGGGGTCTGGTCGGGGCAGGTGAGCAGCACCCTGCTGTTCTCGATTCCACCCACCGTCTTCTGGAACTCCGTCCGTATCTGGCTGGAGCCGAGCGACCTGCCCTCGATGCTGATCAAGGCGGTGGTGTTCGGCCTGCAGATCGCCGTGATCTCCTGCGGCTGGGGCCTCACCACCAGGGGCGGTCCCAAGGAGGTGGGCACCAGCACCACCGGTGCCGTGGTGATGATCCTGGTCACGGTGAGCCTGATGGACGTGCTGCTCACCAAACTGCTCTTCGGCGAGTGAGCGGCCCAACTCCCAGCATGGGACCAGCCATGAGCCATCTCCACCCATCCCCATGACCATCCCCGCTCCTCCAGCCCCCCACTCCGAAGGGACCAGCTCACCAACGGTCGGGCCATCCCCGGCTGAAACCACCGGGGTGATCCTCGCCCCCCGTGCCTGGGTGCCCCTCGGGGTGCTGCTGCTGGCCGGCGCCAGCCTGCTGCTGCCCCGATGGGGCGGCAGCGTCTGGCTGGCCGGCGGTGTTGGTGTGCTCGGCCTCTTCCTGCTGCTGCAGACCGCCCTGCTGCGGCTTCAGTTCGGCGAGGAGGACCTGCTGGTCTGGCGGGGCAGCAGCCTGCTGCGCCGCTTCCCTTACCAGGAGTGGCTGGGCTGGACCCTGTTCTGGTGGCCCCTGCCGGTGCTGTTCTATTTCCGTGAACAGCGCAGTATTCATCTGCTGCCGGTGTTGTTTGATGCCACCGCCCTGCGCCAGCAGCTCGACCTGCACCTCAGCGCCCCGAGATGACCGACGCCTCCCCCCCCACCCCCGAACCAGCACCGACCGCCTGGCAGGAGCTGGCTCTGCAGGAGCTGCTTCAGCAGCGCCAGACGCTCGAAGCGGAGATTCGCGGCCTGGAAAGCCGCCGCGATCAGCTCCAGAAGGAACTCACCAGCAGCTTCGCCGGCCAGTCGGACGCGATCGCCCGGCGGCTGAAGGGCTTCCAGGACTACCTCGTGGTGGCCCTGCAGGACCTGGCCAGCCAGGCGGAGCAGATCGAGCTGGTGGTGCCGCCTCTGCTGGTGCAGCCCTCCCCCCTCGATCAGGCCGCAGCCGCTCCGGCCGCAGCCGAACCCGCCGTGGAGGTGGTGGCATCGGCGGGCCAGTTCAGCCAGGACGAAACCCTGATCCGCAGCCAGCTGCAGGGCTTCCTGGGCCAGCCCGACTTCTACGCCGACCCCTGGAAGCTGCGTCGCAGCCTCGAGGCACCAGCCGCCGCCTTGCTCGAAGACTGGTTCCTCAGCCAGGGCGGACGGGGAGCCCAGGCGAGCTGCGGCAGTCGCAACCGCAACGCCCTGGTGGTGGCCGCTGCCATCGCCATCCTCGGTGAGCTCTACGGGGAACGCTTCCAGACCCTGGTTCTGGCCGGCCGGCCGGAGCGCCTCGGCGAATGGCGCCGAGGTCTGCAGGACTGCCTGGGGCTGGCCCGGGAGGACTTCGGACCGAACAGCGGCATCGTCCTGTTCGAGCGGCCCGATGCCCTGATCGAGCGGGCCGACCGGCTCGAGGAAAGGGGCGAACTGCCGTTCATCGTTGTCGATGGCGGCGAAGAGGTGGTGGATATTCCGATCCTGCAGTTCCCGCTCTGGCTGGCCTTCGCCGCCTCTCCGCAGGAACTGGCCCTCGACGAGGACCAGCCTTGAGCACCGTGATCGCCCTGCTGACGGGCTACCTGCTCGGCTCGATCCCCTTCGGCTGGCTGGCCGGCAAATGGCTGGCCGGTGTGGACCTCCGGGAGCTGGGCTCCGGCTCCACCGGTGCCACCAACGTGCTGCGCCAGGTGGGCAAGGGCCCTGCTCTGGTGGTGTTCCTGCTCGATGTTCTCAAGGGCAGCGCCGCCGTGCTGCTGGCGCGGATCCTGCTGCAACCGCTGCTCGCCAGCGCCAGCGGCGACTGGTGGGTAGTGGGGGCCGGCCTGGCCGCCCTGGCCGGCCACAGCTGGCCGATCTGGCTGGGTGGCAAGGGCGGCAAAGCCGTGGCCACCGGCCTGGGGATGCTGCTCGGCCTGGTGCCTGCGGTGGGGCTGGCCTGCTTCGGCCTGTTTCTGGCCACGCTGGCACTGAGCCGGATCGTGTCGTTGTCGAGCGTGGTTGCCGCCCTCAGCCTGCCGCTGCTGATGCTGGCCGATTTCGCCGCGGCCGGAACCGGACTGCGGCCGGCCTACCTGACCCTGGCCATCCTCACCACGCTGCTGGTGGTCTGGCGGCATCGCGCCAATCTGAGCCGTCTGGTTGCCGGCACGGAGCCCAGGCTGGGGGCGCCCCGAACGGAGAGCTGAAGCAAATCAGTCTGAAGACGGATCAATATGAAACGGATCTGTCTGAAATCGGATCTATCTGAAATCGGATCAGCCTGGAACCGGATCAGTGTGAACCCGGATCAGCCGTTCGCCAGGGCCCTGCTGCGCTCGGCGGCGGCCAGCACCGCCTCGATCAGGGCCGAGCGCACGCCGCCTTGCTCCAGCCGGCGCAGGGCGGCGATCGTGGTGCCCGCCGGGCTTGCCACCATGTCCTTGAGCTGGGCTGGGTGGAGATCCCCCTGCTGCAGCAGATCCACCGATCCGGCCAGCATCGCCAGCGCCAGCTCCTGGGCCAGCGCTCTGGACAATCCCGCCGCCACTCCTCCATCGGCCAACGCTTCGATCAGCAGAGCCGCCATCGCCGGCCCGGAGGAGGCGAGGGCAAGGAAAGCATCCAGCTGGCCTTCCGGCAGCTCGAACACCTGGCCGAGCACCCTGAACCAGCGGCAGACCTGATCACGCTGCTCCTGCTCCACCGTGGCGCCCCAGGCCAGGCCGGTGATCCCGGCTCGCACCAGGCAAGGGGTGTTCGGCACGGCCCGGACCAGCCGGCCATGGGGAAAGCACTGCTGCAGGCGTTTCAGGCTGACCCCGGCCAGCAGCGACACCAGCAGCGGTGGCCGGGCTGGATCAAATGGCGGCGCCAGGTCGACCACCTGCTGCAGCTGCTGGGGCTTGATGGCGAGCAGGATGACGGGCTGCTCCCAGGCCGGGGCCGCATCGGTGGAGACAGCCACCCCCAACTCCGCCTGGAGCCGCTGGGCTGAAGCGTCGCTGGCCACCACGGCGCGCACCCCTTCCGGCTGGATCACCCCCTCCTCGAGCAGAGGGATCAGCAGGGCCCGGGCCATGCGGCCCAGGCCGATCACGCCCAGACGAAGCGGAGAGGCCAAGCCGATCAGCCGTGGCCGGAACTGATGTCGGTGCGGCCCCAGGCCGGGCTGGGAGCGGCCTCCGTGTCAGCGCCCAGATCGCGCGAAGGCACGATCGTGGGGGAGGAAGGCTCCTCGCCGGAGGCGGTGGTGACCGTGACGCAGCTGGGGGCGAACAGGAAAATGCTCTCGCCGACGCGTTCCTGGTGACCATCGATGGCGTAGGTGCCACCGGCCACGAAATCCACGGCCCGCTGGGCCTGATCCGGCTCCATCATCGTGAGGTTGATGATCACCGTCTTGCGATCACGCAGGGCCTGGATGGCCCGGGGCATCTCATCGAAACTGCGGGGCTCCATCAGGGTGACTTCCGCCGCCGAGGAGGAAAGACCCGGCATGCCGACCACCTTGCTGCCGCCGAACGGATCCTGGCTCAGGAAATCGGAGGAGAGGGCCAGGCCGCTGCCACTGTCCAGCTGGCCGGCGGCGGTGCCACGGCTGCTGCCCGGCGGCCGGGTGGCCTCACCGGCGTCGTAATCCAGCTCGTCCTCGTAGTCGCTCTCCAGGTAATCGTCACCGGAGACGACGGCACGCAGGCGGGAGAACAACGACACCTTGAATTCCTTCGTGTTGAGCTTGTCCTGAATAGCGTCCCACGTCAGCGCTGGCAACCGGCCCGGTCGCTGAAAATCCTGTTCCGACACACCGTTTCGACACACTCTCCCGCCCAACCGGCCGGCCAGGCGGAGTCAGAGCGCCCGGGCTCCGAACAGGGCCGAGCCGATCCGGACCCAGGTGCTTCCCGCCGCCGCCGCTTCCCGCCAATCCCCGCTCATACCCATCGAGAGCTCCTTCAGACCGAGGCGACCGGCGAGGGCGGCACACTCGCGGAACAGCACCGGGCGTTCGCCCGGCGGCAGATCAAGGGGCGCGATCGCCATCAACCCTTCCAGCCGCAGGGGAGCGAGGCTGCTGAACACCGGCCGCAATCGCTCCAGCTCGGCCGGCTCGAAACCGGTCTTGCCAGGATCGGGGCGCAGCTTCACCTGCAGGAACACCGCCGGACTGAGGCCTTCCTCCCTGGCGATCCGTTGCACCCGCTCGACCAGTTCCAGGCTGTCGAGGGAGTGAATGGTTCCGAAATGACGCAGCACACCCCGCACCTTGTTGGCCTGGAGCCTGCCGATGAAGTGCCAGTCCAGGGGTTCGAGATCACCCAGCTCGGCCTGCTTCGCCACCGCCTCCTGGAGGCGGCTCTCGCCGAAGCTCCGTTGGCCCAGCGCCACGGCCCGCCTGATCCGATCCGCCGGCTGACCCTTGCTCACCGCCAGCAGCCGGCTGCCCTCGGGCAGCTCAGCCCACAGCGACTCCAGGCGCTGCCGGAGGCCGTCATCGGCGGAAGCGGCCACGCTCAGATGAAGGTCTGGTCGAAGAGCTGGCGCCAGCGGGGCAGCATGGAGCTGCCATCGCGGCGGGCCCGCGCCAGGTTCTGCTCGGCGTAGTGACGGGCATCCATCAGCGGAATCACCTCGAAGTGGGCGTTCCTGGACTGCATCGTGACCAGAAAGAACATGCGCTGCGCATACAGCGTGGCGAACAGATCACGCCCCTCTCCGGCCGGCGCCACCTGGTAAAGCAGTCCGAAGGTGGGGTGGTTGAGGTATCGCTCGGTACTCGCCTCTGCGGTCACAGATGGTTCTGTCAGCTACCAATCACAGCGCACCGTACTGCCAGCGCAGTCCAAGCAAGCCGATCAGTGCCAGGCCGGCCACCCAGTTGAGCTTTCTCGCCACCCGCAACGCCAGGCGCAGCTGGCGAGGGGACGACCAGCGGCCGCCACGGGCCATCAGGGCGTCGGCACCCTGCTCTGCCCGCAGCAGCAGATTGGCGAGCAGCCGCTCCGCCACCGCCAGACCCAGGCCGAGGCTGGCCTTCCAGCCAAGCCTGCGCAGGTTCACGGCGCGGGTGGCGATCGATCGCAGCAGGTTCTGGAACTCCTCCTGGACCAGCGGCAGGAAGCGAAGGGCCAGCAACAGGGTGAAGCCGAGCCGCTCGACCGGCAGGCCAAGCGCCTTGAGCGGCGTGATCGCCCAGCTCAGGGCCCAGACCAGCTCCTCCGGCGGTGTGCAGACCAGCAGCAGGTTGGCGCTGTGAATCAGGGTGAACAGCAGGCTGGCGCTGTTCAGCCCCAGCTCCGCTGAACGCCGGTTCACCACCAGGGGACCGATCGGCAGGGGCCCGAGCCGGACAGGCCCCCAGCGCAGCACTTCCCAGGCTTCTCCGGATCGCTCCGGCGGGGGCTGAGCCGGCGGGGTGGGGGCCAGGATCAGCTCGGCGGGGGAACGGCTGAGGCTGGCCGCCGGAACCGCTCCAGCCGGCACAAGGGCCGAGAGCAATCCCACCAGCAGGCTCAGGGCCAGCAGGGCGGGGAGGCTGAGCCGCCACAGCCGCCAGGGCAAACCGCTGCAGGCGGTGATCAGGATCAGGAGCGCCACAAGAGCAAGGCGCCAGTGGGGGCCGGCCAGGATCGGCGTCACCAGGAAGGCGATGGTCCAACCGAGCTTGAGCCGGGGGTCGAGGCGGCGCAGCCAGCTGGAATCCCCATCGACGAACTGGCCGATCGGGAGTTGCCTGAGCCAGTCCATCAGGGCGCCGCCTTCCGATCGGAGGGGTCAGCTCGCTGCGGCGGGTCGCTCAGGGCGCGTCTCGGCATGCTCCTCACTGGGGTCTTCGCTGTGTTCGCCGCCATGCATCCCGCTGTGGGCTTTGGAGCGGGCCTGCTGGCGGGCCAGTTCCTTGTCGGCATCGCGCTCCTGTTTGCCACGCCAGAACAGCTTGATCGGTGAGCCATCGAAGCCGAGGCCCTGGCGGATCTGGCGCTCGACATAGCGGCGGTAGGTGTCACCGAACAGTTTGGGGTCATTGACGAACAGGGTGAAGCTGGGCGGACGGGTCGCCACCTGGGTGCCGTAGTACAGACGGCCCTGGCGGCCGCCGCGGCTGGTGGGCGGCGAGCGCCAGCTCAGGGCCTCCTGCAGCACTTCGTTCACCACCGAGGTGCTCACCCGGCGGCGATGCTGCTCCACGGCCAGGAAAGCCAGGGCAAAGATGCTCTCCACCCGCTGGCCGGTGAGCGCTGAGGTGAACAGCATCGGCGCCCAGTCGAGGAAGTAGAGCTTGGCGCGCAACTCCTTCTCCATCGCCGGCATGGTGTGGCTGTCCTTTTCGATCGCGTCCCACTTGTTGACCACCACCACGCAGGCCCGACCCTCCTCCTCGATGCGTCCGGCCACCCGCTGATCCTGTTCGGTCACCCCGTCGAGGGCGTCGATCACCAGCACGCAGACATCACTGCGCTCCACCGCCTTGAAGCTGCGGGTGATGCCGAAATACTCCGGGCCGTAGCTGACGCTGCGACGGCGGCGGATGCCGGCGGTGTCGAGCAGCTTCCAGGTTTTGCCTTCCCGCTCGATCGTCGTGTCGATCGTGTCGCGGGTGGTGCCGCGGATCGGGCTGACGATGGCCCGCGGCTCGCCGCAGATCGCATTGAGCAGGCTGGATTTGCCCACATTCGGGCGGCCGATGATCGCCAGCTGGATCGGCTCTTCCGTGTCAACATCCTCCGCCTTGGGCAGGAAGCCGATCACCTGATCGAGCAGATCGCCGGTGCCGGCACCGTGGATCGCCGAGATCGGATGGGGTTCACCCAGGCCAAGCCCCCAGAAATCGGCGGCCATCGCCAGGCCCTGATCCGGCGACTCGCACTTGTTCACCGCGAGCAGCACCGGGCAGGCATGGCTGCGCAGCCACTCGGCGATCGCCTCATCGGCCGCCGTGACCCCCTGCTGGCCATCGACGATCACCACCGCCACGGACGCCTCGGCCATGGCCAGGTTGGTCTGCTGCCGGATTTCAGGCAGGAATTCACTGTCGTCATCAAAGACGAGGCCGCCGGTGTCCACCACCAGGAAGGTGCGATCACCCCAGAACCCTTCCTGGTAGGTGCGGTCGCGGGTGACGCCGGGCTGATCGTGCACGATCGCTTCGCGGCTCTTGCACAGCCTGTTCACCAGGGTGGACTTGCCCACATTGGGGCGGCCGATAATGGCGACGACGGGTAACGCCAAACAAACTTATTTCAACCAAACATTGTTCTGCTTTGACCCTACAGAGGGATGTGCTACTCGGGCAGCGGATCCCCACGCTGAGCCAGCCAGGCCAGCAGCCAGCTCACGGCAGTGGCGCGGCGGGTCAGGCGGGGCCTGAGTTCATCGATCCGGTAGCCGCCGAAACCGAGTTGCTCCTTGAGCAACTGCTTGTGGACAGCCGGGATCGAGCGGGTGAGCCTGACGCTGGCCGGGCGCTCGCCGATCAGCTCGGGGGCTTCGGGATAGGCGGCGGCCCAGTCCGAAGGGGTTTCACTTCCGGCCGTCCAGACCCCGCCCTCCAGGCCAGGCACCGCCGGCCGGTAGCCGAGCCGTTGCCAGACCAGTTCGCAGACGAGCCGATCAC
Source organism: Synechococcus sp. CS-1326 (assembly GCF_025128115.1). NCBI lineage: Bacteria > Bacillati > Cyanobacteriota > Cyanophyceae > Synechococcales > Synechococcaceae > Synechococcus > Synechococcus sp. CS-1326. The sequence goes on along the minus strand of NZ_JAHLYV010000004.1, from coordinate 10,260 downwards.
TGATCCGGTCGGCAAGGATCCGATCCAGCAGGTCGCGGCTGAGCGGGACGACAGAGGGGGCCATCGCGGCAGCGGGCTGGGATCTCCATGCTGACCTCTCCCCTGCACTGGCTGGGGCGCGGCGTTCCTCGACAGCTCGACTGCCGCGTGCTCCAGTCCCCCCTGGCCGGCGTGAGCGACCGGATTTTCCGCTCCCTGGTGCGCCGCTGGGCCCCGGACGCCCTGCTGTTCACCGAGATGGTTCATGCCACCAGCCTCGAGCACGGTCACGGCGGCGAGAAGTTCGAGGATCTGGCCGGCGAAACCGGACCGATCGCCGTGCAGCTCTTCGATCACCGGCCTGCGGCGATGGCCGAGGCGGCGCGGCGGGCCGAAGCGGCCGGCGCCTTCCTGATCGACATCAACATGGGCTGCCCGGTTCGCAAGATCGCCCGCAAGGGCGGCGGCAGTGGCCTGCTGCGCAACCCGGATCTGGCCATGCGGATCGTCGAGGCGGTGAGCGGCGCGGTGCGGATTCCCGTCACCGTCAAGACACGGCTGGGCTGGTGTGGCGGCAGCGCTGATCCGCTGGGCTTCGCCCTGGCGCTGCAGAACGCCGGCGCCCAGTCCCTCACCCTGCATGGCCGGACCCGGGAGCAGGGATTCTCCGGCCTGGCCGACTGGCGGGCGATCGCCGCGGTGAAGCGGGCCCTGGCCATCCCCGTCATCGCCAACGGCGATGTGACCAGTCCGGAAACGGCGCTCGCCTGCCTGGCGATCACCGGCGCCGATGGCGTGATGGTGGGCCGCGGCAGCCTGGGCCATCCCTGGCTGGTGGGCCGCATCGATGCGGCCCTGCGCGGGCGGGCGGTGCCGCCGGAGCCGTCGACCGGCGAGCGGCTGGCCCTGGCGGCCGAGCAGCTCAGGGAGCTGGTGAGCGCCCGGGGCGAAAAGGGTCTGCTGATTGCCCGCAAGCATCTGGGCTGGACCTGCCAGGACTTCGCCGGAGCGGCCCAGCTGCGTCGTCAGCTGATGGGGGCAGCCACCGCTTCCGCCGCACTGGCCCTGCTCAGGGAGGCGGAAGCGGGGCTCAGCAGGGCCTGAGCCGGAGGGGGGCAGGTGCGCGTTTCGAAGTTGCAGCCGTAGATCGTCGGCTTCTGCCAGCTCAGCGGAATCTCCAGCAGATCACGGCTGCCGGTGATCGCCTGGACCGCCAGCAGCACGGCCACCAGCACATTGGCGCTCACATGGAGCCGTTTCATGCGCAGTGACCGGAAGATCTCCGGCTTCGCCGCCATCGAGAACAGCATCAAACCGGTGAGCAGCACCCCGCTCCAGTAGTGGGAGCTCCAGAAAGCGGCGCTGAAGGGGTTGTCACTGAGCCGCCAGATCTCCGGCTGACTGCCGAGCCCCAGCAGGCCGGCCCAGGTGAGCAGGGCAAAGCTGGCCCGCAGGCCGGCCCGCTTCACCCACCAGAGCGCCAGCAGGCTCACGAAGGTGCCGGCGGCCACCAGCATCAGCAGCGCCAGTCTTGAGGCACCACCCGAGAAGGGGGGCTCAGGAGCGACGGCCTTGCTGAGGAAGGAGTAGGTCAGGGCGATCAGCACCGCCACCACCACACCAGCGCTGAGCCAGCGGCCGTGGTCGGCGTGCTCCACCCCCACGGTCGGCGGGAGGGGATGAATCTTCAGGCGCCGTTCCCTGGCCAGGATGCCCAGCCGGATCGTGGCCCCGACAACGGGATAGACGAACAGAATCACCAGCACCGGATGGAGCAGGGAGAACCAGTCGATCGGGGTCATAGGAGGCAGGGCGACGCTGTGAGATAAGCACCGGACCCCCGTTCAGGGAAGCAGTGAGGGCTCGCCGAGCCGAAGCAGCAGCAAGGAGAAATAGGGCTGCTCGGCGGCCGGCACCTGCAGGGCCGGGGCGAGCAGCTGGTCGGGCCAGCCGACCCGCTGGGCCAGCAGTGCCTGGCCCAGCAACCGGCGTCGCTCCAGCAACGGTCGCACCCAGTTCCAGCGACGGCCCAGCTTGAGCAGGGCCAGGTTGGCCCTCTGCCGCTCCGGCTCCTGCAGCAACTTATCCAGCAGCGCTTCGAGCGCGTCGGGCTGGTCCGGGGTCGTGCGCAGCAGCAGCCCCTGCTGCTGCAGGGCCAGGGGCCAGCGAGCCGCCGCCGCCGCCGCCGCCACCGAAGTGATGCCGGGAATCAGTCGCACCGGGCATTCGGGATGGCGCTCGGCCACCGCCAGCAGGCCATAGGACGCACTGGCGAACAGGGACACATCCCCTTCGCAGAGCAGCACCGTCCGGCGGCCGGCCGCCACCTGATCCGCCAGGCGATCGGCCGCCTCATGCCAGGCCGCCCGCCGCGGCTCTTCCTCCAGCACCATCGGGAACACCAGGGGCAACCTCCCCTGATCGGCTCTCAGCCAGGGGGCCGCGATCGCGGCGGCCATGCCCTCCCCCCCCGGCCGCGCCACCGGATACGCCACCACATCCGCTGCCTGGATCACGCGCACCGCCGCCACGGTGAGCAGCTCCGGATCACCCGGACCCACCCCCACCAGGCTCAGGCCGGGCGGACCGGGCGGGGTGGCACCGATCAGCTCGAAGGATTCGCTCAACGGGATTCCACGCGGATTTCTAGGCTGCCTGATCATTCCGCCGCCCCCGCCACCTTGAGCCGCCTGACGATCTACACCGCCGCGACCGCCACGCCGCAGCTGGAGAGCACCGACGGGGAGCAGATCGCCGCCGAGCTGGGCAGCCGGGGCATCGGCTTCGAGCGCTGGGCAGCCCGGGCCACCCTGGCGGCTGACGCCGATCCCGCCACGGTGCTGGCCGCCTACGCCGATGAGGTGGCCCGGGTGCAGAGCCAGGGTCCCTACCCCACGGTGGATGCGATCCGGCTACGCCCCGATCACCCCGCCAGGCAGGAGCTGCGCCAGACGTTTCTGGCCGAGCACACCCATGCCGAAGACGAGGTGCGCTTCTTCGTGGAGGGCAGCGGGCTGTTCTGCCTGCATCTCGGCACGGAGGTGCTGCAGGTGCTGTGTGAACGCAACGACCTGATCCGCGTGCCGGCCGGGACCCGCCACTGGTTCGACATGGGCAGCGCCCCACGGTTCACCGCCATCCGCTTCTTCGACAATCCCGAAGGTTGGGTGGCCCGCTTCACCGAGGATCCGATCGCCGCGCGCTTCCCCCTGCTCCCCTGACTCCCCGGTGGGCGGGCTCAGCTGTGCAATCGGGGCTGGGGGTGCAGAACAGCAAGCAGCTCGGCCTCCGCGGCGGCGAGCTCCTCCAGTCGCGCGATCAGCTCAGCCCGCGGCCAGCGGCGCTCGCAGAGCACCCAGTAGAGGCCGAAATGGCGGGCCTCGCTCACCAGCAGCCCGGCGTAGAGGCCCGCCAGCTCAGGGTCGGACCAACGGCCGGCCAGCAGGGCGAGGCGCTCGTGGCTGCGGGCTTCGATCAGCCCGGCCACCAGAAAGCTGTCGAGCTGGCGGCCAGGCTCCTGGCGGCGAATCAACTTGGCCAGGCCGGCGCCATAGGGGGGCGCGGCCAGGGGCCGCAGCTGGATGCCGCGGCGCTGCAACAGGGCGAGAAGCTGCTCGAAATGCTCGAGTTCCTCCCGGGCCAGGGGGCTGAGCACCGAGGCGAGATCGGGATCGGAGGGGTAGCGGAACATCAGCTGCAGGGCCACGCCGGCCGCCTTGCGTTCGCAATGGGCATGGTCGATCAGCACCTCCAGGGGGTGGGCCAGGGCCTGCTCCAGCCAGGCCTCACTGCTGGGCGCGGCCAGCCAGCGCACCCGGGCCGAGGTCATGCTCCCTCCCGCAGATGCGCCACCAGCCCCTCAAGGGCAAGCCGGTAGCTGGTGGGGCCGAAGCCGCAGATCACACCCACCGCCTTGTCGGCCAGGGTGGAGGCGTGGCGGAAGGACTCACGGGCGTGGGTATTGCTGAGGTGCAGCTCCACGAAGGGCAGGGCCACCGCCAGCAGGGCGTCGCGCAGGGCGATCGAGGTGTGGGTGAAAGCGCCGGCATTGATGAGGATCCCGTTGCTGTCCCCGGCGGCCAGCTGGATCCTGTCGACCAGGGCACCCTCATGGTTGCTCTGAAAGCAACTGAGGCTCGCGCCCAGCTCAGCTGCTCTCTGCTGGAGGCCCGAATTGATCTGATCCAGGCTGGTGGTGCCATAGAGACCGGGCTCGCGGAGGCCCAGAAGATTCAGGTTGGGGCCGTGCAGCACAAGCAAATGCATGGGGGAGGTTGGCTGGTAAGTTGTCGAGGTGTGGTGCGGGTCGGTGCCCGAGTGGTTAATGGGGGCGGACTGTAAATCCGCTGGCTTCGCCTACGTTGGTTCAAATCCAACCCGGCCCACCTTCCACATGCCCTTGTAGCTCAGCGGTAGAGCACTCCCTTGGTAAGGGAGAGGTCACGAGTTCAATTCTCGTCAAGGGCTTCCTGAAAACCCAGTCCAAAACTGGATTTCACGGAAAAACCTTTCCCCCCGGAGAGGAGGTGGTGCTCATCACCAAGCCAAATGTTCCGTCGTGCGCTTTGCCGAGGCGCTGATTGATCCTCGGCATGTCAATATCCCACCAGCCCTATCGGTGCATCACGCACCCAGCATCACCAGCTTGGCCAGAAGACCCAGTCGGGCAGCGAAAGCCTCGGCATAGCCACTATCTAAGGAGAGCGGCTGGATCCAGGCCAAGGTCGCACATCCATCACCCGGCGGTTTCAACTCCCGCTCACCGATGGCCAACCGGAAGCCAGCAACCTGGATGGTCCACTGAGTCTGGAGACGCGGCACCACTGGCACCGACGCGGGAGGGATACCAGAGGGGTTTTTGAGTGAATCTGCGGCGGGAGCTCCACGCCAGCCGGCGGACAATCTTCCTCGCCTGTACTGAATCCACACTCATGCCCAACGTATGACCCGTGGAAAGAGAACCCTTCGCTGCCCTTAATAGGCGTTTGTCGAGCGAAGATGCAGGATCGTCTTGATCAGGATCTCAAGATCCAAACCAAATGACCATTCACGCTGGTAGCGCAGGTCAGCATCGATGCGGCTTTCCATGGCGATCAGTTCGGCAGTTTCACCGCGCCAACCTTCCACCTGAGCAAGGCCAGTGATTCCGGGCTTGAACTGGTGACGTTGCATGTAACCGGGGATGAGCTTGCGATACAGCTCATTGTGCTCAACGGCATGGGGCCGAGGGCCAACCAGGCTCATGGAGCCTGTGAGCACATTGAACAGCTGGGGCAGCTCATCGAGTGACCAGCGTCGCAGAAAACGGCCAATCGGCGTGATGCGGAGATCGTCACGGCTGGCCTGACGCAGACCAGGCTGATCGCCATTCTCAGTCACCGTCATGGTGCGGAATTTACAAATCTTGAAGCGACGGCCATTGAGGCCATAGCGTGCCTGGCGGAAAAGGATCGGACCTGGGCTGGTGCAGGCCACCAGTGCTCCGATCAGCAAGAACAATGGCGCCAGAAAGATGATGGCAGCTCCAGCCAACAGGAGATCGAACAGCCGCTTGATCTGAGTATCAATCAGCGAATCCTTATTGCCCCAGAGACCGATGCAGAAACGACTGCCGATCTGCTCTACGTGGAAGCGCATCGAGGGGAGACCCCATGGCGGCACGTAAAAGACGGGCTTGCAGGTGTCGCCAAAAAAATGGATCAGGGCCTTCATCGACACATCCTGGGTGTTCACATGACTGAAGAAGATGAGATCAACAGCATTGGCATCAAGCCACTCACGCAGTTCCCTCAGTCCTCCACCGATGGGGGGCTTCATGCCCGGCGGTAATGGAGGCAAGGCTCCATTGGGTGGTCTGAACCAAGCCACAAGTCGAAGCCCTAGCTGGGGCAGGTCGTTCAGTTCCTGGTAAAAGGCCAAGGCACTCTCGGATGAGCCCCAGAACAGCACTGTCTTGGTGTTGCCACCATTCCTGCGATGAAAACGCAGAACGAGTCGACTACCAACATGCATGGTAATCAGAATCAGCCAGACAAGAAGCGCCCAGGAGCCAAAATCGAGACGAGAAAAAGTGGCAGTGACTTTGGTCGCGAATCCCACTAGGAGCAGGGCGGTGAGCACCTGAAACCAGCTGACAGTGATGCGTAGGACCAACGTAAACAGGCTGGTCTGGCGGTAAGGCTGATAGATTTTGCCGTGGTTAAAGAATATCAGCGAGAACAACAGCACCAAGAGAACACCAGGAAGGTGAAGCCTTAATGGAAGCTGATTGCCACTAACAGAGGGAATCAGCCAAAAGAGAGTAGAGGGAATGAGGAGATCAAAAAAACTCAGAATACGTGCAAAATCGCGCCCGTGAAGCCGAAAAATGCTTCTACGAAGGAGGTCAGGCTTCAAGCAACCTATTGACTCATGGCGCTCAGAAGTTTGACGAATTGACCCTCCCAAACGCTCAGGCCTTATCCGCCTTCGGACGGAATGAGATTTAGCTCTGGTTTGCATCGTTATTCAAGCCTTTTCGAATCTGTTGAGCCAAGTCTCCAAGTTCGACCATGGCTGGCATCGTTTCAACAATAGGTCCCAAGCCTGCATATCCTCACCAAAGACAAGTCCAGAGGGAAATCGCGATGATCGCCAGCACATCGCCGAGAACGAAGCGCCTGTCAGGAGAGAGGGCTCATCAATGGAATCGTCTCAGTCGGTGTACGAGGAATCGATAGGATGCAAAAGATATGTTCTTGCCAATTCCTGATGGTTCTCTGGAAGTAGTCTCCACTTGCATTCAGGCTTTACTCATGTCGATGTGGGATCCCGCAATAAATGACACAGAGACTGGCCTGCCACGGAGGCAAGTAAGATTCTCAAGCTTTCTCCTGTCGAGAATTTCGCTCTGGGTGCCTTGTCGGGCCATCTTGATCATCTGGCTCAAAGACTGGACACTCAGGTCCTGCCTTACGGCAGGACCGACAAGATTTCCCCGAATGATGAATAATGAGCATTAAGGGACCAGGCAACGGAAGGGGTCAGCGACGGCACCGTTCGGTTGGCAACCGCAGGGTGAGCTTCACAAAGGGGTTCACCCGACAGGGCATTCGGCCATGTCCATGAAGCCCCCAAGCTCGCCAGGCGACGGCATTAGCGCCGAAGCACAGGAATCCCGCTCGCCCGCAACGGATAACTCCCTCGGGGGCGTTTTTAAAGCATCAGCGTTGATCGGCTCATCGGCTTTGATGGGCGCTGCTCTGGGGGCGTTGCGCGCCAAGACCCTGGCAGTCCTGCTCGGCCCAGCAGGAATTGGACTCATGGGAACCTTCACTATGGTCCAGGAACTGGCCCGCAGCATGGCTCAGTTGGGCATGACCCAGAGTGGAGTCCGCCAGGTTGCTGAGGCCGCGAGTACTGGGGACGATCAGCGTCTTGCCCTCGTAGCCCTCGTCCTGCGACGGATCACCATCCTGTGCGGGTTTCTTGGCGCCATCGCCCTCTGGGCCAGCTCAGGTGCTGTCTCGACACTGACCTTCGGCACGAAGGAGCAGGCCACTTCCATTTCCCTTCTCGCCCTGGCGCTGTTCCTCACCGTGGTGGCGGATGGCCGTGGCGCCCTCCTCCAGGGCATGCGCCGGATGAAGGCCGTGGCGAAGCTCTCCGTATTTGGCGCGCTGCTGGGGACCATCGCCACCGTCGTTCTTGTCTATTTCCTCAGGGAGCGCGCCATCGTGCCGTCTCTAGTTGCTGCTGCAATGGCCTACCTAGGGCTCGCCTGGTGGTTCAGCCGCGGCATCGGAAAGGCAGTCGTCGTTCCCAAGGCCGGCGAGGTGGCCCGGGAGACCGCCCTTCTGTTCAACTTGGGGCTGGCCTTTCTGGCTAGTGGTCTGCTGATGTCCGGGTCCGATTATGTGGTGCGGACTTTCATCATTCGTATGGAGGGGATAGAAAATGCAGGCCTCTATCAAGCCGCCTGGACGGTAGGAGGGCTTTACGTCGGCTTTGTCCTGCAGGCAGTCGCAATGGACTTCTATCCACGCCTCGTCGGCGTGGTAAATGACCATCACGTCTGCAATGCCACAGTCAATGAGCAAACAACCGTGAGCATGCTTATGGCTGCACCAGGCATCATCGCGACCATTACCTTTGCGCCACTGGCCATCCATTTATTCTACAGCGCAAAGTTTTTCGGCTCAATCGTTCTGCTGCAGTGGATATGCATGGGCATGGCCATACGTATTATTGTCACGCCGATGAGATTCATCATTATTGCCATGAATCGAAGGTTGGCCTTTTTTGCCGTCGAGGCAGCCTGGGCTACCTTCAATATCGCCGCCACGTGGTGGGGTCTCCATGCTTTTGGGCTCGAAGGCGCCGCAATCGCCTTCTTGCTGACAAACGTGTTCCAAGCTCTGTTTGTCTACCTTCTAGCCCATAACATGACTGGTTTCCAATGGTCTGCGGAAAACCGTCGAACAGGTTCCTATTTCTTGCTTGCATGCCTGATGACATTTGTTCTGCAGAAGACGCTCTCACAATGGCCGGCACTTGCCGTTGGCACGATCATCACCTTGGCAAGCTTGTTGCTCTGTGTTCGAACGACCCTCAGACTGACCGGGATGGGGAGCATTTCCAATAGCCTGTCTGGTATCATGCGTAGCAGCAGGAAAGATTGAATAGGTATTTCGATACGAACAAAGATTGAGCAGTTCGCAATAGCGGAACTAATTTCCCCTCTTTGCATATTGAATACTACAGCGCATACAATCCTGCAGAAACTAATACTACCGTCTGATGTTGTGTGCCGCTGGAGCTTGCCTGAGCGGTGCTACTCAGCGCCACTCCTAATCATAGGGTTCGCGTTTATTCGCATTCTTCTACCTCTGAGCCGAAACCCAAGTCCCCTATCTTTCAATGGCGCAATTCCATGCTTCCCACAACCAAAGTTAATTTCTCACTCAATTCTTAGAGATCCTTTCGCTGCATCTCCTGCTGAGCAATCGATTTCTCTGCTATTATCCGCAAATGATGCTCCATATTGCAGATGCCTGATCCCGCAATTTTTTCTCCTTCGATTGAGCTGACCACAGGCGAAGGGGCTCATGGTGTCGCAGCAGGCGACATCAATGGTGACGGCATCAACGATCTTGTTGTGGTCAACGCTGGTACAGACAGTGTGTCTGTGCTTCTTGGCCTGGGAGATGGAACGTTCCAGAGCGCGGTTTCCTATGGCGTGGTCGGCGATCAGCCGAAGTCAGTCGTTCTGGTCGACTTCAACGGCGATGGCCGGCTTGATCTGCTAACGGCCAATCAAGGAGATGCCGGTACGGTCAGCATCCTCTACAACAATCCAAATTCTGTCGGCACCTTCCTTCCGGCTGTTGTTCTTGGAGGAGCTCCCGGCAGCCATGAGGCAGTTGCTGCCGATGTGGACCTCGACGGCGACCTGGACATCGCTGTGGCCGGTTGGGGCGGCAGCATCATTCGCGTTTTACTGAACAGCGGTAGCGGTGTGTTCAGCAGCAGCAACTCCTTTGTCTACAACGTTGGAAACGCTCCTCATTCCCTGCAGTTTGGCGACTTCAACAATGATTCCCGTCCCGACCTCGCCGTAGCCAATACCAACAGTGGTAGCGTAACAATCCTCCTCAACGGCGTTGCTGGCGCAGCGGCAGGCACCTTCACGGCCACGGCCACCTATTCCGTAGGAGGAGGTCCACACTCGATCCGGTTGGCCGATGTGGACGGCGATGGCAACCTGGATCTGGCCACAGCCAATCAGGATTCCGACTCCATCAGCCTTTTGCTCGGCCAGGGCAACGGCACCTTCATGTCAACGGCGCCCTTGGGCACTGGACCCGTGCCCAAGGGCATCGCCATCGCCGACGTGAACGGGGATGGCCTGCTGGATCTGCTGACGGCCAATACCGCAGGGAACTATCCCAACAACAGCAACAACCCCGGCGGCAACTCGATCAGCATCCACTATGGCCAAGGCGAGGGTGTGTTCAGCGCGCCGGTGACGGTGACCACCGGCAACACACCCTTCGCAGTGATAGCCGCCGACTTCAACGCAGATGGACTTCTGGACCTGGCCACGGCCAACTGGTTCGGCAGCGGAGGTAGCGGCAGTGCGGGCGTCCTGATCAACGCGTCCGTGCCGCCGGTCAACGACGGAACCGGCCCGGCAGCCACGCTCACGGCCAGCAACATCACGGTCGCTCCAGGCGGGGCCTATACCTTCACCGTGCGCTACGTCGATCCCTCCGGAGTCGACGTCACCACGATCGACAGCAC
>NZ_JAHLYV010000003.1:0-3107 GCF_025128115.1 Synechococcus sp. CS-1326 | reverse complement strand
GTGCCAAGGTATCCACCGTGAGCCCTTTGTAGCTTGACCAATGTTTCTCTCCATGCCATTGCTGCGGTTGTACGCAGATTCTCTTGCTTTCCATCGGCCTATCCTGCTCTCCTGGCCTAAACCAGGCTGATTACAACCTCCCAACTTTCACCATCCAACCAGTGGATGACTCCAGCAGCAGATTTCATCGTGAGCTATCAAGCCCATCAAAAACAAAATCAAACCCGACTGCTTCGGCAGCAGCCAGGAAGCATGCAGAGCTCGGCTTTACTTCTAGAATCTCTCAATTCATTCTCATCACAAAATCCTCAAGACTGATACCTGCTTTCGCAGATACAGCCTATCAGTTAAAATGATTTCGTTTGAATTGAGCATCCATGAGATGCTTTATATTCAGACTTATCTATGCAGTTGTCAAGGTTCTGCTGTGCACTCTCAGCCTGGTTCCAGTAACCAGGCTGATCAGAGCCCAGCGTCTTTTCGTTCGTTCTGTTGATCTCCTGATCACACAAAACTTGAAAGGAAGCTGGGGTCCATTCGCAGCTGACGATCTAGTCTTAGTCCTGAGCAGTGTTTCCTGTCGCCTTCGCGTTCCGGCTGGTTTGGTCAGTGGAGGTTAGCGGACTCGAACCGCTGACATCCTGCTTGCAAAGCAGGCGCTCTACCAACTGAGCTAAACCCCCAAACACGAATGGGCCATCCTGGACTTGAACCAGGGACCTCACCCTTATCAGGGGTGCGCTCTAACCACCTGAGCTAATGGCCCAGGAAAACCCTTGTGAGGTAAGACCTAGACAAAGTTTAGGAACTGAAAAAATGAATCCAACACAGATCTTTATCCCCACCATCGCTGGTAAGTACTTCCTTCTTGCTGGTTCATCCCTTGAGGTACCGATCGACCTTCGAGATGACAGGACTCTGGCCTCACCACAAAATTGGGTCAGACATCAAAGTCAGTTTTGTCTCCCTGTTAGGAGGTGATCCAGCCGCACCTTCCGGTACGGCTACCTTGTTACGACTTCACCCCAGTCATCAGCCCCACCTTCGGCGTCCTCCTCCCTTACGGGTTGGAGTAACGACTTCGGGCATGGCCAACTTCCATGGTGTGACGGGCGGTGTGTACAAGGCCCGGGAACGTATTCACCGCAGTATGCTGACCTGCGATTACTAGCGATTCCTCCTTCACGTAGGCGAGTTGCAGCCTACGATCTGAACTGAGCCACGGTTTATGGGATTTGCTAGCTCTCGCGAGTTTGCTGCCCTTTGTCCGTAGCATTGTAGTACGTGTGTAGCCCAGGACGTAAGGGGCATGATGACTTGACGTCATCCACACCTTCCTCCGGTTTATCACCGGCGGTCTCTCTAGAGTGCCCAACTGAATGCTGGCAACTAAAGACGTGGGTTGCGCTCGTTGCGGGACTTAACCCAACATCTCACGACACGAGCTGACGACAGCCATGCACCACCTGTCACTGCGTTCCCGAAGGCACCCCCCGATCTCTCAGGGGTTCGCAGGATGTCAAGCCCTGGTAAGGTTCTTCGCGTTGCATCGAATTAAACCACATACTCCACCGCTTGTGCGGGCCCCCGTCAATTCCTTTGAGTTTCACACTTGCGTGCGTACTCCCCAGGCGGAACACTTAACGCGTTGGCTACGACACCGAGGGGGTCGATTCCCCCGACACCTAGTGTTCATCGTTTACGGCCAGGACTACAGGGGTATCTAATCCCTTTCGCTCCCCTGGCTTTCGTCCATGAGCGTCAGTTATGGCCCAGCAGAGCGCCTTCGCCACTGGTGTTCTTCCCGATATCTACGCATTTCACCGCTACACCGGGAATTCCCTCTGCCCCTACCACACTCTAGCCCAGTAGTTTCCATTGCCTGGATGGAGTTGAGCTCCACTTTTTAACAACAGACTTTCTGGGCCGCCTGCGGACGCTTTACGCCCAATAATTCCGGATAACGCTTGCCACTCCCGTATTACCGCGGCTGCTGGCACGGAATTAGCCGTGGCTTATTCCTCAAGTACCGTCATGTCTTCTTCCTTGAGAAAAGAGGTTTACAGCCCAGAGGCCTTCGTCCCTCACGCGGCGTTGCTCCGTCAGGCTTGCGCCCATTGCGGAAAATTCCCCACTGCTGCCTCCCGTAGGAGTCTGGGCCGTGTCTCAGTCCCAGTGTGGCTGATCATCCTCTCAGACCAGCTACTGATCGATGCCTTGGTGAGCCTTTACCACACCAACTAGCTAATCAGACGCGGGCTCATCCTCAGGCGAATTTCATTTCACCTCTCGGCATATGGGGTATTAGCAGCCGTTTCCAGCTGTTGTCCCCCTCCTGAGGGCAGATTCCCACGCGTTACTCACCCGTCCGCCACTAACCCGAAGGTCCGTTCGACTTGCATGTGTTAAGCACGCCGCCAGCGTTCATCCTGAGCCAGGATCAAACTCTCCGTTGTAGTCACTGATCCTTTAAACTTATTCGCTTTGCCTTAAACTCGCGCTCAATTCAAAACAAACTCGTCGCAATCAATGCCGCCTTCCAGACTAAATACTTGCCTCGCAGCAAGCTTGTCCTTCTTGGCCTCCTTCCGGTGGAAGGGTTCGAGAGTGCGTTCCTCATCTCTCTGCTCACCTCGCGGCTCACACAGACATGGCAACGACTTTCCAAATCACTCAGATCCGGTCGCAGTCTTGATGATCATGGAACTTTTCATCGAAGTCGTGACCCGTGACAGCCTCTCCTTCAACATTCCATCCATCAATCTGCTTTGTTCTTTTTGACGGGACCTCACACCTCTGCTGCTATCTCGTCATCCATTCGCTGCAAACAGACTTTCAGGTTGATCAACCAAGCTCACGCCTGATTTCTCAATCCTCTCGCCTCGCTCGCAACCAGGATGACGCAGCAAAAGCGTCAGTTCCTAAACTTTTCTTTTGTCCAGGTGCGCCATACTCACCCCCTCTCAGGGGCTTCTGGCTCGGCGGCCTCTCAGCCGCTTCTGAAACTTACAGCATCGGGGGCTTCCGCTTCCCTCTGCCCTAAGCCCTGCAGCGCTTTGCCTTCCGGCTCACGCGCAGTCCAATAACCTATCACATCAGCTCTCGTC